>NZ_JAPQKZ010000002.1:0-493638 GCF_027257075.1 Bacteroides sp. LFL-34 | reverse complement strand
CACACCAATTGAAAAATACAGGGAACTGCTTCCTGACAGATGGGAAAAGGCTAATGACTAAAAAGGGATCATTAGCCTTTTTATTTTAATACACTATATAGAATCGCGGAGACGCTTACTTCCAAACAGGTGAAAAAGGCTGTGTAAGAGTTGCCCTTCACCCGTAAACGACTTATTTATAGGGAGCCCGGAAGAAAGGTGAAGGTGAAGAGGGAATTGAAAATAAAAGATATGAGGGGATGTATCGCTTGTTTATAATGACTGACTTTTGAATCTTTTTAGTTTAGTTATAGCTAATTTCTTCGATGAAATGGGAGAAAATAAAAATCCTCCGCATCAAATGCAGAGGATTTTGTGATCGCGACAGGATTCAAACCTGTAACCGGCTGATCCGTAGTCAGCTACTCTATTCAGTTGAGCTACGCGACCTCAAATAATATAACTTGTAAATTTTTCAGTGACCGCGACAGGATTCAAACCTGTAACCGGCTGATCCGTAGTCAGCTACTCTATTCAGTTGAGCTACGCGGCCATTCTGTTAATTCAAAAAAGTGATCGCGACAGGATTCAAACCTGTAACCGGCTGATCCGTAGTCAGCTACTCTATTCAGTTGAGCTACGCGACCGTTATTTTGTTTTAACGGGTGCAAAGATACGGACTTTTCCCGAATTAGCAAGCTTTTCACCGACTTTTTTTGTAGAAAATTATTCTATGAACCGATAATTGAATAGTTGTAAACCTATACTTAGTCCGACATTCCACTCCCTTTTCGGTGAGCTATAATGATTTACATATGCAGAGATATCTCCAAAAGGCAATTGACATACAACAGAAATTTCTCCTAAATATTCAAACTTGGAGAAAGCTTTTCCGTAATATGCTTTATTCAACGAGTTTTTTTCGATTGGATAAATAGGCATAAAACCATAAAATTCTCCCCGAAGATGGAACATCTGGCTTAAACGGTAAATAGGCCGAATGCCGGCTCCGACAAATTGATTGGCACGAAAGGCTTCGTTGTAAGTCAATTTGCTATGTAATGTAGGAGAAAACTCTCCAGCTTGCATCATTGTGGCCGTATAGTTCTCGGAGAAGTTTTTGGAGGCATACAGGGCTTTCAAATACCATCCTAAAACCCAATGTTCACTCATATTATGATATTTCTCTTTCATATAAGATAATTGCAGCCAGGAGTGATGATCTTTGTTGTTACTGGTCGTACTTCCTTCGCCCGGATAGAATCGTTCTTTTCCAACGAAAATCTGGGCTACAAGGGCTTCTCTGTATCCACGTGTAGGATATTGTTTGGAATTAAGAGTACTTCCATTAAAACTAATTGATCCACCAAATAAATCATAGCGGCTTTTATCAAATTTGTCATTTCCGAAGTCAATGACACTTTTTTGAAAATATTTATCCTCTATTCTTGCAATTCCTACTCCAAACTCTGCTCGCTTGCTCGAAAGGAAAGGTAATCCAACCTGTAATTTCAAGAAACGTTCGTCTTTCTGGTTAAAGGCCGGTTTGTTATTTCGCGAAAAAAGTTTGTCCTTCTTAAAATAGTCGAAAGTACTGATCGAACCTATAAGACGATACGAGGTAGGAATGGCAGTGGCAAAGTCTATTTTTGCCATAAATTGCACGTTGTTATATACCTTTCCAAGTTGCCCGTCAAGAATAAACTCTTTGGCATAGTAGTTTAAGTCCTGATAACTAAGTCCCAGGTAGATCTGATTCGAATTGGAGGTGGATATGTTACCTCCCAGCCGTACAGCAAAGTTGTTTTCCAGTTTGACTTTTAAATGCAGATCATAGGTGTCATCTTCCGGATTATAAATTGCATGCGGTATGATTTCTGAAATCATTTTATCTGATAGCAATCGAAAATAACCTTGCTTTAAATCTTCATAGGTGAATTCTTTGTTATCCGACTTATGAAATTCTTTCTTCATATATGCCTGTTGTTGTGGATTAGCTCCATCAATGATGATATTTTTAAAACGTAGTTCCGGGAAATTACTACGGTATACCATTCTCCTTAAACGAATATTGTCCAGATTCACACGCCGATGGATACGGCTTTTGATAGAATCCATCATGCTGATGGTTCGATTATATCCTATATCATGTAATTCGTCGATGCGTTGAAAATCCATCAGGTTGACGTTGTCATATTTGAATGTCATTAAAATCCCCATAGAGTCCGGAATAGAATAGTCGGTTTTCTGCATCACCATATTCTCAATTTGACTCATGAGGTCATTTTCCTTGGGTTTAGTGGGATTGGTGGATACAACGCTTCCTATAATGACATCCGGATGAAAATCATCTCTCATGACGTCCGTGGGAAAGTTATTATAGATACCTCCATCGTAGGCCAGTACATTGTCTATTTCAATGGGTTTAAACATGAAAGGGAAGCTCATGGAAGCTCTGACGGCATCTCCTAAATCTCCTTCCTTCATGACTAACTGTTTTTTATTGTACACATCGGACGCAATGCAACGGAAAGGAACAAAAAGTTTATCAAAATCTCCCTTACAAGCGGCCGTAGCACGTGCATATAGGTCAACAAACACGAGATTCATTTGAATCGGGTTGACAACACTGGTAGGCAGGAATTGAGGTTTTAAACTCTTCAGTGAATCTTTGAATGAAAAACGAATATTGAAAAATTCGGGAGTGGGAAGATTCTTTTTGAAATGATATACGTATTTCTCTTCCACTTCTCCGGAATACCATCGTTTAAAGTCCTCCGATTTGAGTAGTTCTACCATGTCATCAGGAGAGTATCCCATGGCATACAAGGAGCCGATAATGGCTCCCATGGAAGTACCAGCAATGTAGTCAATAGGGATGTTGTTTTCTTCCAATGCGCGAATGATGCCGATGTGCGTCATTCCTTTGGCGCCACCACCGCTTAATACAAGTCCTACTTTTTGGGCATGGATAGCCGGGATAATCAGCCATAAAGTAATGAACACTAAAAAAATCTTTCTCATAACCCAAATCAAACAATTGAATTTTTTGTCTATTAAGTGTTCAAATATATACAATACTTTTCAATTAATCGATATTTTGCCGATCGTTTTAAATTGAAAAAGAGCATTACAACGTGTATTTAACGTTGAATGCTCTTTCTTGAAGTATGTGTAATGTTTAAAGGGGCGATATTAAATCAGCTCAATGCTACGTTTTACGAAGTTATTCAAAGCTTCACCTCTTAACATATTGTTTTGAAGTAAGGCCAGATCGATAAGCTGGCGGATAACTTTGTTATTGCTTGCATAGCCGATAAAGATAGCTTCTTTCTTGCTTTTCAGATCATCCCACTTCTTGTCGAGATCGTTTAATTCATCTTTTTCAGCTGTTGGGATGTCTTCTTCCTTTTTATCCTTCTGTTTGTCTTTCAACTCATTACGTTGTTTGTTGACGTTATCCATTTCGGAGAGTATCGGAGCTACTTCTGCTTGACAGGCATTCTCTTCTTCATTCAATACTTGTTTTATCAACTTGTGGTCTGAATTCAGGATCAGATTGAACATGTCAGGCATTTCGCCGTAGAAGCTCATTCCGGCTTGAATATTTGCCATTTCTTTCATACGACGCATATATTCGCTTTGAGTAATCATGACCGGAGCCGAATTTTCTCCCAACGCTTGCGTCATCACATTGAATTCAACCTTATCCATTTTAGGCAATTGGCTCTTGAAGGCTGTTGTGATTGCATCTTGTTTGTTGGCTTCCAGAGTTTCACCTTTCTTGTCTTCTTTTACAATCAGATTGTCAACAACATCACTGTCTACACGGGTGAAACGGGATTTCTCAAGCTTTTGCTCCAACATACTTACCATAGCTACATCTAACTGGCCATCCATGAGCAAGACATTATAGCCTTTATTGGTTGCAGCCTCAATATAGCTGTATTGTTCGTCCTTGTTATTTGCATACAGATAGATTAGATTTCCATCTTTGTCTGTCTGGTTATCTTTAATAAGGGTCTGATATTCCTCGAATGTGTAATGTTTGTCATTTGTATCGGTGAAAAGGGCGAATTTTTGCGCTTTATCATAGAAATCCTCTTGTGTGAGCATTCCATAATTGATAAATATTTTCAAGTCGTTCCACTTTTCTTCAAACTGCTTACGATCATTCTTGAATATAGACTGTAAACGGTCGGAAACTTTCTTGGTGATATAAGTTGAAATCTTCTTCACGTTTGAGTCGCTTTGCAAGTATGAACGGGAAACGTTCAACGGAATATCCGGAGAATCTATTACTCCATGTAACAAAGTCAGAAAGTCTGGTACAATGCCTTCAACAGAGTCTGTTACATATACTTGATTGCAATATAACTGAATCTTGTTCTTATTTAATTCTATATTGCTCTTTACCTTCGGGAAGTAGAGAATACCAGTCAGATGGAATGGATAATCCACATTCAGGTGAATCCAGAAGAGTGGTTCATCAGACATCGGATATAGCTTGCTATAGAATGATTTGTAATCTTCATCCGAAAGTTCGCTAGGTTTGCGTGTCCACAAAGGAGTGGTATCATTGATTATATTATCTTCAGCCGTTTCTACCTGTTTGCCGTCTTTCCATTCTTTCTTTTTTCCAAATGCAATAGGAACAGGAAGGAAGCTGCAATATTTCTTCAGAAGTTCGGAGATACGTGCTTCTTCGAGGAATTCTTTGCAGTCGTCATCAATGTATAAGATGATATCTGATCCACGGTCGGCTTTTTCTATTTCTTCAATAGTGAATTCAGGGCTGCCATCACAAGTCCATTTTACGGCTTTTGCATCGTCTCTGTATGATTTAGTGATAATCTCCACTTTCTTTGCAACCATAAAGGCAGAGTAGAAGCCAAGTCCGAAATGTCCGATAATGGCATTTGCATCGTTCTTATACTTCTCCAGGAAGTCATTAGCTCCAGAGAAAGCTATTTGATTGATGTACTTCTCTATTTCTTCTGCAGTCAAACCGATACCACGGTCAGAAATGGTAATAGTATCTTTGCCTAATTCAACGTGAACAGTTAAGTCACCCAGTTCACCTTTGAATTCGCCAATAGAAGCAAGCGTATTCAGCTTCTGAGTGGCATCTACCGCATTGGATACTAACTCGCGCAGAAAAATTTCATGGTCACTGTACAAAAACTTTTTAATGATAGGGAAAATGTTTTCTGTTGTAACCCCAATATTACCTTTTTGCATAATACGTATATTTTTTTAGTTTATCTATTGATTAATTTTAATTGATATTTGTCCATACAGAGACAAAAAAAATGCCAGACCCGAAGGTCTGACATTATGGCATATTAAATTATTTTCTTATTCAGGAAATAACTCTATTCCGGAGAAACAACTTTCATCTCCAATTCGCCTTTTTCTTCATTAAGGGTTACTTGAATAGTATCTCCCTCTTTTAAAGACGAGGAAATGATGAGCTCGGATAAACCATCCTCCAGATAGGTTTGAATTGCGCGCTTCAAAGGACGGGCGCCATATTGTATGTCATATCCCTTGCTAGCGATGAATTCTTTCGCCTTATCTTCAATAACAAGCTTGTAACCAATAGATTCTATTCTATCGTACAATCCTTTTAGCTCTATGTCTATAATCTTTGTTATCGCTTCCAGAGAAAGTTGATCAAACGTGATAATCTCATCTACACGATTGATGAATTCAGGCGCGAATGATTTATTTAGAGCTTTTTGTATAACACTTCGCGAGAATTCTTTATCATCCAGGCGGCTTTGTGTCGCAAAACCAACACGACGTCCAAATTCTTTCAGTTGGCGGGTTCCGATATTGGAAGTCATGATAATAACGGTATTTTTGAAATCTACCATTCTGCCATAACTGTCAGTCAGACGACCCTCATCCATTACCTGAAGCAGGATATTGAATACATCCGGATGTGCTTTTTCTATTTCATCAAGCAATACAATAGAGTATGGTTTACGGCGCACTTTTTCTGTCAGCTGGCCACCTTCTTCATATCCTACGTATCCCGGAGGTGCCCCAACCAAGCGTGAAACAGTGAACTTTTCCATATATTCACTCATATCGATACGAATCAGTGCATCGGCAGAACCGAACATATACTTGGCCAACTCTTTTGCTAGGTGAGTTTTACCAACTCCTGTCGGACCTAAGAACATAAACGTGCCAATGGGCTTATTAGGATCTTTGAGTCCTACACGGCTTCGCAAAATGGCTTTGACCAGCTTTTCTATAGCTGTGTCTTGTGCGATGACTTTAGCTTGCAAATCTTCTTTCATACCTGCTAGCTTGATGCCTTCGGCCTGTGCCATTCGTTGTACTGGAATGCCTGACATCATTGAGATAACATTGGCAATTTCTTCTGCATCAACAGTTTGCCTGTTTTCTTTTAGATTGGCTTCCCATTCTTTTTTCATCTCATCCAATTGGATAGAAAGTTCTTTCTCTTTATCACGGAAGCTGGCTGCAAGTTCAAAATTCTGCGATTTTACGGCTTCATTTTTCTTGTTTTTAGCTTCTTCGATCAGCTTTTCCTGTTCTTCTATCTCTTTGGGTACATTGACATTAGTAAGATGTACACGTGAGCCGGCTTCATCTAAAGCATCAATGGCTTTATCAGGGAAATTACGATCTGTGATATAGCGGTCTGTCAGCTTGACACATGCTTCCAATGCTTCATCTGTATAATACACATTGTGATGATCTTCATACTTATCCTTGATATTACGCAAAATCTGCAGAGTTTCGGCAGCAGTAGTCGGTTCTACAATTACTTTTTGGAAACGACGTTCCAATGCGCCATCTTTCTCAATATTCTTACGATATTCATCAAGAGTGGTGGCACCGATACATTGTATTTCTCCTCTTGCCAATGCTGGCTTTAGCATATTGGCGGCATCCATAGAGCCTGCCGCAGAGCCTGCGCCTACAATCGTGTGAATTTCATCAATGAATAATATAACATTCGGATTCTTCTGCAATTCATTGAGAATGGAACGGATACGTTCTTCAAATTGTCCACGGTACTTTGTTCCTGCCACAACAGCAGTCATGTCAAGAGCAACGACTCGTTTATCAAACAGGATACGCGAAACCTTTTTCTGAATGATTCTCAATGCAAGACCTTCAACAATCGCTGATTTTCCTACACCGGGTTCACCAATCAGAATTGGGTTATTCTTTTTGCGTCGACTTAATATCTGCGCTAAACGTTCGATTTCTCTTTCTCTGCCCACAACAGGATCCAACCGTCCTTCTTCTGCCGCTTTTGTCATGTCAGTACCGAAATTGTCAAGTACCGGCGTATCATTAGACGGCTTCTTGGAAGCGGTTTGTGCCTGTTGGCGTTCATCCGAGCCACCTCTGCCGGAACGAGGAGAAGACATTTCTTCGTCATCCTCATCGTCTTCCGAAAAGCCCATGCCGGAATTGATATCCGGCTGCAATGTAGCTTGCTCCAGTACTTTCACGTAGTTTATATCGTTTGCTTCAAGTACGGAAGCCGCCATATTGTTTTTTTCTCTTAAAATAGCCAATAATACATGTTCTGTATCAGCGATGTTACTTTTCATTCCACGAGCTTCTAAAATACACATTTTTAATATCTTTGCCGCATCATTAGATAACGGCACCTCTGCATCAGGCAATAACATTTCATCAGCTTCTGCCTTCAGCTGAGCTTCAATCTGTTGCTTTATAGCAGCCAGATTGGTGTTGAGTTTAGACAATATCTCGATAGCTTTTCCTTCACCGTCACGGAGTATTCCCAGAAGCAGGTGTTCGGGACCTATATACCTACTTCTCAACCGATTCGCTTCTTCCTTACTATAGACGATAATGTCGGAAACTCTTTGTGAGAATTGATTATTCATACTTTTTCCTTTTCTTCTAAGGGTTATTCACTGGCAAATATACGCATTTAATCAAGTTTGTATTGCAATATTTGCTTTATTTCTTATATCTACAAATGGCGTGCCATAAAAACAGTGTATTTGTATTATATATATAAGGTATAACAAATAATAGGCTCTTTTTTACCGATGTTATTTATCTTTCCATATTATATTTATCGTTTTTATCTTTTTATTTTTGTATTTTAAAGTTTGGCGGGTTATCGTCCCGGTCATGATAAAACTTTCTTTCTAAAAACTTTCGTATATCGGGGAAAAGTAGTACTTTAGCGTGGTTTTTCACAAACCGTAGAATGTATAATTAATAATCATTTTAAATGCTTGAACAAGACAGAATTATAAAGATTAACATCGAGGAGGAAATGAAGTCATCGTACATTGACTACTCCATGTCGGTCATCGTTTCGCGTGCCCTTCCGGATGTTAGAGATGGATTTAAGCCTGTTCACCGTAGAATTTTATACGGAATGATGGAATTAGGCAATACTTCAGACAAACCTTATAAAAAGTCAGCGAGAATCGTGGGTGAGGTACTTGGTAAGTATCATCCTCATGGGGATTCTTCTGTTTATTTTGCAATGGTACGTATGGCGCAGGAATGGGCAATGCGTTATCCTTTGGTAGATGGACAGGGAAACTTTGGTTCTGTGGATGGTGATAGCCCTGCTGCTATGCGTTATACAGAAGCTCGTCTCAATAAGTTGGGTGAAGCAATGATGGATGACCTGTATAAGGAAACCGTTGATTTTGAGCCAAACTTTGATAATACGCTGGTGGAACCTAAGGTGATGCCGACGCGTATCCCGAACCTTCTGGTGAACGGAGCATCCGGTATTGCTGTTGGTATGGCTACCAATATGCCTCCTCATAATCTTTCGGAAGTGATTGAAGCATGTGATGCATATATTGATAATCCGGAAATTACGGTAGAGGAACTGATGGAATTTGTTAAAGCACCGGATTTCCCTACTGGCGGATATATATATGGTGTGAGTGGTGTACGCGAAGCATATTTGACAGGTCGCGGACGTGTAATTATGCGTGCGAAAGCTGAAATTGAAAGCGGACAAACACATGACAAGATCGTAATAACAGAGATTCCTTATAATGTAAATAAGGCCGAACTGATTAAATATATTGCTGATCTTGTAAATGATAAGAAGATAGAAGGTATCTCAAATGCCAACGATGAGTCTGACCGTGATGGTATGCGTATTGTTATTGACATAAAACGTGATGCAAATGCAAGTGTAGTGTTGAATAAACTCTATAAAATGACAGCTTTGCAGACCTCTTTTGGTGTTAACAATGTGGCTTTGGTTCATGGACGTCCAAAAACGTTGAATCTAAGAGATTTAATTAAATATTTCATAGAGCATAGACACGAAGTTGTTATTCGTCGTACTCAGTTCGATCTTCGTAAGGCGAAAGAGCGTGCGCACATTCTTGAAGGTTTGATTATTGCTTCAGATAATATTGATGAAGTAATTCGTATCATTCGTGCTGCAAAAACTCCGAATGACGCAATAACAGGCTTGATTGAGCGATTTAACCTGACAGAAATTCAGGCTCGTGCAATTGTAGAAATGCGTTTGCGTCAGTTAACCGGTCTGATGCAGGATCAGCTTCATGCGGAATACGAAGAAATAATGAAGCAGATAGCTTATTTGGAAAGTATTCTGGCTGATGATGAAGTATGTCGTCGGGTAATGAAAGAGGAATTGTTAGAAGTCAAAGCGAAATATGGAGATGTACGTCGCTCTGAAATTGTTTATTCTTCAGAAGAATTTAATCCGGAAGACTTCTATGCAGATGATCAGATGATTATTACAATTTCTCATATGGGTTATATTAAACGTACACCGTTGACCGAATTCCGTGCACAAAATCGTGGTGGAGTAGGTTCGAAAGGTACGGAAACCCGTGATGAAGACTTTGTAGAGCATATTTATCCTGCTACCATGCACAATACCATGATGTTCTTTACACAAAAGGGTAAGTGTTATTGGCTGAAAGTATATGAAATACCTGAAGGAACGAAGAATTCTAAGGGCCGTGCTATTCAGAACTTGTTGAATATTGATTCGGATGATAATGTAACTGCATACTTGCGTGTGAAGAGTTTAGAGGATTCCGAGTTTATCAATAGCCACTATGTATTATTCTGTACTAAGAAAGGTGTAATAAAGAAGACATTGCTTGAACAGTATTCTCGTCCTCGTCAGAATGGTGTAAATGCTATAACTATCCGCGAAGATGATAGCGTAATTGAAGTTCGTATGACGAATGGAAATAATGAAATCATCATTGCAAACCGCAATGGTCGTGCAATTCGTTTCCATGAGGCAGCAGTTCGTGTAATGGGACGTACAGCAACAGGTGTACGTGGTATTACGTTGGATAATGATGGTCAGGATGAAGTAGTAGGAATGATTTGTATCAAAGATTTGGAGACAGAATCTGTAATGGTAGTTTCCGAACAAGGATATGGTAAACGTTCTGAAATTGAAGACTATCGTAAAACGAACCGTGGAGGTAAGGGTGTGAAGACCATGAATATTACCGAAAAGACAGGTAAGTTGGTAACAATCAAGTCGGTAACCGATGAAAATGACTTGATGATTATCAATAAGTCTGGTATCACTATTCGTTTGAAGGTAGCGGATGTTCGTATAATGGGCCGTGCTACTCAAGGCGTTCGTCTGATAAATCTTGAAAAACGTAACGACCAGATTGGTTCGGTATGTAAGGTTATGACAGAAAGTCTTGAAGATGAAATTCCGGCAGAAGAGGCAGAGGGTACAATCGTGAGTGATCCGAATGCTGATGTTCCTGATATTGATGATGCAGCGGACGTAAATGAAAACGAAAGCAATAACGAAATTGAGGAATAGACATAATATTAATAATTAATCAAACAACAATCATGAAAAGAGTATTATTTTCTATGGTTTTATTGATGGCTGTTAGCTTCTCATTCGCTCAGATGAAGAATGTGAAGGAAGCAAAGAGTATGGCTAATGACGTAAAACCTAATTTTAAGCAGGCTGAACAGCTTATTAAGGAGGCTATGAAGAATCCTGAAACGAAGGATCTTGCTGACACATGGGACGTTGCTGGATTTATTCAGAGACGTATCAACGAGGAGCAAATGAAAAATGCTTTTTTGAAGAAACCGTATGATACATTGAAAGTATACAATAGTATTCTGAAAATGTATGAGTACTATAATAAGTGTGATGAATTAGCGGAAATACCTAATGAAAAGGGAAAAGTTAAAAACAAATATCGGAAGGCTAATGCTTCCAGTATGTTGGCTGAACGTCCTAATTTGATTAATGGTGGTATTCAGTATTTCAACCTGGACAAGAATAAAGAGGCTTTGAAGTTCTTTGCAACCTATGTAGAGTCAGCTTCTTATCCGATGTTAGCTGATAAAGAATTGGCTAAAAACGATACTCTTCTTCCGCAAATTGCTTATTATGCAACATTAGCTGCTGATAGAGTAGGTGATAAAGATGCGATCATTAAATATGCTCCTATGGCTTTATCCGATAAAGATGGAGGTAAATTTGCAATGCAATTGATGGCTGATGCTTATAAAGCTAAAGGTGATACTGCTGCATGGATTAAGTCTTTGGAAGAGGGTATCCTTAAGTTCCCTGGAAATGATTATTTCTTCGCTAATTTGGTTGATTATTATAATAGCTCTAATCAAGCTTCTAAAGCTATGGAGTTTGCTGATAGAATGTTAGCTAATGATCCGAATAACAAGTTGTATTTGTATGTAAAAGCATATCTTTATCATAATATGAAAGAATATGATAATGCAATCGAATACTACAAAAAAGCTATTGCTGCTGATCCGGAATATGCAGAAGCATACTCTAATGTAGGTTTGGTATATTTGATGAAAGCACAGGATTATGCTGATAAAGCAACAACAGATATCAATGATCCTAAGTACGCTGAAGCACAAGCTGTGGTTAAGAAATTCTACGAAGAAGCTAAACCATTCTATGAAAAAGCCAGAGCTTTAAAACCCGATCAACAAGATTTATGGTTGCAAGGTCTTTACAGAGTTTACTATAACTTGAATATGGGACCTGAATTCGAAGAAATCGATAAGATGATGAAGTAAGATCGTTTTCTGAAAAAATATAAGAAGGCTATTAGAAATAGTAGTCTTCTTTTTTTTATTCAATAGTTTAAAGTAGTAATTGAAAAATCTTATATTTGATATGGACTTGAGTGGAACAGGTAAATTTCTTCATTTAAATAAAAATAGAAAAAGGAGTAAGGTCATTATATTACTCCTTTTTCTATTAAACATAATAAGTATTATTCCCTAATCTTGGATGCTCATTTTTTGCCTGATTTGATCAGCTGTTAATAACAAGCAATGGTGTATCTGAATGGAAAATCATTTTTCTGGCAATACTTGGATTAAATAATCGAGCAAATATATTCCTTTTGTAAGAAGTCAAAGTGATTATATCTATATGATTATCTTTGATATACTGATCAAGTCCTTTTAATAAATTATCATTCATCACTACGTCATAATGAATTTCAAGCCCCGGATATTGCTTGTGAAAATATTCTTTTATACCTGCTAGTTTTATTTCATTCCAGGTATCTTTAGAATCTGTAAGGTGTATCAAAGATACAGAAAAATGGAATGATTTCCAAGTATTAAAGAATGCCTCGAAAGCAATTAGATCTCTTTGATCAAAATTGGTAATAAAGGCAATCCGTTTTGCTTCACTAAACTGTTTAAATGGTGTATTTTCCGGAATAGCCAATACAGCCGTGCGACTCCTGTCAATAACTTCAGCGGTTACACTGCCAATTAAATCAATGTCTTTCTGATTTTTGCCTCGGGTACCCATAATGATAACCATAGGACGCTGTTCTTTAGCATATCTTAAGATTTCCTCCTCTGGAATACCTTCACGTAAGATGCAGCTATATTTAACGTTGGGAAATTCGCCTGATGCAACTTTTTCTTTTATCTTCTCTGATAAAGCATTGAGATCAGAATGGACTTTTTGGATAATCGTTTTTACAGATTCTTCATCTCCAATCTGGTAATTGAAAACATCCCCATAAGGCAACGACGATGCATAAATAGGCGTGAAATAGACATGCAACAGGATGACTTCTGCATTTTCTGTTTTTGCCAGGTTGAATGCAAATTCACATGCTTTCATCGAATAATTAGAGAAGTCGACGGGAATTAAAATCTTATTTGATTTATCTTTTACTTTGGGCTCCTTCTCTCCCACTATACTTTCAGACAGCCATGTAGAACTTTCTGTTATTTTCAAAGCACGTGGCAGATCGCTTTCTTTAATTCGTAAACGCACTCCCGATGAAACAACCGGTTGTATTTGATTAACGTTATGAATGTAGGTTTCTATACCTTCATTTTCCAAGACATTCTTTAAGATCTGCGCTTTGGTGTATGTCAGAATGGCCAGGGTTACTAATTTGTCTTCCATAAATGTACATTTTATAAGGTGAAAACAAATAAGAAATCCCAATTGTTTGATTCAATTGGGATTCAGTTTGTTATATTTTAAACTTGCACAGATTCGGTAGCCTGTTCTTTTTGCATACTCATATTCAATTCATCTAGGATTTTTAAAGCCCGATCAAGAACGGTCGTGTCATCCAACATTACAAGCCCACCATCTGGACCGGGCTCAAGATGTATTCCGACGCTTTTTCCCTCCTTGAAATTGTGTCCTCCGAAGAAGTTTCGCACTGTATCTACGTGCAAACCAAGTTCGTCTGCTATTCTATGCATGCTACCGCTAGGCAATGAATCTTTAATTTTACGAAGTTCATTAAACGTTATTGTTCTCATGTCTCATAAATTTAATGGTTAATACTATGTGATTTTTTTATCACGCTATAAACTTAAGCAAAAAAAAAGATAAAACAAATTATTTGCTTATCTTTTTTTCTTGAATATATAAAATCTATTAATGACCTTTATATCACCTCGATAGCAGAAGCAGGTACCCACCCGACTTTTCCATCTTCCAGTCGAATTTCTTTCCATTCTTTCATAGAGTTGTCTTTGACACTTACCTTTCTCCCTTCATGGAGAATAAACAAGCTAGTCCCACTCTCACTTGGAGTACTTCGTACTGTTACACTCGGATTCATTACTATCGCCTCACTTCGATTAACCAAATGCTCTTTTTGTTGCGAAGCAAAAAGATTAGAGCAAACAGTGACAATCAGCAAAATGATTCCTGATATGAATCCTATTTTCTTTAACATAATCTGTTTGGAGAATATAAAGAAATAGAAAGCGATAATCAATAGAATAAAGGAGACAATACCCCATGTGGCCCATGCATCTACACTCATACTATTTGTCAGAGATTTGATCCATGAAACAAAGAATACTTCAGGAACAGGTTCAACCTTATCTATTGTTTTTGCACGTGCCACTTCAAGATTAGCACGGATGTCACCATTTCCTGGTTGTAATAGCAGAGCACGCTCATAATTTAAAACAGCTTTCGCTATCTCCCCTATTTTATAATAACTATTTCCCAGATTGTAATAGACGTCGGCAGCTTCTCCATTTTTCAGTAATGCTTCATATATCTGAATAGCTGCTGCATAATCTTCTTTTATATATGCGGAATCTCCTTCAGCTTTTGTTGCATCTTCCAGTGTATTACTGGAAAATGTGGTATGCGAAGCGTGGATAGAATCAACTCCATTCGTTTGTCTAGTATCAATGCTTAACGAATCTTGTCCGAAACAAGTAAGCGACATTGATAATAATATAAAAAATAATATCCTTTTCATGACATAATCTCTTCTGGGTTAATGTTTTATTGAATTCTCCATTTTGCTTATTACTTCTATTGAAGAAGAATAAACTTTATCCATAGCTTGATTCTCATCACCTGGAGCAAACCGTGCAAATTCACAATCATTCAATGCATTCAGGAATTCTTTGATTAGTTCCTCATTTACTCCGTGATTTCTTAGTTTCTCTTCAATATTATCTTTAGATAAACGAGATACCGGAATATTCAGTTTGTCACTTATATATCCCCACAATGCCTTTAATACCTCATCGTAGAAAGCATCTTTTTTATTTTCGGAGAGTAATTTTCCTGCAAGCTTCATACGCTTCGTTGCCACTTTATTTGCTTTCTTCGTACGCATTTTAGCAACATTTGCATTTTCAGCAGCTTGCTTACGATAAATAATAAAGAAAATAATAAAGGCAAGAGCCGGAATGATATAGAATAACCAATATGTCATTGAACCATAGAAGAAACTTCCTTTAGGTTGGAGAGTAACTTCATTCTGTTTGATATAACGGATGTCTTCACCTAATACTTTCAAGTCCTCTTTATTCGTGAAGTTAGCAATTACTTGATCCGCATTACCTGCACCTTTCTCAACATTTACTACATAATCTTCTGTTTTCAGTGTTTTGTAAGACTTGGAGCGAATATCAAAATAGCTGAAAGATACTCCCGGAATCTTATATGTTCCGGCATGTCTCGGAATTGCTAAATATTCAATAACTTTATTGCCTGTGAGTCCTTCCCGGGTTAATCTGACTTGATTGTCTACTTTGGGATCATATACTTCAAAATCATCCGGGAATTTAATTTCCGGATTAGAAATCAACTTCAGGTTACCTGTACCGGATATTACCAGTTTAATAGTAATAGCATCATTGGTTTTCAGTTCCTTACTGTTGATAGAAGAAGATATATTGAACTCTCCCACTCCACCTGAAAAATCTGCAGGTTTACCCGTAGGAAGCGGATTGACATTTATTGCTATCTTAGGAGTGGAAATATTTTTTTTAATTTCAATGACATTACTTCCTCCATTGAAGAAGGCATCAAAAGGATCATCTGATTGCACAGGTTTTCCGATAGTCATCTGGAACTGTGCCGGATCAATATATAGCTTTCCTGATTGTTGCGGGAAGAGAACAAACTGGCGATAAACCGTTGTATAGTAATTACGTCCCTGATAATGCTCCGGAGTCCATCTTGCATTGGTTGTCATTTCTATTTCTTGAGAATGGAAACCTTTAAAGTCGGGCAATTTCGCATTATTAAGTTGTAAGTTGGATTCTCTGGTGTATATTTTATAGGTCAGGACAAAAGCCTCCTGTTCATACACATTTGTTTTACTGGCACTTGCCATAATAAAAAGGTCCTGATTAGAGACACTTGTACCAGATGAGGAATGTATAGAACCACTACTACTATTATTTTGTCCGCTATTGCCACCTTGATCTTGTGGCAATACTTTAATCTTTACTGAGTTTGCCACCATTTGGTCACCATCGGCAATAATGGAGGCACCGGGTATTGTGTATTCTCCGGCATTATTAGCCATTAATATGTATGTAAATGTAATACTGCTAGTAGATGTAACATTACCATTCACTATTTGAGTACTACTTTGTTGTGATCGGCTTGGACCCATCAATACATCAAAACCTTTGATTGATGGTGCCCGAAAATCTTTCACTTTTTGTGTAGTTACAATATACGACAGCCTGAATTGTTCGCCTACTACCACTGCATCAGGAGCAGAAGCAGTAAAAGACACCTTATCAGCAAACACATGAGTGCTATATGCTATCAATGCCATCAATATAATAATCAGTTTTTTCATTGCTTATGAAATTTATATCATCAACTTTATATTACCAATCTTTTTCCAAGCGACCGCCTTGCATAACTTTTTGTTGCTTCTTCACTTTATCCTGCACATCTTTCTCGTCCTGCATGACAGAATTCAGTAATTGTTCAGCATTTTCCTTTGACATCTGATTATCTTGTTTCTTTTCAGATTTCGGTGGTTGCTGCTGATCTTTCTTTTCATCTTGTTTCTGATCCTTCTGTTTGTCTTTATTCTGGTCCTGTTTCTGATCTTGCTTTTGCTGATCTTTGTTTTGGTCCTGATTTTGATCTTGATTCTGTTGATTTTGTTGGTCTTTCAGCATTTTCTGTGCAAGAGCCAAATTGTACCGGGTTTCATGATCGGTAGGATTATTACGCAGTGACATTTTATATGCATCTACAGCTTTGGCATAGTCTTTACCAGCCTGGAAAATTACTCCCATATTGTGATAAATATGGGCGAGTTTCATTTTATCTTTTTCTATTTTGCTGGCCGATACATATTGTTCCATGGCATCCTGAAACTTTTGCTGTTGCGAAAGGGTATTTCCCAGATTATACATGGATACCGTAGACTTGGGATTAGCTTCCAAGGCCTTCCGGTAGTTCACCTCTGCATCAACAAATACGCTATCATTAAACAGACGGTTTCCCTTACGGATATAGTCGCGTTCTGCTTTCTGAGCCGATACACCAGCTGCTGCTAACAGAAATACAGCGAATAGAATATATTTACTTTTTAACATACGTATAACTATTTCTTATTAGAAAACAGGTGAATGTTCTTAAATAAAGGATTTTTGCGATCCAGAATTAGGATTTCTGCCAATAACAATAGTAGAATAACCCATGCAATAGCCTGGAATTGTTCGTTAAATTCTGTATATACTTTCGACTCTACATCAGATTTCGCCATTTTATTCACTTCTTGATTGATGGCCTTTTGGGCTGAATTAGAATTATCTACTCGTACATATATACCTTTTCCTTCTTTTGCAATTTCCTGACACATAGCTTCATTCAAACGGGTAACGATCACATTACCTTCCCGGTCGCGGCGGTAATCATTCGTTCCTTCCACCGGTATTGGAGCACCATCAGGCATACCTACTCCCAATACACTTACCTGAATACCCTTTTCTGCCGCAGCTTTAGCAGCTTCCACTGCACCACCTTCATGATTTTCACCATCAGTAATAACAATAATGGCGCGTCCTACCCCTTCTTGCGGAGTGAAACTACGAGCTGCCAGATTGATTGCTTCCCCAATAGCTGTACCCTGTTTAGAAATCAACGAAGGACTAATGGATTCTAAGAACATCTTAGCGGAAATATAGTCACTTGTAATTGGCAGCTGTGTAAAAGCGTCACCGGCAAATACAATCATACCTACCTTATCATTATCAAGCTCATCTACTAATCTGGATATTAATCTTTTTGCTTTTTCTAAACGGCTAGGCTGTACATCCTGCGCTAACATAGAGTTTGAAATGTCCAAAGCAATAATTACCTCTACTCCCTTGCGTTTAACCGTTTCCAGTTTTGAACCGAATTGAGGGCGTGCCAGTAATACGGAGAACAAACCAATAGCAACAAAAATAATCCAGAATTTTACATCCGGACGATATTTGGATACGTCAGGCATTAACTGAGCCAACAAAGTCGGATCTCCGAAACGTCGGATATTCTTTCTCCTCTTGTAATTGGAATACAAGTAGAAAGCTGCTAAAAAAGGTAATAGCAACAATAAATATAAATATGTAGGTTCTCCAAATCGAAACATCTTCTTACTATTTTATGATTGGCAAATAACGATTGACAAACATCCTTATGGAATTTTCTTGAGTACCGAATTACGTAATAGTACTTCCAACAAGACACAGAGGAAAGCTGCTAAAGCAAACCAATGATATTCTTCGTCCCGCTTACTATACTCTTTTACATTCAGTTTCGTCTTTTCCAGTTTATCAATTTCTTCATATACTTCTTTAAGCTTCGAGTTGCTCGTAGCCCGGAAATAGTTACCATCTGTCGTTCCGGCAATCTCTGTCAATGTCTTTTCATCAATTTCTACCGGCATACTTACATATTGCACCGTATTTCCGACTGGATAAGGATAAGGAGCCATTCCATTGGTACCTACTCCGATGGTATATACACGAATACCAAAGCTTTTTGCTATTTCTGCCGCTGTCATAGGCGAAATATCTCCCTTGTTATTTGTACCATCCGTCAATAGGATAATAACTTTGGATTTCGCTTTGCTATCTTTTAAGCGGGTTACAGCATTTGCAATACCCATACCGACAGCAGTACCGTCAGTGATAAGACCACATTTGATATTATGTATCATATCCAACAATACAGCATGGTCTACAGTCAACGGACATTGGGTGAAAGTTTCTCCTGCAAATAATGTAATACCGATATTATCATTGGGACGTCCATTGATAAACTCTGCAGCTACGTCTTTAGCAGCTTCCAGTCTGTTCGGCTTCAAGTCTTCAGCCAGCATACTGGTAGAAACGTCGATAGCCAGCATAATATCAATTCCTTCTATCTCACTGTTCTGCCACTTATTAGTAGTTTGCGGGCGTGCAAGAACCAAAATAACTAGTACTAAAGCAAGGCAGCGTAATAGAAATGGAACATGCAACAAATAATTCTTATAACTTTTAGGTGTATGCGCATATACCCGGGCATCTGAAATTTGAAGAGTTGCTTCACTTTTCTTTTGCTTCAGGATATACCATACAATATACGGTATAAGCAATAATAGCAAAAACAGATATTCAATATTGGCAAAAACCATTTTATTTATGATTTAACAGTTTACTATTTAGTATTAAGCTATACATCCTTTATACAAAAAGATTGTATAACTGTAGACCTATATATATAAAGGTACCGATCAATGCTGCTGATAACAATGCAATTCCACAAATCAGCATAGCTTTAACACGTAAAGAACGTTTCTCAATAATAGTGATTTCCGTTGGTTGCGGTTTCTGATTTTCCTCTTCCGGTTGTTTGGTCTCATTGATAAAATCAATGGCATTAATCAAATTGGCATCGTTTTCATTCATCTGAGGATTATGCTTGGCGAACTTCACTAAATCAGCAGTCTGGAACAATAGTTTTAGGTCTGATATGGCCTCTTTATCATTCATTTCCAGTAACTGATCGATTATTTCAGAAGAAGTCATTTCCAATGCATTAAATCCGAAACGATCCTTAATATATGTACGAATAGCATCGGTAAGTTCGGTATAGTACTCCTTCGATTGCCCTTTCTGCCATACCTTCTCTGTCTTGATACGTTCTATCTCTTTCATTGCAGCCTGATGTGGCGGCAATTTAGGTTCAACTTTAATTTTACGGATAATCGGTTTATTATCACGTATGCGAACAATCAGATAGATCAGCAGGCCAAGCAAAGGTAAAGCCAGGAATGAACAAGCGATCAATCCATACCAGTCTTCCCATGCGAAAGGAGCTTTCATCACAGATTTTTGTCCGAAGAACTGGTCCGGATGTAAGGTGTCAACCGGCATTGAATATACTTTTAATGCGAGAGCTTTGGAGTTGTACACTTTCCCATCTACGGTAACTGGCATTGGCGGGAGATAATATAGAGCAGAGTCAAAAGAAGTGATAATGTACTCCTGCGTAATCACCATCCGCTGACGATCATTCAGGAATTGTGTATCTGGTTTGACTGTTTCTATAATTTCCACACCTCTTACCAGTGTATCAGTGTAAGCAGGAAAAATAGCACGCTGTTTGGCATCCATGGCTACTTGCAGTTGCACTTTCGCCTGTTCGCCGATCAGTATCTGCAGTGAATCAATTTTTGCTTCTACTGTAACAGACTGTGCTACTGCTTTACTGACAAACAATAGACCTAATAATGCTATCAGAATAATATTTCTATTCATCTTTGATTCCATTAATTTCGTTTGGCAAATAAATTCAACAATGCCTTTACGTAATCCTGATCGGTTCTGACGGATACAGCATCTACGTTACTTTTGGTAAAAGTATCGTTCAGTTCAGTCTGCTTTTGTATCCACCAGTCGCGATGTGCCCGGCGTACAGCTTTGGAAGAAGTGTCAATCCATTGTTCATGCCCAGTTTCTGCATCTTTGATTCGCATCAGTCCTACTGGAGGAAGATCACTGACTCTCCTGTCGTATACTTGCAATGCTACTACATCATGTTTCCTGTTAGCAATGGTCAGCGCATTCTTAAAGCTTTCCTGGTCAATAAAATCTGATAAGATAAATGCAGTGCAACGCCTTTTCATTACGTTTGTCAAATATTCCAAGGCAAGACGAATATTTGTGCGACGGCTTTCCGGTTGGAAATCAATTAATTCACGGATAATATACAAGATATGTTTACGTCCTTTCTTGGGAGGAATAAACTTCTCTATCCGGTCTGAAAAGAAAATCACACCTATTTTATCATTATTCTGGATGGCAGAGAAAGCAAGAGTAGCAGCGATTTCCGTCACCATATCTTTCTTTAACTGCTTGATCGTACCAAATTCCAAACTTCCGGAAACATCAACCATTAACATAACTGTCAGTTCACGTTCTTCTTCAAACACTTTCACATAAGGTTTATTGAAGCGCGCAGTCACATTCCAGTCTATGTCACGTATATCATCACCGAATTGATATTCACGGACTTCCGAAAATGACATACCCCTACCTTTGAAAGCCGAATGATACTGGCCTGCAAAGATATTGTTAGACAATCCTCGTGTCTTTATTTCAATTTGGCGAACTTTTTTTAGTATTTCACTTGTTTCCATTTATACAGTAGTTAATTAGTAGGTAGTTAAGTAGTCATGCATAGATATTTATGACTACTTATTGACTGTATTATAACTACAAATTAGGGTACTTCAACCTTATTCAGAATCTTACTGATGATTTCGTCCGAAGTCATGTTGTTAGCTTCAGCTTCGTATGTCAATCCGATACGGTGACGAAGAACATCATGTGCTACAGCACGTACATCTTCCGGAATAACGTAGCCGCGACGTTTGATGAATGCATACGTACGAGCAGCTAAAGCCAGATTGATAGACGCACGAGGTGAACCTCCGAATCCGATCATATCTTTCAGTTCCTTGAGGTCATATTTTTCTGGGAAACGAGTTGCAAATACGATATCTACAATATAACGCTCGATCTTCTCATCCAGATAGACTTGACGAACAACCTTACGTGCTTCAATAATTTCATCCGCTCTTAGAATAGGTTTCACATTGAACTTCTCACCATTGATATTCTGACGAATAATCAATTTTTCTTCTTCCAACTTCGGATAATCAATGACTACTTTCAGCATGAAACGGTCAACCTGTGCTTCAGGAAGCGGATAAGTACCTTCCTGTTCGATAGGGTTCTGAGTTGCCAATACAAGGAAAGGTTCCGGTAACATGAATGTTTCTTTACCAATAGTAACCTGACGTTCTTGCATTGCTTCCAGCAAAGCACTTTGTACTTTTGCAGGAGCACGGTTTATTTCATCAGCTAATACAAAGTTTGCGAAAATAGGTCCGCGCTGCACTTTAAAAGATTCATCTTTCTGACTGTAAACCATTGTACCGATAACGTCTGCAGGCAATAAGTCCGGCGTAAACTGGATACGGCTATATTTCGCATCAATCAGAGAAGCGAGTGTCTTAATAGCCAAAGTTTTCGCCAAACCAGGCACACCTTCCAAGAGGACGTGTCCATCGGAAAGTAATCCGATAAGCAGTGATTCAACCAAATGTTTCTGACCAACAATGATTTGGTCCATACCTGTCGTAAGATTGGTAACGAAAGCACTTTGTCTTTCAATCCGCTCATTTAGCTCGCGGATATCAATTGATTCAGCCATAAATACTTAATATTTTATTATTTAAATCCCATTAATTTTATGTAAGCCTTGCCTGTGTCATAAGGCTTTTTATTTTGCCCCAAAAGTACGCCATATAATTAACGATTGCAACTAATTTTTATTAAAAAACAATGCGAAATCTTTAGATTAAGGTACTTTCATACGCTTTTGTACATCCATAACACTTCACCCGACCAATACAGGATTTGCATGGTCGGGTGAATGGATTATAACTACTTATTCTTTTGTAAGTTCTGGTATTTCAATAGTTGTGCCATACGGTACATTGTTGGGGTTCTTAATAACCTTCGGATTGTGTTTCACAATGTATGGCCACATTGCCTTTGTACCATAAAAACGCAAGGAAACCCTAGTCAAAGTTTCTCCTTCTTTGATTGTATATTTTGTCTTGGTTCCCGTAATCTTATAAGATGCTGAATCCAGATAGGCAGAAGTAGCAGGTTGTTGTGTAACCGTTTGAGGTTCTGCTTTGACAGGAATAGCTTCTTCTTTTTTGGCAACCGGTTGTGTCGTGGTAGCGACTTTGGATACATCAGGCGTTATTACCTTTGTAGTATCCTTATGTGCAATCGTATCAGAAAGCTGCGCTTCCGGTTGAACGGGTTGAGTCGTCACAGGCGGCATATTAAGTGCATTCTTGTCAGATGAAGAAGAGAATAAATCCGGATAATAAATAAAAAGAATGACACCTCCGCATAATAACAAAACGACTACAATAACAGCTATTAAATAAGGTACAGGAGATTTTTCCTTCACTGGGGCTGTCTTTTTAGAAACCGGTTGGGATACTTGTTCCGGTTGGACCGGTTTTATCGTTTCTTTTTCAGCAGGAGGCACTATAGGAGTCACAGGTTGCAGATTTGCTTTTAGAAGCTCTTGCTCTATAATCTTTTCGGCAGTGATCTCTTCTTTTTCTTCTTCTATAGATGCTGCTTGCTGCTCATTGATTATCACTTCCTCTTCCGGAACCTCTTCATCTTCCAGCTGTTCTACCTTTTCTTCGATATCAGTCTCTGTAATGGCTTCTTCGGGCTCTTTAGGAGACGTCTGTTCTGTCGATTCCTGTGCTATTGCAGATTCCTCAGTAATAGCAGGTTCTTCAATGGACTCTTCCGCAAGTGGCTGACTGGCTATTTGCTCTTCCTGAATCGGCTCTTCTTCCGAAAGACCATCATCAGTACCTTCATTTTCTTCTATCACAGTAGTTTCAGAGTCATCCCCCATCTCATTTAAGACTGCCTGTGCTGACGCTTCCTCTCCTGTTTCTTCTTCCTCAGTCTCTTCTATCGGAGTATCTTCCAGAATTGTATTTTCATTCAATACAACAGTCTCAAAGTGTGCAAAAGGTTTATTTATCGTATCCCTTAGATTTGCATCCGGAGAAAATGAGACTTTTGTATGTCCTTTTATCTGGAAACGCTCGCCTGTGTTGACATTGACACTTTCCCGGCTATCTACATCAATAAGTTTGAAAGTTCCCAATCCTTTGATTTTTACAGTCTTTTCGTTCTCCAAGGCTTGTTCTATCAAGAGGAAAAACTCTTTAACAAACGCTTCGGCGTCTTTCTTGGTCATGCTATGTTTGGCTGCCAATAAGTCAGTAAGGTCTTGAATTGTTAGTCTTTCATTCATAACGGGAAATATTTATTTAAACTTATCTTTCAATGTATTACTAGGTCTATACGATAATACCAATTTAGGTGGAACCAGCATGCGTTGTTTGCTTGCCGGGTTGATTGAAATCCGTTCCGCTTTCTTTTTCACTTCAAAAGAACCGAATCCTTGAATTGCAATCACATTACCTTCTTCCAATTCTTGTGTCATACTGGACAACAAAGAATTCATCAATTCGGAAGTATCCTTGATTGTGTATCCCAATCTTTCCGCTAGTTCGGATGTAAATTCCTTATTATTCATAGTCATTTATAATCTTTGCATATAAATCAAAATCGTCCGCATTCACCACTTCTACCTGATACAACTGTCCGATCTTAAGTTCTCTCTCTGAACGATCAATCAATACTTCCGGATCTACTTCCGGTGAATCAAATTCTGTTCGTCCGATATAATAATCTCCTTCCAGACGATCGATGATAACTTTCATCTGTTTACCGATCTTTTCTGCACTTAACTCTGCCGAAATACCTTGCTGGATATCCATCAATTCATCAAGTCGGGCTTGTTTAACCTCTTGTGGAATAGAATCTTCGTATGTTTCTGCAGCATAAGTCCCTTCTTCTTCGGAATATGCGAAAGCACCCATTCGATCAAAACGTACTTTACGTACAAATTCTTTGAGATCCTCGAAGTCTTCCTCGGTTTCTCCGGGATGTCCTACCATTAAAGTCGTCCTCAGGTGAATGCCCGGCACTTCTCTGCGGAATTGTTCGATCAATTGGTAAGTATCCTCTTTGCTCACTTGTCGGCGCATTAACTTCAACATATTGTCACTGATGTGCTGAAGGGCAATGTCCATGTATTTACATACATTGTCACGTTCGCGCATAACCCGGAATAAATCTGTTGGGAAATGTGCTGGATAAGCATAATGCAAGCGAATCCATTCCACCCCGGGTATATCAGAAATACGCTCAATCAATTCCGGAAGCATTTGTTTCTTATACCGGTCTATGCCGTAATAAGTCAATTCCTGTGCGATCACCTGAAATTCTTTCACGCCTTGCGATACCAAGTATCGTACTTCGTCCAGAATTTCTTCCATTGGTTTGGAAATATGGTGTCCTGTAATAATAGGGATAGCACAATAAGAACATTTACGATCACATCCTTCTGAAATTTTCAGGTAAGCATAATGCTGGGGAGTTGTCAATGTCCGTTCGATATATAATTCATCGTGATAGACCTTTCCCAAGTCCTGTAAAAGCTCCTTCCAATTAAACTTCCCATAAAACTTATCTACCTGTGGTATCTCAACAGCTAATTCCTTGAGATAGCGTTCGGAAAGACAACCCATCACGAAAAGTTTCTTTAAATCCCCTTCTTCCTTTCTTTCAGCGAACTCCAGAATCATATTTATGGATTCTTCTTTGGCATCACCAATGAAACCACATGTATTGATTACCGCAATTTCTCCTTGCGGATTTTCAGTGTCATGAGTTACGCTGTATCCGACTTCCTCCAATTGGCGCATTAGCTGCTCGGAGTCAACCAGATTTTTAGAACATCCTAAAGTAATAATATCTATTGTTTTTCTTTTCATGCATTTTCTCCAAACAAGGAATCAACGAATTCATTTTTACGGAATACCTGCAGGTCTTCCATGCCTTCGCCTAGTCCGATATACTTAACAGGAATCTTGAATTGATCGGAAATACCAATCACAACACCACCTTTAGCGGTTCCATCAAGCTTAGTGATGGCCATAGCGGTAACTTCCGTCGCCAAAGTAAATTGTTTGGCTTGCTCAAATGCATTTTGTCCGGTGGAACCGTCCAGTACCAATAAAACTTCATCCGGTGCATCAGGCACTACCTTTTTCATCACATTCTTAATTTTGGTCAACTCGTTCATTAAGCCTACCTTATTGTGCAGACGACCGGCTGTATCAATAATAACCACATCTGCGTTATTGGCAACGGCCGAACTAAGAGTGTCATAAGCCACAGATGCGGGATCTGCTCCCATTTTCTGTTTAACTACGGGAACTCCTACCCGTTCTCCCCAAATCATTAGCTGTTCCACAGCTGCAGCGCGGAAAGTATCGGCTGCTCCCAAATAAACCGATTTGCCTGCTTTTTTGAATTGATAAGCCAGCTTGCCGATAGTTGTAGTCTTCCCTACTCCATTCACTCCCACAACCATAATTACATAAGGTTTCCTTGTGATGGGTACGTCAAAATCAGCTACATCATCCGAGTTGTTTTCGGTAAGCAAAGCTGCTATTTCGTCACGTAATATAAGATTCAGTTCTTGAGTATTCACATACTTATCAGCCGCAGCGCGTTTCTCGATGCGTTTGATAATATTTAAAGTTGTTTCTACACCTACGTCAGATGTGATCAGTACTTCTTCCAGATTATCTAATACTTCATCGTCTACTTTTGACTTACCAGCCACAGCACGAGCAATCTTACTGAATACGCTCTCTTTGGTTTTAGATAATCCTTTATCTAAAGTTTCCTTCTTCTCCTTTGAAAAAAAACTAAAAAATCCCATATTGACACTTGTTTGTATAATACATTTGCTACAAAGATATAACAAAGGATTGGAAAAGTAAAAAAAGAAGCAATAAAAAATCCCCTCATTGTTTACCAATGAGAGGATTTTGCAGTTATAGCGTATATGCTATTTCGATTATTTTTTGAAAAAGTCTTGTACTTTTTCGTTCGGAACCATTTGCTCATCAAAAACGTATGCTCCAGTTTTCGGAGATTTTACCATTTTGATAACCTTGGTATAAGCACGACCTTCTTTTGAACCTTCGTGCAAACTTGCTACTGTTTTCTTTGCCATGGGTTATACTACTTTTATTATTTAATTTCCTTGTGTACTGTTACTCTCTTCAGAATTGGGTTGTATTTTTTCAACTCAAGTCTTTCTGTAGTATTCTTTCTGTTCTTAGTTGTGATATAACGAGATGTTCCCGGCATTCCACTGTCTTTGTGTTCTGTACATTCCAGAATCACTTGTACTCTGTTACCTTTTGCTTTCTTTGCCATTGTAAGTTTTCTCCTCTACGTTTAGCCGATTACTTTAATGCTTTTCCAATCACAATAACCTTTAGCCACTGCTTCAGTCAGCGCAGCATCCAGTCCTTTTTTGTTGATAATACGCAACCCGTTAGCGCAAAGGCTAAGGCTGATCCAACAATCCTGTTCTACATAATAGAACTTTTTGTTAAACAAGTTCAAATCAAAGGTTCTTTTAGTTCTTCTCTTTGAGTGTGAAACATTGTTGCCAATCATGGCTTTCTTTCCGGTAATTTGACAAATCTTCGACATTTCTATCTTATTTTTATAGTTTTATATCTATACTTATTTCAAACAGGACGCAAAGTAAGCACTTTTATCCGTATAAAACAAGAATTTCTTAAAATAATTCACTTTCAGGCACCTATTTTTCTTTATTTGAGTAAATCACGGAGCATTAATAGGGCATTATTGCCAGCTCTTTCAATGTTCATGCTTCTTCCGCGGTTTGTTTCTTGCTTGTAAGTATGAATTTCGTTTTTATAACCAGCAGCTATCCAAACAGTTCCCACCGGCTTTTCCGGAGTACCACCTCCAGGGCCTGCTATCCCTGAAGTAGCAACAGCGCAATCTGTTTTTAATGCTTTCATCGCACCTTTTACCATTTCAATCACAGTTTCCTCACTGACAGCTCCATATTGTTCCAAAGTTTCGGAGGAAACGTGCAAAAGCCCCATTTTCACTTCATTAGAGTAGGCCACTACACTTCCATTAAAATATTCAGAACTGCCGGCGATGGAAGTCAACCGTGCGGCAATACTGCCCCCGGTACAACTTTCTGCGGTGGAAACGGTCAATTTCTTCTTTTTTAAAAGCTCACCGACTATAACCTCCAATGGTGTATCTTCTTCACTGAAAATATCTTCACCAAGTATTTCCTCTAATTTTAACTTTTCACGTTCAAGAAGAACTTTTACTTCTTCTCTGTTTTGTCCTCGTCCGGTCAGTCTAAGACGAATAATGCCAAGTTTGGGTAGATATGCCAATTTAATGCATTCCGGTAAAGCGTTCTCCCACGATTCTAACTTTTCGGCTAATACAGATTCTGGATAGTGCTGTACGAGAAATGTTTGATGCATAATAACATCCGTTTGAAACCTATCGTGCAGCTTAGGTAACACGCTTTCTGTCATCACAGCAATCATCTCTTGTGGAACGCCCGGCATGGAAACAAGTACCTTGCCATCCCTCTCGAACCAACTGACAGAAGCACTTCCCACAGGGTTATTTATTACCATACAATCTTTCGGGACCATTGCCTGGCTTTTATTGAGTGCATTCATTGGTATTTTTCCTGCCAGTACCCGCTTTACGTTTTCGAATACTTCTTCGTTGAAAACCAGTTCCGTATGGAAGTATTTACATAAAGTCTGTTTGGTAATATCGTCTTTGGTAGGTCCGAGTCCTCCGGTTACTAAAACAATATTCACCCTTTCCATCGCATTATCAATCGCTTCCATGATTTCTTCTTCCCGGTCACGGATTGAAACAATACGAAGAACCTCAATACCTATTTTATTTAATTCCTGTCCCATCCAGGCAGAATTAGTATCGACAACCTGTCCTATCAGCAGTTCATCGCCAATGGTTATTATTTCGGCAAACATACTTCTTAGTTTTATCCTATTATATATAAGGTATACTTATTATAATGTCACACGCGAATAAGCCGGAAGATCAATAGAACAAAAATCCTTATCCAGGTATTTGAAATATCCGGTAATGGCAATCATTGCTGCATTATCGGTAGTATAACTGAATTTAGGGATGAAAATATTCCAACCATATTTCTCGGCGTGTTCTCGGAAAGCATTGCGTAATCCGTTATTTGCGGAAACTCCTCCGGCTACTGCTATTTCATTAATTTTATATTCTTTGGCAGCTTTCCGTAATTTATCCATCAGAATGTCCACTATAGTAGCTTCCAATGATGCTGCAAGATCCACTTTATGGTGCTCTATAAAATCCGGATCATCTTTTAGCCAGTCGCGTAATGAATATAAAAAGGAAGTTTTCAATCCGCTGAAACTGTAATCTAAACCGGGAATATGCGGTTTGCTAAATGTAAAAGCTTTCGGATTTCCCTGACGAGCCAGTTTATCAATGATCGGTCCGCCGGGATAACCAAGTCCCATCACTTTAGAGCATTTATCAATAGCTTCACCTGCGGCATCGTCAATAGTCTGTCCAAGAATCTCCATATCATTATAGGCTTTGACCAGTATGATTTGTGAATTTCCTCCAGATACCAGCAAACAGAGAAATGGGTAAACAGGTTGTCTCTCTTCTTCTCCTTCCGCTTTAATAAAATGAGCTAAAACATGTCCGGTCAAATGATTAACATCAATCATTGGGATGTTTAAAGAACGAGCGAATCCTTTTGCAAAGGAGACTCCAACAAGCAAAGACCCCATCAATCCCGGTCCGCGAGTGAAAGCTACCGCGCTCAACTCTTCTTTGGTGACGCCAGCACGTTTTAATGCTTCATGTACTACCGGTACGATGTTTTGTTGGTGTGCCCGTGAAGCCAACTCGGGTACTACTCCACCGTATGCTTCATGTACGGCTTGACTTGATACCACATTTGACAGCAAATAACCATCCTTGATTACGGCTGCCGACGTATCGTCACAGGAGGATTCAATTCCTAAAATTATTGCACTCATAAGTATTTAAACTATTAAACGGTGCAAAAGTAATCATAAAACTACGATTCGTAACGAACTATTTTATATTTTTGTTCGCAAAATAAAAGTTATCGCATATCAGAACGCTGAAAAAGACTGTACGCTGGGTAGTAGGTATTGTACTGGGAGTATATATCGGGACTATTGTTTTGCTGAATATACCAAACATTCAGCAAGCAATGAGTGTATTTGTAGCTGAAGAACTTTCTGAAGTTTTAAATACAAAGGTAGTGATTGGTAGAATTAATATGGGTCTATTGAACCGTATTATTATTGATGATGTATTGCTTGACGATCAGAGTGGTCAGGAAATGCTCAAAGTCACACGTTTGTCCGCCAAGTTCGATATTATGCCCTTTTTTAAAGGAAAGATATCCATTAGCAGTGTCCAGCTTTTCGGATTTAATATCAATCTCCGGAAAGAGACTCCGGATTCCCCTCCTAATTTTAAGTTTGTTTTGGATGCTTTTGCTTCCAAAGATACCGTGAAGAAAGAAAACTCCCTTGATTTGCGTATTAATTCCATCCTGATTCGTCGTGGAAGGATGTCTTATCATGTGTTGTCGGAAGAAGAAACACCGGGGAAATTTAACGCTAAGCATATTCAGCTTCAAAATATCATCGCTAATATATCGCTGAAGGCATTAAGTAAGGACTCTTTGAATTTAGGGATCAAGCGATTGAGCCTTGATGAAAAAGCATCCGGCTTCTCTTTGAAAAAAATGAGTTTGAAACTGGTTGCCAATAACAAGCAGACAAACATTGATAATTTTACAATAGAATTGCCCGAAACCTCTCTCAAGCTGGATACCATTCATTTAGAGTATGATAGTTTGAAAGCTTTTGACCGTTTTACAGAACAAGTGCATTTCTCTTTCCGTACTTTGCCGTCGCAAGTTACTCTAAAAGATATTTCTCCTTTTGTTCCTATCCTATCGCATTTCAAGGAACCGGTAACATTGGATATGGAGGTGAAGGGAACTGTGGACCAGTTGACTTGTTCGCATCTGGAGATTACAGCCGATGACCGTCAGTTCCGTCTGCGAGGAGATGTATCGCTTCAGGACTTATCGCGTCCACAAGATGCGTATGTATATGGAACTCTTTCCGAACTTTCGGCCAATACCCGCGGAGTCGGTTTTTTAGTGCGTAATTTGAGTCCTAATTATAATGGAGTTCCTCCTCTTCTCGAACGTTTGGGCAACGTGAGTTTCCAGGGAGAAATTTCGGGATACTTCACGGACTTAGTTACTTATGGACAATTACAAACGAGTCTTGGAAATGTAAAGACCGACTTAAAATTGAGTTCTGATAAGACAAAAGGATTGTTTGCGTATTCCGGAGCTGTCAAAACAGAGGATTTTCAACTAGGTAAATTATTGGATAATGAGGAATTGGGAGAAATTACTTTCAATCTGGATGTACATGGCCGGCATATTGCTGACCACTTGCCTGCCGTAGAATTGAAAGGACTGATTGCTTCGATAGATTATAGCAGATATAGATATGAAAATATCACACTGGACGGAGAATACAAACAAGGCGGATTTAATGGAAAGATTGCGTTGGATGATCCTAATGGCTCTATTTATCTGAATGGAGACGTAAATGTTGCATCCAAAGTTCCTACTTTTAATTTTCTTGCAGTAGTCAATAAAGTACGCCCACATGATTTGAATCTTACGACCAAATATCCTGATGCAGAGTTCTCTTTAAAACTGAAAGCCAATTTTACAGGTGGATCAGTGGATGAGATGATTGGAGAAATCAATGTGGATAGCTTGGAATTTACAGCTCCGGATAAAGCATATTTCATGCAGAATATGAATATCCGGGCAACCAAACAAAATGGAGAAAATCAGCTTAGATTGACTTCCGAATTCCTGAAAGCAAGCATAGAGGGAAAATTCCAATATCACACATTGCCTGCCAGTATTCTGAATATTATGCGGAAATATGTGCCGTCTTTGATATTACCTCCCAAGAAGCCGATTGAAACCCATAATAACTTTTTGTTTGATATACATATATATAATACGGACATTTTATCTACGATATTTGATATACCGTTAACGGTATATACTCATTCTACGTTGAAGGGATATTTTAATGATGCTTTACAACGCTTGCGTATAGAGGGATATTTTCCCCGTCTGCAATATAAGAACAACTATATTGAGTCAGGTATGATTCTGTGCGAGAATCCGGCAGATCATATTCGTGCACGGGTTCGTCTGACTAATTTGAAAAAGAAAGGGGCAGTCAATCTATCTCTGGATGCACAAGCTAAAGATGACAATGTCAGTACGACTTTGGATTGGGGAAATAATGCTGCAGCAACATATAGCGGGAAATTAGCAGCTGTTGCCAAATTTCTACGTACAAGCGGAGAAAAGTCATTGTTGAAAGCGATGGTGGATGTGAAGCCTACTGATGTTATTTTAAATGATACTCTCTGGAAGATACATCCTTCGCAGGTGGTGGTCGATTCCGGACGAGTGGATGTGAATAATTTCTATTTTAGTCATCAGGATAGGTATGTACGTATTAACGGCCGGCTTTCCGAGAATCCTAAAGATACTGTAAAGGTTGATCTAAAGGATATAAATATGGGATATGTATTTGATATTGCAAGTATATCCGACGATGTAAATTTTGAGGGCGATGCAACAGGAACGGCTTATGCAAGCGGAGTGTTTAAAAAGCCTATCATGAATACCCGTTTATTTATAAAGAATTTCTCACTCAATCACGGTCGTTTGGGTGAACTGGATATATATGGTGAGTGGGATAATGAAAACAGAGGTATCCGGTTGGATGCATCCATTCAGGATATATCTCCTTCTCCGTCGCGTGTCACGGGTATTATTTATCCATTAAAACCCGAGAGCGGACTTGATTTAAATATTGAAGCAAATGAATTGAATCTGAAATTCCTCGAACATTATATGAAGTCTATTGCCAATGATATTAAAGGGCGAGGAACAGGAAAAGTACATTTCTATGGAAAATTTAAAGGATTGAACCTGGATGGTGCGGTTATGACAGATGCATCCATGAATTTTGATATTTTAAACACACATTTTGCGGTAAAAGATACTATTCATTTGGCTCCTACCGGATTGACATTCAATAATATACATATCTCTGATATGGAAGGGCATTCGGGGAGAATGAATGGATATTTGCATTTCCAGCATTTTAAGAACCTAAACTATCGTTTCGAGATACAGGCAAATAATATGCTTGTGATGAACACAAAAGAATCGACAGATATGCCTTTCTATGGTACGGTATATGGTACCGGGAATGTATTGCTCTCTGGAAACGCCATACAGGGGCTCGATGTAAATGTGGCCATGACTACAAATCGAAATACTACCTTTACCTATATTAATGGTAGTGTAGCATCGGCTACTAGCAATCAGTTTATCAAATTCGTGGATAAAACACCTCGTCGTACTATCCAGGATTCTGTTCAAGTAATCTCATATTACGAACAAATACAGCAAAAACGTCAGGAGGAGGAAGAGCAGAAAACAGATATCCGTTTGAATATTCTCGTGGATGCAACTCCCGATGCCACCATGCGAATCATTATGGACCCTATTGCCGGAGATTATATCAGCGGAAAAGGTACGGGAAATATCCGGACGGAATTTTATAATAAGGGCGATGTGAAAATGTTTGGTAATTACCGGATCAATCAAGGAGTATATAAATTTAGTTTGCAGGAAGTGATTCGTAAAGACTTTATTATCAAAGATGGAAGTACAATAACGTTCAATGGTGCACCTTTGGATGCTAACATGGACATACAAGCTTCATATACAGTGAACTCTGCCTCTTTGAATGATTTGATACCGGATGCTTCGGCTATTATACAACAACCCAATGTGCGTGTAAATTGTATCATGAATCTAAGTGGTATGCTGGTACGACCGACTATCAAACTGGGTATTGAGCTTCCGAATGAAAGAGATGAAATACAAACATTGGTACGTAATTATATCAGTACGGAAGAGCAAATGAATATGCAGATTCTTTATTTGCTGGGTATTGGCAAGTTCTATACGGAAGATGCCCGTAATAATAATCAGAATTCGAATGTGATGTCATCGGTGCTCTCATCTACTCTCTCCGGCCAGTTGAACAATGCACTTTCACAGGTCTTTGAAACGAATAACTGGAATATCGGTACGAATTTGAGTACGGGTGATAAGGGTTGGACAGACATGGAAGTAGAAGGTATTTTGTCGGGACAATTATTGAATAACCGTTTATTGATAAACGGAAACTTCGGTTATCGGGATAATCCGATGGCTAATACTAACTTTGTAGGAGACTTTGAAGCAGAATGGCTGATTACCCGTTCGGGAGATATTCGTTTGAAGGCTTATAATGAGACAAATGACCGTTATTACACAAAAACAAACTTGACTACACAAGGTGTAGGTATCATGTATAAAAAGGATTTCAATAAATGGAGTGATCTATATTTCTGGAATAAATGGCGGTTACGCAATAAGCGGAAACGGGAAGAAGCTGAAAAGGTGAAACCGCAACAAACGGACAGCATCACTGATAAAACTGCTAAATCGGCAGTGAAAAGAAAACGTGTACAGGAGCAGTAAAAAATAATAAACGATGACATATCCCCCAGGAATTATGTCATCGTTTGTTGTTTGTGAGAATTATGTTTCAGAATTATGCACTTTGACCTATGAAAGGACAGTACCGTTCTCGCCTATGTTTACTACTTTATCTACATCCCCCTTCTCAAGTTCAATTCGATAATATATGCTACCATCTGCTTTTTCAATATACTCCGCTTCGTCAAAACGATATTCTCCATATTGATTATTGAGAGTATTGTTTACTGCTTCAGGCAATTCATTCTGACGTATTTCCCATGAAGTAGAATACCAATTTCCAGTCTGGTTGAACAATACATCTTTTGAGATTCCATTATGAATGATATCTACCTCTGTAAATCCAAAATCCCAATCATTTCTATCATCTTCAACGTCTACTTCCATGATTCTTGCATTCGGATACTTTTCATTGATGAAGTTTTTCATAGCTTCAGTCAATTGTACAGGAAGATGTTCGCTGTTATCATCATCAGTGTCTACAATGCTTTTAATCAGAGTTCCATCAGCAGAATAATACAAATCGACCTCCTGATTCTGCTTTTCGACTTCAATTACGAAAACAGTTTCAACGCCTGTCCGTTCCAGTTTGTCTATATCATCCCGCTTCCATGAGGCATATTCGCTGTTCTCAAAAGACATTTTTACTGCTTGTGGTAATGCATTGTAAGGAATGTCCGTTTCTGTCATTTGCCATTTACCATCTTGGGTGAACCATGCAGATGCTTCATATCCGTCATAGAAATCTGCTACATAATATCCAGACTTAGTTTCCCACTTCACATTTGCAGCATTAGGGAATTTGGATGAAAATGCACTTTGAAGTTCGGCAGGAACAGCTATTGAACCATCGTCATCGTTGTCACAACTTTGCAGACTCCATGTGACGCTTAGTGCCAGTAAAAGTGTATAAATCTTTAGTTTCATCTTTGTTCAATTTAAATAGGTTTAGAAATCAATATCAATCAAATTAAATTTCAGGTCAAACTTCAGTTCCGTACGGTTGGACAGTTTTACTTCATAATCTTTCTTATCTCTCTCAATTTTTAGAATTTTAGCATCAGGGTAATTGGTCGTTACGTATTTCTGAATAGCTGCCGGAATAATTGCTGTAGGTACAGAACTATATTTGCAGTTCACTTCTTCCCAGTTGCCTTTGTTGTCAAACTCCACTTTATCGCCATTCGTGAAAATCACTTCATAACTTTTATAAAAGAAATCACTCTCCATTTTGGCTAATGCTACTTTGCTGTCGGCAAAATGCTGTTTGATAAACTGCTGTGCCGGTTGTGGCATTTGAGTTACCTGGATTGGTTTGTCGTCATCTGCACGAGCTACTGTTTGCAAAGTGAAAAGACACACTAATAAGAATACTAACTTTTTCATAATCGTTGTTTTTTAATATTGGTTTTTACTATTATTATTAATTTGATAATGCAAAGATGAGAGGAGAATCTGAAAAGATTTGGGAATTTTGAGAATTTCCGAAAAAAAAATCGAAAAAATATAGTGACGTTATCCGGTTAACATAGCGTCACTATACATAAAGGATACCGTCACCATCCTATAGAGATAGTGTCACTATAATTTCTTCTTGAAATTAGATTCTTTAGGATTCTTTTAAAACTACTAATAGATACATCGTTTATTTTTGCACACACAAATTTGACAATATTCATATTAAACAACCATAAGAACTTTTGTATGACTATGAGAACAAATTATTTTTTATTATTAGCTATTCTATTGGGGATGATCCCTATGAGTTACACGCACGCCAATGATTCAATACCTAAGAGCGTGATTCTGTACACACCTTACACAAAAATCTCCGTATCTCCCGGAGCGTCAATTGACTACAGTATTGATCTTATCAACAACACAGACCAGTTGACGAATGCGAATCTTTCTGTCAGCGGATTGTCCTCCAGTTGGAAACACGAGATGAAATCCGGTGGCTGGAGCCTTAGCCAACTATCGGTACTTCCCAAAGAGAAAAAGACTTTCAATTTAAAAGTCGAAGTCCCATTAAAAGTGAATAAAGGTAATTATCACTTTGTGGTATATGCCGGAAACGCCAAACTTCCATTGGATGTAGTGGTTGCTCAAAAAGGAACATACCAGACTGAATTTACTACCGACCAACCCAACATGCAGGGAAATTCCAAATCAACCTTCACTTTCAGTGCCACTTTAAAGAATCAGACTGCCGACCAGCAGCTATATGCTTTGATGGCTAATGCACCCAGAGGTTGGAATGTAGTTTTTAAACCTAACTATAAGCAAGCCACTTCTGCACAAGTGGAAGCCAACAGCACTCAAAATGTAAGTATAGATATTACTCCTCCTGCCAATGTAGAAGCCGGCAGTTACAAAATTCCGGTACGCGCCGCTACAGGTACCACTTCTGCCGAATTGGAACTGGAAGTGGTTGTTACCGGCTCTTATCAAATGGAACTGACTACTCCCCGTGGGTTATTGAGTACAGATGTCACAGCAGGTGATATAAAGAAAATAGAACTGGAAGTCAGAAATACAGGTTCTTCATTACTGAAAGATATTCAGCTGTCTGCTAATAAACCTGCTGACTGGGAAGTAACTTTCGAACCTTCAAAAATCGATGCACTAAAAGCCGGAGAGACATCAACGGTTATGGCTACTTTGAAAGCTTCTAAAAAAGCATTGCCAGGCGACTATGTGACTACCATCATGGCAAAAACTCCTGAAGTAAATGCAGATGCGCAGTTCAGAGTTGCAGTAAAAACTCCGATGATATGGGGATGGGTAGGCGTTCTTATCATTATTGCCACCATCGGCGTGGTTTACTATCTGTTCCGTAAATATGGAAGGAGGTAAATTATGGGCGAACAAGTGATCGTACTTACCGATTTGACCAAACAATACGGTAATTTCACTGCTGTAGATCATATTCGCCTGAATATCCGGAAAGGAGAAATCTTCGGATTACTGGGACCGAATGGTGCTGGAAAATCAACTACTATCTTAATGATGTTGGGATTGACAGAGCCTACTTCGGGAACAGTTGAAATTTGTGGAATCAATTCTACTACACACCCCATTGAAGTAAAAAGGAAAATTGGGTATTTGCCAGAAGATGTAGGATTCTATGATGATATGACAGGACCGGAGAATTTGATCTATACAGCGCGATTAAATGGTATTTCTGATAAAGAGGCAAAAACCAAGGCTATGGAACTGATGAAGCGGGTAGGCCTTGAAGATCAGTTAGCCAAAAAGACAGGGAAATACTCTCGTGGTATGAGACAGCGGTTGGGATTGGCTGATGTACTTATTAAAAATCCGGAGATTATTATTCTCGATGAGCCGACTTCAGGGATTGACCCTGCAGGTGTTCAGGAATTTATCGAACTGATTCGCTGGTTGAGTAAAGAAGAAGGACTGACAGTGCTTTTCTCTTCCCATCATCTGGATCAGGTACAGAAAGTGTGCGACCGGGTAGGTTTGTTCAGTAATGGCCAATTACTTGCTTTGATTGATATGGCAGAATTGAAAGATAAGAAGCAGGAATTGTCTGATATTTATAACCATTATTTTGAGGAAGGAGGAGAAAGACATGAATAAAGTCAATCATCCTTTTTGGGTTATCGTCAACAAGGAAATTTCCGATCATGTCAAAAGTTGGCGTTTTATTATACTAATAGGTATTATAGCACTTACCTGTATGGGGTCGCTATATACAGCACTCACCAATATTAGTGAAGCCATCAAACCTAATGATCCGGACGGTTCGTTTCTTTTCTTGAAGTTGTTTACGGTTTCAGATGGGACTCTCCCCTCTTTTGTGCTGTTTATTAACTTCTTAGGTCCCCTATTGGGAATCGCTTTGGGATTTGATGCAGTCAATTCCGAACAAAATAAAGGAACATTGAGCCGTATGCTGTCCCAGCCTATTCATCGCGATTGCATTATCAATGCGAAGTTTGTGGCTGCTTTGATTGTGATAGGTATCATGTTGTTTGTATTGGGCTTTCTGGTGATGGGATGTGGGCTGATTGCTATTGGTATTCCTCCTACGGCAGAAGAGTTTTGGAGAATTGTTTTCTTCATCATTACCAGTATCTTTTATGTAGCATTCTGGTTGAATCTGGCTATTCTGTTCTCACTCCGTTTCCGTCAGGCAGCGACTTCTGCCTTAGCATCTGTGGCTGTTTGGCTGTTTTTTAGTGTATTCTATACCATGATTGTTAATTTGGTGGCAAAAGGGTTGAGTCCGTCACAGATGGCATCACCTTATCAGATTATCAGTTATCAGAAGTTTATTCTAGGGTTGATGCGTTTGGCACCGAGTGAACTGTTTAATGAAGCTACCACCACACTATTGATGCCTTCTGTCAGAAGTTTGGGGCCATTGACTATGGAACAGGTACAGGGAGCTATCCCTAGTCCGCTCCCATTGGGACAAAGTCTTTTAGTTGTATGGCCACAGTTGACCGGATTGATTGCGGCAACGGTTATTTGCTTCGCTATTTCTTATATCATGTTTATGAGGAGAGAAATACGATCCCGATAACCTGCTCACTATAAAAGACGCAGAGGACACGGAGAAACAGGTGAATGGATATACCTGACAAATTGGTTTTATGATAACCGACAGGTCGTTCACTTAAAATCCGTGTCCTCTGTGTTTTTCAGATGAATCTTATGATTGGGAAATCTCGAAGCAATGTTCATTCTGCTCGAAGTAATATTTTATATTCAGATGTTGCAAACGACAGATGGAATCGGCTATAGCTAATCCCAGCCCTGTAGATCCTTCTTTTTTGCTACCCTGATAGAAACGTTCGAAGATATGTTCCTTGTTCAGCGGATGTTCCACTCCCGAATTTCGGAAAGTAATACCGTTCTTAGTAACGGTGATTCGGATATGTCCTCCATCAATATTATGTACAAATGCATTTTTCAGGAGGTTAGTGAGCAAAGCAACAGCCAGGGATTCGTTCATTGTCACCTTGAAAACGCCTTGTTCATCTATCGTGACTTCTATGTTGCGATAATCATAAACTTCTTCGTAATCTTGCAGATATTGTTTGAGAAGTACATTGAGTTCCAATTCTTTGGTATCCGTAAACTGACCATTATCAATCTTGGAAAGCAATAATAGGGATTTGTTTAATTTAGTAATGTATTCTAAAGTCTGATGCGTTTTCATCAGTTCTTCCAGTTGTTTTTCTGATAGCGAATCATCTTCCATCAACATTTCCAATCGATTACGGCAGATAGCAAGTGGAGTTTGTATCTCGTGTGAAGCATTTCCGATAAACTGTTTTTGTTGTTCGAACATCTGCTCCGTACGTTCCACATAACGAATGGCAGCCTCATTTAATTTCCGGAATTCCGTGATTTGAGTATCGTTACTCAAAGGTTTATTTCTTTTTCCTGTTTGATAACCGTCCAGCCAGTGTAGAAGTACATAGAGCGGTCGCATATTCCGGTAAAATACCCATACGGAAATGATAATAATGCAGAATAATAAAGCTACATATAGAAATATAATCCACATTTGGATGGCATCTCTCAAATCATCTTTTTCAATGCTGGGGGTCGATACTGTCAGTTCGTGGTATCGTCCTTCATCATCTTTAAAGATAGTAGTAAGAATACGTGCCGGCTCGGTCTCTCCTTTTTCTTCAATGTATACCATAGAGTCTTTATACTGAATATCCTCCCGGCTTTCCGCATACTCTTTGCTTACTTCCATCATATAATATTGATTGTTGGAGCCATTGGTTTTAGAAGGTAGCTCCTCTCCTGCCAATGCCCGGATAATGATGGTTTCCGAATAATCTTCCAAAGCATCATCCACTTCATCGTTGACTTCATCGATCATCGTAACATAAAAGAAGATAGCCCAGACCGTCAGTATGAGAGTCAGAGCAAGGGTAATACGAAGAATGATGTAATATATTAATTTCATGGACAATAATCTCTTTCCTTTTTATTCTACTATCATTTTATACCCAAATCCATAGACTGCTTTAATTTCAATAGTTGCACCCGAATCCTTGAGCTTTTTGCGAAGATTCTTGATTTGTGCATATATGAAGTCAAAATTATCGACCTGATCGATATGGTCTCCCCACACTGATTCGGCCAAAGTGTTTTTATTGATTAATCTCCCAGGGCGATTGATAAAATATAACAGGATATCATATTCTTTTCTATTTAGTTCCACTTCCTGCTCGTTGACAAATACACGATATTTATCCGGTTCTATCCGTACGTTGCCTTGGCGGATATCAATCTCTCCATCATGCTGATGGCGACGAATCACGCTTTTAATTCGTGCATTTAGTTCAACCAAATGAAATGGCTTTGGCAAATAATCGTCCGCTCCCAGTTCTAATCCCAAAACTTTGTCTTCCAGAGAGTCTTTCGCGGAAATAATAATCACGTTCTCCCGCTTATGGAGAGCTTTCAGTCGTTCAAGAAGATCAAGTCCGCTTCCGTCCGGTAGCATGATGTCCAATAAGATACAATCATAGTCGTAATCTTCAATTTTGCGTAGAGCAGAATTGAAGTCACTGGCTGTTTCTACAACGTAACGTTCTTTTTCAAGTGAACATTGAATCAGTTCTCTCAAAGAGGGTTCGTCTTCTACAATCAATATCTTCATAATTTTGTCTCCTTTCTTTTTTACATACTACAAAGAAAAGGGATATTTCTGAAATAAAACTGAAATGGATTGAAAAAAGAGCTTGAAATAACTATTGAATGTCTAATGAACTGTTAGGACAGGCCATAAATAATATAATATGGAAGGAAAAAAAGAAAAGGATGAAAGCGATTGAGCCGTTTCCATCCTTTTTATAATTATGTGCGAATTTTGTTTAATAAGAACGTGCAAATATCACGCGGCAAGCAGATGGTTTACCTGTTACCATACATTTACCAGGTTCTTTGTCTCCCGGAACAAATGACTCGAACGGAATACAACGAATGGTTGCTTTAGTTTCTTCCTTAATTTTTTCTTCGGTTTCAGTAGTTCCATCCCAATGAGCCAGAATAAATCCGCCTTCTTCGATTTTTTCTTTAAATTCGTCATAGGTGTCTACTGTTGTAATCTTGGAGTTACGGTAGTCCAATGCTTTCTTGTAGATATTAGCTTGCATTTCTTCAAGCAAATTCTGAACGTATGTTTCAATGCCTTCACAAGTAACCGTTTCTTTTTCCAGTGTATCACGGCGCATCACTTCCATAGTGTTGTTTTCAAGATCGCGACCACCCATAACCAAACGAACAGGTACACCCTTCAATTCATAATCAGCGAATTTGAAGCCCGGGCGTTTGTTATCTGCATTATCATATTTCACAGAGATACCCAATGCTTTCAACTTAGCTACAATGCCTTCTACTTTAGCGTCAATTTGTTTCAGTTGTTCGTCATTCTTATAGATAGGAACGATTACTACCTGAATCGGAGCCAAATGTGGAGGTAATACCAATCCGTTGTCATCCGAGTGAGTCATAATCAATGCACCCATCAAACGAGTAGAAACACCCCATGAAGTAGCCCAAACATACTCCAACTTGTTTTCCTTGTTAACGAACTGAACATCGAATGCCTTTGCAAAGTTTTGTCCCAGGAAGTGGGAAGTACCACTTTGCAATGCTTTTCCGTCCTGCATCATGGCTTCTATTGTGTAAGTGTCAAGTGCACCTGCAAAACGTTCATTGGCTGATTTCACTCCCTTTACAACGGGAACAGCCATATATTTTTCTGCAAATTCACCATATACATTCAACATTCTGATTGCTTCTTCCTCTGCTTCTTCACGGGTAGCATGAGCGGTATGTCCCTCTTGCCACAGGAATTCGGCAGTACGCAGGAAAAGACGGGTACGCATTTCCCAACGGAAAACATTCGCCCATTGGTTGCAGAGAATAGGCAGGTCACGGTATGACTGAATCCAGTTCTTATAAGTATTCCAGATGATTGTTTCTGATGTCGGACGGATAATCAATTCCTCTTCCAATTTAGCTGCAGGATCTACTACAACTCCTGAACCGTCTTCCGCATTCTTCAAACGATAATGTGTTACTACGGCACACTCTTTCGCAAACCCTTCTACGTGTTCTGCTTCGCGGCTTAAGAATGATTTCGGGATTAATAGCGGGAAGTATGCATTTACGTGTCCTGTTTCCTTGAACATGTCGTCCAATTGACGTTGCATTTTCTCCCAGATAGCGTATCCGTAAGGCTTAATCACCATACATCCGCGCACAGCAGACTGTTCTGCCAAATCAGCTTTTACCACCAAATCGTTATACCACTGTGAGTAGTTTTCACTACGTTTGGTAAGGTCTTTCAGTTCTTTTGCCATTATATTTTTCTATTTAAAGTTTTCTTGAGTGTTAAAACAGGGTGCAAAAATACGAAAAATGCATGAACTGCCCTATTCTTCATGCATTAATTTTCTAAAGTCATGTACTTCTATATTACATATCTCATTTTTCATATTCGTTATATAGTTGCATCCGCGACTGTGCTTGTTCAGCATAGCGCTTTTTTGAGAACTAAAGGCACTATGATCCGATGAAAAAGTTTTACGCAAAAGAAATAAGCCTTTCCTACCCAATTATGGTATTTTACTAATGTGGTAACCTCAATCATTTGTTTTCCTGTTTCCAATGGCGTAATGAAAATATCGACATAAAACAATAAATGTTTATCGTCTTTTCTCATAATTGCTTCTTGCTTGTCTTCCTCTATAATAAGTTCTTCACTTTCAATAGCTTTAGTTTCTATACCGAAAGGTTTGACTAAACAGACCCTTATTGCATACAACATTCGGAGCCAAGCGGGGTTATGAGCAAAGACTTTTAAAATAATATCTTTAGGAGACAAACGATTTTCTGTAACTTCTATGGAAAAACTGTCACTGTAATCTACGGGGAGATATTTCTCTATTTTCTTAGCCATATTGGTTATTCAATTAGGGTTATTCTACAATATGTTCAGTTTAGGTTTCGTCCGATAATAGATAAAACCATAGAAAAGGGGGCTTGAAAAATAAAAAATCAGGCAGTTTTTTTTAAGATAACCACCTGATTTTCAAAAGAGCGGTAAACGAGGCTCGAACTCGCGACCCCCAGCTTGGGAAGCTAGTGCTCTACCAACTGAGCTATTACCGCATATTTACTGCATTTCTCGACTCAAAAGCCTTATGAAATGGTGATGCAAAGGTAAACATAATTTTTATATCTCAAATAAAATCGCAGAAATTTTAATGCAAGAAAAAAGAGAAATTAAAGCCTCTTCAATTCTTTTGTTTTGATGAAAAACAACCGGATATGAAAAAACGCATATTAGTAGCCCGTATAATTAAAAAATATACAGATTGGCGATAGTCGCTATAGAAAAAATTCCAGGATTTCCGGTTAATAAGATTCAGATATAAACTATTTTAGTGAATAATCTATCACTAGGTTCTAAATAGAGAATGAATATTGAATATGTGAGAACAAAGTTGCTTATATTATTTCAAATTAACAGATTTAGTTTCTAGCAAAATAAATAAGATTTAGAGACAAACTGGTACTTTATGGGCTGTTTGGTAGCTTTCTTTTAAAGGGAGAACACGCTTCTCACCGACCAACGGTTGGTTCCATTTAAAGGAACAGAGCTTTTCCTTTAAAGAAACAACTCCAATATGCATTTATATTTTGTATAATCAAGTAGTTTATATCCATTAATAACACGCTTATTGCATATACTTGCATTATTTTATGCATCATTTTTTCTATCTGATAGAAATGATACAAACGTGATTCAAAGAGAAGATGAAAAATAGAACATCTTATAAAAAAGCGTTGAAACCTTCTTTTGTTGTATTGCTATATTCTTTCTGATGAACAAACCTCTCTTTTCATCTGTTAGAATATCTCAAATTCAGATATAACCTAACCAGTATGAAAAAAAATAAGCGACTTTGTATACTATTGACTTTGTATTTTTCCATCGGTCAGATAGATGCACAGATACCATTAAGTTTCGAAGAATCACTGCATCTGTTGAATCAAGGAAATCAGAGTCTGAAAATAGCGGATAAGAGTATTGAGATTGCGAAGGCTGAACGTGATAAGTTGAATGCTTTTTGGTATCCCAGTCTTCAGTCTACAGGTGCGTTTGTACACATGTCGGAGAAGATCGAAGTTAAACAGCCTTTATCGCAGTTTACCGATCCGGCTAAAGACTTTGTACATTCCATTATTCCGGATGACCAAATCATTTCGTCTATACTGGATCAAATTGGGGCAAATACCCTTATATTTCCTTTGACTCCAAGAAATTTGACAACTGTTGATTTATCAGCCGAGTGGGTACTCTTTTCCGGTGGTAAGCGTTTTCATGCCACCAACATCGGAAGAACGATGGTTGATCTGGCACGGGAAAGTCGGGCACAGGCATCGGCCAATCAGCAAAGTTTATTGGTTGAAAGCTATTACGGGCTTCGACTGGCACAACAAATTGTGACGGTTCGTGAAGAAACCTACAACGGATTGAAGAAACATTATGAAAATGCCTTGAAGTTAGAGGCAGCAGGAATGATTGACAAAGCAGGAAGGCTTTTTGCCCAGGTAAATATGGATGAAGCCAAACGTGCATTGGAAGCTGCGCGAAAAGAAGAAACAGTAGTGCAAAGTGCCTTAAAGGTTTTGCTGAATAAAAAGGATGCAGATGCCAATATCATTCCTACCTCTCCCCTTTTTATGAATGATTCATTGCCACCTAAAATGCTATTTGATCTTTCGGTAAACAGTGGGAACTATACACTCAACCAATTACAGCTGCAGCAGCATATTGCCAAACAAGAAGTGCGGATTGCTCAAAGCGGCTATTTGCCGAATATAGCCCTTTTTGGAAAACAGACCTTATATTCGCATGGTATTCAGAGTAATTTATTACCGCGTACCATGGTAGGCATTGGTTTTACATGGAACCTCTTTGACGGACTGGATCGTGAAAAAAGAGTGCGGCAATCGAAATTAACGGAACAAACTCTGGCTTTAGGGCAGATGAAAGCCCGTGATGATCTGGCTGTTGGGGTAGATAAGCTTTATACGCAGCTGGAAAAGGCACAGGATAATGTAAAAGCTTTAAATGCAACGATTGCCTTAAGTGAAGAATTGGTACGCATCCGAAAGAAATCATTTACAGAAGGGATGGCAACTTCTACCGAAGTTATTGATGCTGAAACCATGCTTGCCAGTGTAAAAGTGGCTCGCCTGGCAGCATATTATGAATATGATGTGGCACTAATGAATCTACTCTCGCTTTGTGGCACACCGGAACAATTTGCAAACTATCAACCTAAACCGTAACAAACAATGAAACCAACTAGTAAAACCCTATCATGGGCTTTTGTCATCATTCTTCTGGCTGTCGGTATTTTCACCGGCTTGGGAGTTATATTAATGCATAAACAGCCGCTGGTCTTGCAAGGACAAGCTGAAGCAACAGAAATCCGTATCAGTGGGAAACTTCCCGGCCGTATCGACACTTTCTTCGTTCAGGAGGGAGACTGGGTACACCGGGGAGATACTCTTGTCGTCATTAATAGCCCTGAAGTACATGCCAAGTATCAACAAGTGAATGCCTTGGAACAGGTGGCAGTACAACAGAACAAGAAAATAGATGCCGGAACCCGTCGTCAGATCGTGGCTACTGCACTGCAATTATGGAATAAAACGAAGAGCGATCTTACTCTCGCCCAGACAACTTACAACCGTATTCTTACTTTATATAAGGACAGTGTCATTACTTCTCAAAGAAAGGATGAAGTAGAAGCTATGTATAAAGCGGCTGTAGCAGCCGAACGTGCTGCCTATGAACAGTATCAGATGGCTGTAGATGGTGCACAAAAAGAAGATAAAGCGTCTGCTGCCAGCATGGTGGATGCTGCTCGAAGCACAGTGGATGAAGTCTCGGCTTTGCTGGTCGATGCTCGGTTGACCGCTCCGGAAAACGGTCAGATAGCAACAATCTTCCCTAAACGTGGAGAGTTGGTTGCACCGGGAACTCCCATTATGAATTTGGTGGTGGTGGATGATATACATGTTGTTCTTAACGTGCGGGAAGATCTGATGCCGCAATTTAAAATGGACGAAACATTTGTTGCGGATGTGCCCGCTATCGGTAAAAAAAATATTGAATTCAAAATCTATTATATTAGTCCGCTAGGCAGTTTTGCTACCTGGAAATCAACCAAGCAAACCGGAAGTTATGACTTACGTACCTTTGAGATTCATGCCCGTCCAACCCAAAAGGTGGATGACTTGCGTCCCGGCATGTCCGTGTTATTGACTTTAGATTAATCGACATCAAATAAACCAGAGAATGGATGAATCACAAACATATTCCCCTTTTCGTTCCGTACTGCTCAGAGAGTGGTGGCGAATGACTTCACGGCGCCTTTATTTTGGTGTCTGCATTGTCTTGCCATTGTTCACCCTTTTCTTTATGGCTACGATCTTTGGTAACGGACAGATGGAAAACATTCCTATTGGTATTGTCGATCAGGATAATACTGCTACTTCCCGGACGATAGTCAGGAATATTTCTGCCGTACCAACTTTTAAAGTGACAAAGCATTTTGTAAATGAAGCAGCTGCCCGTGAATCTGTGCAAAAGAAAGAGATTTATGGATATCTTTCCATACCTCCCCAATTTGAACAGAATGCGATTACCGGAAAGAATGCAACACTCTCCTACTATTATCATTATGCATTAATGTCGGTAGGTGGTGAGTTGATGGCGGCATTCGAAACTTCCTTAGCTCCGGTGGCTCTTTCTCCTGTGGTGATGCAAGCGATGGCACTCGGAGTAGAACAGGATCAGATTACCACCTTTTTATTACCCGTACAAGCTAATAACCATCCGATATATAACCCTAGTCTGGATTATTCGGTATATTTAAGTCAGCCCTTTTTCTTTGTGCTGTTTCAGGTTTTGATTCTGTTGATTACCGTGTATGCGGTTGGCATTGAAATCAAGTTCCGCACAGCAGATGATTGGCTGGCGACTGCAAAAGGCAATATAGTGACAGCTGTTTTAGGTAAATTATTACCTTATACCATTATATATATACTGATAGGATGGTTGGCTAATTACGTCATGTTTGGTATTTTGCATATTCCTTTTCAGGGGAGTTGGTGGTTAATGAATATCATGACTGTGCTTTTCATCATTGCAACACAGGCTTTAGGGCTGTTTTTATTCTCGCTGTTTCCGGCAATATCGTTGGTTATAAGTGTAGTTTCTATGGTAGGTTCTCTGGGGGCTACTTTGTCCGGAGTAACCTTTCCGGTTCCCAATATGTATCCGTTGGTGAGGGATGCTTCCAATTTGTTCCCTGTCCGTCATTTTACGGAAATGATGCAAACCATGCTCTATGGAGGCGGTGGGTTTATCCATCTTTGGCCGTCGGCTGTGATACTCTGTATCTTCCCGTTGCTGGCCCTGTCGCTGCTTCCTCATTTAAAACGAGCTATAGAAAGTCATAAGTATGAAAACATTAAGTAAGTTACAACAGTTGTCATTCATCATTCGTCGTGAATTTCTAGCTATCAGTACCAGTTATGCGGTTTTACTGGTGTTGATGGGAGGAATCTTCGTTTACGGGTTGCTCTACAATTATATGTATGCACCGAATATTGTAACCGATGTACCTGTTGCCGTAGTCGACAATTCGCACAGTGAATTGAGCCGTGATTTTATCCGTTGGCTGGATGCTACTCCCCAAGCAGAGATTTTTAGTCAGGCTATGGACTATCACGAAGCAAAAGAATGGATGAAAGAAGGCAAAGTACAGGGAATACTCTACCTGCCTCATGATTTTGAGGAACGGGTGTTCCGGGGAGATGAAGCCGTATTTTCCCTTTATGCAACTACTGATGCCTTCTTGTATTTCGAAGCTTTGCAAGGTGCTTCTTCACGTGTCATGCTGGCTATTAATGATAAATACCGGCCAGATGAAGCAGTGTTTCTTCCACCACAAGGATTGCTCGCCGTAGCTATGGCGAAACCGATCAATGTGGAAGGCACTGCACTCTACAATTATACCGAAGGATATGGTTCCTATCTTATTCCGGCAGTCATGATGATTATAATTTTCCAGACCTTGCTGATGGTTATTGGTATGGTGACCGGAGAAGAATACAGTAGTAAAGGAATCCGTGCATATACTCCTTTGGGGTATGGCTGGGGAGTTGCTATTCGTATAGTGGCAGGAAAAACGTCCGTATACTGTACTCTTTATGCCATCTTTGCCTTTTTTCTATTAGGCTTGCTCCCTCACTTTTTCAGCATCCCCAATATTGGAAACGGATTGTACATCGTACTATTATTGATTCCATATTTGATGGTAACTTCTTTCTTGGGATTGGCTGCATCCAGGTATTTTACGGATTCTGAAGCTCCCCTACTCATGATCGCCTTCTTCTCCGTAGGATTAATCTTTCTTTCCGGCGTTTCCTATCCAATGGAACTAATGCCCTGGTATTGGAAAGTAGTCCATTACATTTTCCCAGCTGCACCAGGCACACTCGCTTTTGTGAAACTGAATTCTATGGGAGCCAGTATGGCTGATATCAGACCGGAATATATAACTCTCTGGATACAGGCACTTATTTATTTTACAATAAGTATATGGGTCTATAAGAAGAAACTGGAATCAAATCTGATTAGTTAAATTAACAAAAACAAAACATGCGCTAATTATAACATATAGCAAAAGAACACTTTCAGATAAATCAACTTCGCAAAGTAAATAATCAACTTTGGAAATAAAAATGTTTCTAAATAGATGTTTTCTTGTAGAATCTCTCCTATTTCTTTGCATTTGTCATTGTTTTTGTCTAGTTTCGTTAACTGTTATGTTTATATGATCGTTAGAAGTAGTTTAAAAAACAACTATTTATATGAAATACATTGTATATATTCTTCTCTTTTTTCCTGTTTGGGTTACAGCACAAACATACAAATATATAGGAATAGAAGATGGCTTGAGCAATCGCCGGATATTCAATATTCAGAAAGATGCTCAGGGCTATATGTGGTTTCTTACAAATGAAGGGATGGACCGATACAACGGTAAAGATATAAAACACTATAAATTAAATAAAGAAGGCACTATTTTGGATGCTCCCATACGTTTGGGATGGTTATATACAGAACCACATATCGGTATATGGGTGGTTGGCAAACAAGGACGAGTCTTTCAATACGAAGCCGACAGAGACGATTTCAAAATGGTATATAAATTACCGGATACCTCTGAAGCAATAAGTTGTGGTTATCTGGATCGCAATGATAATATCTGGATATGTCGTAAAGATACTGTATTGCTGTATAATATTAAAGATGCTCATATAGTTCGATTTCCCAATGTATTGCATAGTAGTATTACGGCAATAGAACAAGTAGATGAGCACCATTTCTTTATAGCAACGGAGACGGGCGTACGATATGTCAAACTGGAGAATGGTATTTTAGAGACCATGCCTGTTGAAACACTGGACTATTTTCATGCACAGGTGAGTGAACTGTATTTTCATCGGCAATTAAAAAGATTGTTCATTGGTTCATTTGAAAGAGGAGTTTTTGTGTACGATATGAATACACAGGAAATTATACGTCCGGACGCTGATCTTAGTGATGTAAACATAGCTCGTATCAGCCCATTGAATGAAACAGAGTTACTGATTGCAACGGAAGGAATGGGGGTGTATAAAGTTAACGTAAATACCTGTGAACTGGAAGATTACATTATTGCTAATTATCAGAGTTATAATGAAATGAATGGAAATAATATCAATGATGTTTTTGTAGATGAAGAAAAGCGGATATGGCTTGCTAATTATCCAACAGGAATTACAGTGATTGATAATCGCTATGAAAATTATCATTGGATGAAACATGCTATGGGTAATGCACAGTCATTAATCAATGATCAGGTACAAGCGGTTATCGAAGATCATGAAGGTGATCTGTGGTTTGGAACTAGTAATGGTATTAGTCTTTATAATTCAAAAACAGGTCAGTGGCATTCATTTCTAAGCTCTTTTAATCATCAACTAAAGGACAAGAATCATATATTTATTACTTTATGTGAAGTGGCTCCTGGCATTATATGGGCAGGAGGATATACTTCCGGCATTTATAAAATAAATAAAGAAACGCTATCAGTTGAATACTTCTCTCCTTACCTTCTTTCTCACGTCAATATGCGTCCGGATAAATATATTCGTGATATAGTTAAAGATTCAAGAGGACATATCTGGTCGGGAGGCTATTATAATCTAAAATGTTTTGATTTGGAGACTAACAGTGCACGTCTATATCCGGGACTGAATTCCATAACATCAATTGTTGAAAAAGACAAAGATAATATGTGGATCGGAACTGCTGCTGGCTTGTATTTATTGAATCGAAATACTGGTGAATATCAGTATATTGAAATGGAGATAGGAATCACTTATATTAATACGCTTTATCAGGCAGATAATGGGTTGTTATATATCGGGACAAATGGTATGGGAGTATTTATCTATAATCCTCAAGATAAGACTTTCGAACATTATTTTTCTGATAATTCTGCTTTAGTTTCAAATAGAATATTTACAATATTGCCGGAAGTAGATGGACGTATAATGATGAGTACAGAGAACGGAATAACCTGTTTTCATACTAAAGAAAAGATATTTCGTAATTGGACTAGAGGAGAAGGCTTGTTGCCTGCATACTTTAACGCAGCGGCAGGAACGGTGCGTAAAAATAAAAACTTTGTATTCGGTAGTACGGATGGAGCAATTGAACTTCCGATGAATGTGAAATTCCCGGATTATAAGTTCTCCAGATTGGTATTTAGCGACTTTCATCTGTCTTATCAACCTGTTTATCCGGGTGTCAAGGATTCTCCTTTACAGAAAAGTATCGATGAGACAGATGTATTAGAGCTGGCTTATGATGAGAATACGTTTTCATTTGAAGTTTCTACAATCAATTATGATTCTCCCGGAAATGCACTATATTCGTGGAAATTAGAAGGCTTTTATGAGAAATGGACTCAACCGGGAGCAAATAATTTGATTCGTTTTACCAATTTGCCTCCAGGTAGATATATTCTTCATGTACGTGCTATATCCAGAGAAGAACATGACATTGTTTTTCAGGAACGTGCTATGAAAATTATCATCACGCAACCTTTTTGGTCGAGTTGGTGGGCTATCTTGTGTTATATTCTGTTGGTAATAGGGGGATTTTATTTTGTTCTACGTGTGATAAATCTAAGAAAACAAAAGAATATATCTGATGAAAAAACGCAGTTCTTCATCAATACGGCCCATGATATACGTACTCCATTAACTTTAATAAAAGCACCTTTGGAGGAATTATTGGAAGAAGAGACGCTTACCGACAATGGAATAACTCGTACGAACATTGCATTGAGGAATGTGGAAGTTCTTTTACGACTGGTCAGCAATCTGATTAATTTTGAGCGAACGGATGTATATTCCTCTAAAATGAGTGTTTCCGAGTATGAGTTGAATACCTATATGAATGAAATATATAATTCATTCTCTTCTTATGCTGCCATTAGGCGTATTGAATATACATACGAGAGTACTTTCAGCTATATGAATGTATCGTTTGATAAGGAGAAGATGGATTCTATTTTGAAGAATATAATATCGAACTCGCTAAAATATACTCCGGAAAATGGAAAGGTCAGCATTTCCGTGTCCGATACGAATGATTCATGGAAAGTGATAATCAAGGATACAGGTATAGGTATTCCTGCCAGTGAACAAAGTAAGTTGTTCAAGCTTCATTTCCGTGCCAGCAATGCTATTAACTCTAAAGTGACGGGTAGTGGTATCGGATTAATGTTGGTAGGAAAACTGGTGAGCCTTCATGGAGGTAAAATTAGTGTAGATAGTGTCGAACATCAAGGTACGACAATCAAAATTGTTTTTCCGAAAAAGAATAAGACTTCTCAAAGTATCAGTGACGAAGCATCTTCTAAATTTGAGGCGTTGGCTCCTGTACTGCCCGCTCCGAATGTACCGGCAAAGACAACCGCTACGATAGATGATCCAAATTTACGACGGATTCTTGTTGTAGAAGACAATGATGAGCTACGCTCCTATCTGGTCAGTTCATTGTCTTCTATATATAATGTACAAGCTTGCGCTAACGGAAAGGAAGCATTGATTATTATCAAAGAATATTGGCCGGAACTGGTTCTTTCTGATATCATGATGCCAGAGATGCGGGGAGATGAATTGTGTGTGGCTATCAAAAGTGATATTGAAATTTCACATATTCCTGTGTTGTTGCTCACTGCTTTGGGAGAAGAAAATAATATTCTGGATGGACTGTCGATTGGTGCGGACGAATATCTCATCAAACCTTTCAGCGTGAAAATATTACGGGCGAATATCGCTAATCTGTTGGCAAACCGGGAACTGTTGCGCATGAGATATGCCAATCTGGATATAGAAGCGAAATCAATGGTTCCATCTGCAAACGGTACTAACAGCCTCGATTGGAAGTTTATATCAAATGTAAAGAAAATCGTGGATGAGAATATAAACAACCCTGAATTTTCCGTTAATGTGCTCTGTGAATCAAGTGGCATGAGCCGTACCAGTTTCTATTGTAAATTGAAAGCATTGACGGGACAGTCTCCGACAGAGTTTATTCGGGGGATGCGTTTGAAACGTGCTACCGAGTTATTGAAAGAGGGTGAATATGCTATTAATGAGATTTCAGACATGGTTGGATTCTCTGAAACTAAATATTTTCGGGAAGTATTCAAAAAATACTATAAGATGAGTCCGAGCAGGTATGCTAAAGAAGGAGGCAATCCCTCTGCTGAACTGGAAGATGACGAAGAAGATTGATAAATAAAAAGCGAATAGATACGTTGTATTTAAAAAAGTTCTCCTCTGTTATGGGTATCTATAACAGAGGAGAACTTTCTTTTTCAAGGCTTATAACTCTTTTCAGGGAAAAGCGGTTATTGATAAGGAAGTTATTTGCGAATCAAATATCTAATGAATAAATAACCTCCGAATACTTGCAGGCACATTCCGGGAATTCCAATGCGGAAATCCTGAATGGCATTGTAGAAATTTCCTATATACATCCACTCTCCCAATGTCCCTACAACTTGATAGGTAAGTACTACGCCAACCAATACCGGGATGGAGATACGTCCGAAACGTTGTGCGGCCCAACCGGCAGCAATGGCGAGCAATACGGACTTTAATAAAATAGCAGGCAGCACCACCGGCATCGGCATACCAAAAAGTGAGGAGTTGATAATAGGGGAAAGAACAGCAGTCAGCAGACCGACTTTCCATCCGTACTTATAAGCTCCGATCAGTGTGAAGAAATAGATAGGCAGCCAGGTTATTCCTCCTTGCGGTATGAGATGAAAAAATTGGGGAAAAAGGATGTTGCCAACGATGAATAACGAGGCTGCCAGATAAGTTCTCACATTGCCGTAATTCAGCGAATAGAGTTTTACAGTAGTTGATTCCATATCATTTTATTATTTAAAAGTTCAAATTAATACCACCCATAAACGTAGCTTTGGGCATGGGATAACCTGCATTTATTTCATAACGCTGTGCCAGCAGGTTCTCTTCTTTTATGAAGAGGTTAGCGAAACGGCAGACACGATAATTCCCACGAAGATTCCATAAAACAAAATGATCCTGTTGCTCGCTACCCTTTACAACAGAAGTATAAAGTCCTTTCACATATTGTACTCCAGTCGATATACTCCAACGTCCGGAAGTATAGTCCGCCCCTGCATACAATTTATGTTCGGGGGCAGCAAGAACGGGATTCTCCATGTGCAACCAGCTATAATTGGCGTTCACATTCCAGTGTGAATTGATGTGGTAGCCTATATTCGTTTCAACTCCCCAATTCTCTATCTCTCCGGAATTGATATTCAATGGAGGAAAGAGTCCGTTTGACATAATCAGATTGTCGCCATTGATATAGTAAAGGCTGATTCCGTAGGACAATGCCCCTTCCAGCAGACGTTGTGAATAGGAAAGTTCATAGTTGATTAGTTTTTCCGGTTTCAATTCCGGGTTGGCAGGAGGAAACATATACATCTCACGAATGGTTGGATTACGGTATCCTTTGCTGACCATTGCTTTAAGTTCTGCATTCTTGGGTAAATGAAAAGCCAGTCCGCCTTGTGGAATCCATTCTGTACCTACGTGTGAATGGTGGTCTACACGAATACCTGCGTCCAGTGAGAACCAACTGCTGATATCCTGACGAAAATCAACGTATCCGGCAAACTCATCCATTTGCTTGTCTACTCCCGGAGTATGTTCACCCGTAGCCAGTACTTTGTTCCATGATTCACCTCCGAAGTGTTGATAATCAAATCCTACGGTCAAACGATTACCGGTAAAGAAAGTGGCACTCTGATACCATGATACACCCAGCATTTTGTCTTTAGAGTTGAAATGTGATTTTTGCGGTTCTTTTCCTATCTGATAGCCATCATTGATTTTATGCCGTCCCCAGTTATAGAAAAAGCTCAAACCTCCTGAAGTCTTTTCATAATGATTTTCCAAAGCGAACGATGTCATTCCATGAGTGATACGAGAATCGTTGTCAATCAGTGGTACTTGGATAGTCCCCGGATTGGAAGCATTAAAATGGGTTACATTCACATCTCCCCATACTTTCCAGAAAGAACTGATATCATAACCTAACTTTGCGTATCCACCATATTGCTCGAATCCCATATCGGGACGATGTCCATCTGTACGATTATATGATCCGGTTACGACGCTACTGAAACGTCCCTTCTTGACACGGTTGGAAAATTCAGTCTGCAACGTGTTATATGAACCGTACCCAACTTGCATATTCGTCTTCACACCTTCTTCCTGTTGCCGACGGGTAACAATATTAATCACACCACCCATGGCATTCGAACCATAAAGTACAGATGCAGGACCACGTAAAACTTCCACTTTCTCTGCCATCATAGATTGATAAGCATCCGCTATCGGATGTCCCATCAACCCCATGTACTGGGGATGACCGTCAATCAGTACCAATAATCCCGCTGTCGGACTACCACCGATACCACGCAAGCTCATGCCACCTGCAGCTCCGGTAGATACGCCATATCCCATGATGCCACGACTGGTAGTGAATAATCCCGGTACCTGCTCCGTTAACAACGGCAAAAGAGAAGGCTCATATCTTTTCTCAATTTGTTGCCTGCCGACTACGGAAATGGTCATCGGAAGATGACGCACATCGGTTTCATTACGTGTTCCGGTGACTACGACTTCATCAATCATATAATTTCTTCCGGCCTGTATACTATCCTTTTTAGTCTGTGCCATTCCCGAGATGGAAAGCAAGCTACCGAACAGGAATAAACAAGCTGTATTTCTTTTCATACTTTATTTCGTGTTTCAAGTTTCTTCTTTTTACTTCTTATTTCTGATCTTTTCCAGAAAATCGCGGATCAGTGGTAATATTTCTTCTGCTGATTCCACTTCGCTGCACATTGTCTCTACAGGACATCCTCCTGTATGGTTACGGTTCCAGATAAAAGGTACTTTCTCTGTAAAACCAACTTTTATATCTGATTTCTGAAGCAACTCCAGAGCTTTGGTACTGATAATATCAGTATATAACTCTTTGATACCTCCCAGAATCATCAGGGCGGCAGCTCCCTTTCCAACCACCTTATCAGCAATCGAGGCTCCTTTAAGAAACTCCGGTTCCTGGGTCAGTAAATCATAGATATCAGCCACACCGCGTTGAGTGAAAGTACGGATTTCTCCTTTGTTGGCAATAGTACAGGAATATCCTCCCGTATGTAGTAAATTGATTAATTCTTCCATCTTTTCTTTTATAAAGTACCTTGTTTCAATTGTTCTACGAATTGATCTATCCGATGCAGCTCTTTCGGAATATCAATGTTCTGCGGACAGTGTGCCACACACTGGTTACAACCGATGCAATGGCTTGCCTGACGAAGTTTGGGCACGCTACGGTCATATCCGACTAGAAAAGCACGCCGGGCTTTCGCATAATTCTCATCCTGCCCGTTCCTGGGGACATTCCCTTCATTGACACAACGGTTGTAATGTAACAACACAGCAGGTATATCCAACCCATACGGACATGGCATACAATATTTGCAGTCGTTGCAAGGGATCGTTGGATATTTCAACATTAATTGTGCCGTTTCTTCGAGAAACTCTTTTTCTTCATCTGTCAACGGTTCCAAAGGAGAATAAGTGCGGAGATTATCTTGCAGATGTTCCATATAAGTCATACCACTTAACACAGTCAGAATGTCCGGAAATGAACCGGCAAAACGGAAAGCCCAGGAAGCGACACTACTTTCCGGACGGCGTTGTTTGAGCCGTGCCACCAGGTTGTCATTCAATTTAGACAAACGACCTCCTAAAAGCGGTTCCATGATGATAGATGGAATTCCTCGTTTATGCAATTCTCCATACAGATATTCAGCATCCGTATTCCGGGTATTGGTTTCTTTGGCATGTTTCCAGTCTACATAGTTCAATTGTATCTGTACGAAGTCCCACTTGAATTCATCGTGCCGTGAAAGCAGATAGTCATACACTTCGATATCCCCGTGATAGGAGAATCCCAAATTGCGGATACGTCCTGCCTCCCGTTCTTTCACTAGAAAGTCAAGCATTCCGTTATCCAGGTAGCGTCCTTTAAGGGCTTCCATTCCTCCCATGCCGATGCCGTGAAGCAGCATATAATCAATGTAATCTACCTGCAGGTCTGCAAACGATTTGTGGTACATCTTGAGCGATGCTTCACGAGACCATGTATCGGGAGAGAAATTGGATAACTTGGTGGCGATATAATATTTGTCACGGGGATGACGGCTCAATGCAATACCCGTTGCCTTTTCGGAAAAGCCCTGTACGTATGCCGGAGATGTATCGAAATAGTTTACTCCGTGAGCGATTGCATAATCAATCAGTCCATTCACGGCATCCTGGTCGATTACTTCACCATTACCGTTGGGAACAGGTTTGAGAGGCCAACGCATACAACCATATCCCAAGAGTGAAACACGGTCACCGGTAGTCGGAGACGTGCGGTAAGTCATTTTATCGGTAGGCACCTCTCCTTCTCCTGTTGCGCTGCTTGAAGAGGAAGTACCTTTTGAAGAGCATCCGTATAATAGCCCTGTCGACGTGGCTGCACTAATACCTACAATCTTAATGAAATCTCTTCTATTTATATCTTTCTTATTTTTATCTTCCATAATCTTATACTGATTTAGATCAAATAATTCTATGCATCTGATGTCCTGTCACATAAATAGCGCTGAAAGGACGGGACGGACAAAGGTTCTCACACGCCCCACAACCGATACATTTTTCTACATTTACTACCGGAATCTTTGGAGAATCTGTTTTTTCAGGATCGGAAGCTACCATCTGTATGGCACCTGTCGGACAATGGCGGGCACAGTTGCCACATTCCATTCCATCTGTCAAAGGTACACAGTTCTCTTTAATCCATACGGCATGCCCGATCTGAATAGCTGATTTCTCGGCAAGACTGGTGAGATGAATAGCACCGGCAGGACAAACTTCCGAACATTTAGTACATTCGGGACGGCAATACCCACGTTCGTATGACATTTCCGGTTGCATCAATGTCAATAGGTTGTCCGATGGGCGCAATACCTGGTTGGGACAAACAGAGACACATAATTGGCAGGCTGTGCAATGTTGAGTGAAATTGCGTGCGCTTAAAGCACCGGGAGGATAGATAGGATTTTCTCTTTGGGGAATCTTTTTATCTTCGATAGTAGCCAATCCTCCGTCTACTTTTTTCTCTTGTGCTTTCAGTACAGAAGTTGTTGCAAAAATGGCCGATGCTGAAAGGAAGCTACGACGGGCATTGTCTACCTGTTCAGTAGTGACAGACTTTGCTTTCGTATCTTCGCTCGTAGCTGTTTCGTTCTTAGGTTTCCGTCTTGTGTATGTAATGGCTCCATGCTTACACTTTCCGATGCAATCCATACAAGTCACACAACGGCTATAATCTATTTCATGAGCTTTCGGATTAATACACGATGCTTTGCAATTGCGGGCACACAAACCGCAACTATTGCATTTGGAAGTATCAATTACCGGTTTGAATATCGCATATTTGGATATAAACCCTAATACAGTACCTACGGGGCAGATCGTATTACAATAGGTTCGTCCGTTGCGCCACGCCAGAATGAAAAGAACAACAAGGGTAACAATGGCAATCAGCATCGTCGAAAGACTCTTTATCCATACATCTACCTCATAAAAAGCATAACTATCCACTCGTTCGGCGAAGTACGCCAACAGGTTGTTTCCCCATTGCCAGACCGGTGCAAAAAGACTGGAAGCTATCCGGCCATAAGCACTATACGGTGCCAGCAAGATAGCCAAAGAGTTCAATCCTGCAACCATCATAATAATGAATACTCCTAAAACGCCATACCGCAACCATTTCATTGCTGGTGAATAACGGAACCGGTTTTTCTTTTGTTTGCCGGATACCCACGAAACAATGTCCTGAAACACTCCCAACGGACAAATAACAGAGCAGTAGATACGTCCGAACAGGAATGTAAGTACAACTAAAAACAATACGACACCTATGTTCAAGGCTAATAAAGCCGGCAGAAATTGAATTTTCGCCAACCATCCGAACCATGTGTGCAATGTACCCGTGAAGTCGAGAAAGAGCAGGGTAATAAGTGTAAAGCACACAATGGCGGTTGTAAGTCTGATAGTACGTAGCATAAACTAATTAATTTTCAATTTATAGTAGTTATATCTAAATGTCTAAAACTGTCAGGATTGAACCATCTATATTTCAACTTTGCAAAGTTAATCAGGGAAATTTGTTTTTCAACTATACAAATTACAGAATGTTTTACCAATTTCACTGATAACAGACGGGAAAACCTTTAGCCGATTGGGTAAAACACTATTTTTCTAATGCCACGACCTCTCCAATCTCCGGAATCAATACATTCAGAGAATCTTTATTCTTCATCTCTTCTGCATTTTTGAGAGGTTCATCCCAACGATGTTTGGCCAACGCATATTTAGAATGATGTACGGTCAGAACTCTTTTCGCTTTTAAATCTCTGGCCGTCTGTGCCATATATTGGGGCATCAGATGAATTAAGCTCCACTCTTCGTTGTATTGCCCGTTTTCAAGAATTGCGAGGTCGATGCCGGGGAACCGGTTGCCTATTTCTGCATAATGCGTATCATATCCTCCGTCTCCGCCAATGTATATCTTTTGTGAAGGAGCTTCTAGCAGGAAAGAAGCCCAAAGTGACTGGTTGGCAGTAAGTCTGCGACCGGAGAAATGACGGGCAGGCAAACAATGTATCATAAAGCCCGGAGCGAGGTTTGCGTCTTCATTCCAGTCAAGTTCTATCAGACGCTCTTTATCAAATCCCCAATATTCGAAATGTTCGCCAACACCCAACGGACAAATCACTGCTCCAATCCGGTCTTTTAATTTTTTGACTGTGTTGTAATCCAAATGATCCCAATGATCGTGACTAATCACGAGATAATCAATGTCCGGCATATCATCCGGTGTATAAAGTTCCGTACCTTTGAATGGCTTGTTGACAAAAGATACGGGAGAAGCCATACAAAATACCGGGTCAACCAATATTCGCTTTCCTCCCGTTTGAATCAGGTAAGATGAATGTCCGAACCATACCAATATTTCTTCATTACGGCCAATCTTGCGTAAATCTGTTTTTATTGCTTTGACAGCCTGTTCGGGGCGCAAACCGTCTATCTTTCTGAAAATGAACTCCCAGATTCCGCTAAAACGTCCCCTGTCGGAAGTCATCAATAGAGTTTCATGCTGATTTTTAAATTCTCCGTTTCTGTAATTAGGAGATTTCATGACTCTTTCCAGCCGTTCCCCACGGGGAGTTCTGCCGAAACTGGCTTGATTGATAAAAACAATGACTGACACCGCCAGCAATGCTATTACAGCTAATATACATCCTACAATCATACGTGCTTTGAATTTCTTGAATATGATACGCATATAATTCATAACTAAATTATTTCACGCAGCAAATATACAGGTATTCAGAGAGCTTGTTAGTATATATATTACAGATTGTTATACCATAATTACTGAAAGCAGTTGCCTGTTGGGTGTCAGTCTATTGTGTGAACAAACCCTTTTCTTGTTCAGTTATTTAGAAATAAATTTTGTAGCTGATGTTCGGAATCAGACCCGCTCCGTCTTTTTCTTCTACTACACTCGTTCTTTCATTGTATTGATAGAAATGCATTCCGGTGCGCATACCCACATTCAGTATTTTCAGAGAAAACTCGTGGGATACTCTTTTCTTATTGATCCGGAAGCTGATCGAAACATCACCGTTTATAGATGGATTGAATCGTTTAGTATATGCTTTGCTCTCGTCAAAAACGATGTCTTTTTCTTCCTGACTTTTTTCTTCATCCACAGGTGTATAGCGTCCTCCTCCCTGAAAGAACAGACGGCCGTTTACACTTAATACATTCTGTTTGAGTCTGCCAACCATCCATTCTTTTCCGGCGAGCAGGTTCACTAAAAAACTTTTATCCAGTCTCGTATTTCGCCAGATACGGTCTCCTCCCCTATATTTCGATTTGAATAATGAAGCTGTAATCATATAGTAGAAGCCGTTTTTCATGTATTGTTCCAGTGTTATATCTATTCCATAGTTTTTGGCTATTCCGGTGTTTGTCAATATGCGGTCTAAATAGAATTCTTCATAATTGATAATCGAAAAGGAGGAGTTTTCCTCAACCGGTATGTGGAACAAGTATTGATAATAGGGTTCTATTTTCAGATGTAGGCTCTGATTGATATTCCAGTCATAAGTGAATCCGAAATGATGTGCCTTTGAGAAGTCCAGGTACCGGTTTGATTCCTTTTTACCATTGATTATCTGTTCAACAAAGTAATAGTCGAGCCTTTCCCGGCGGCTATGCAAGCCGTAAGCTGCTGCTAAAGAATGTGCAGGATTTATTTTCCATTTAAGGGCAACTCTCGGTTCTATCGACCAGTTCTTGTTTAAAGTAAAATATTGTCCGGTAACCCCTAAACTGGTTGTCAGATTGTTGCTCAAGTTTATTACAGAACTACTATATGCCGAGAGGACTGTACTTTCTCCACTGCCTTTCGATATTTGTTCCATAGGTTTGTTTAATCCCAAATAAGGGCTGACTTTGTAATCAAGATCATATTTAAGTTCCGTAATGGTAATCCCTGTTCTGTTGGTATGCCTCGGACTGAATTTCTTATTCAGATATGAATTGAATACTAAATTCCATCTGCTATTCTGAATATCTGCTACATTAATAATAGCGTCGTCGGTATGTAAGTCCGCCAATGAACGGTCTTTGGAATAGGTAGCGGATAGAGAAGAACGGATATAAGTATTTTCATCCAGTACATATTTGTGCGCTAAGCCACCTGCCAGTTTTTCCAGTTTATTATATCCCGACGACCGGTCTCCCATCGTTTCCCATTCGGAACGTTCCAAAACATCTGCTTTATTTCTGTCTATCAATCCTAATCCCCAGATCGAAAAGGTTCCAGCTTTACGTGTGGGAAAATTTAGTTTGAAGGCTAAATCCTGATATTTCAGGTTGATGTCATTACCCGATGCCAGTGAAGTAGTAGAAAAGCGATAATTCACCAGATAGGAACTTCCCCGTTTTTTATTGATAGGACCTTCCGAAGCTAAATCTATGCCCATGAGTCCGACCTGAAAGGCGTGTTCGTACTTCTGATTGTTACCATTGCGCAAATGCATATCGAAAACACCTGATAGGGCATTACTGTATTCCGCCGGGAAAGCTCCGTTGTAGAAATCGGAGTTGCCGATGACTTGCGTACTCAAAGCGGACAGGAATCCTCCTCCCAAGCCTGATAAATCAGCAAAGTGAGTAGGATTAGGTATTTCAATTCCCTCCAGTCTCCATTGTGTAAATTGCGGGGCATTTCCCCGGATGGCAACCGCATTAGTACCGACATCTCCTGCTACACCTGCAAATGCAGAACTTAACCGTGCAGGATCGTCAAAACCATTGGCAAATCGGGACGCTTCTTCAATACTAATCATACGTCCTCCTGTGATAGCCATTGGGTTGACAGTCCGGTCTTTTTTTATTTCCGGCTTGACAAGTACTTCAGCCAAATCTTGTACATTCTCATCCATAGGAATCTCTACAAATACTTCTTTGGATGAAGTGACAGATACTTCGCTGATGATACTTGGGCGATACCCCATAAAAGATGCCTGAATATTATAACGACCCACCGGGACATTATTAATCCGGAAATTTCCCCGTCCGTCAGTCGAACCTCCCCGTGAGGGATCTTCTGCTATACAGACGGAGGCATATTCTATGGGCGTATTGGTTTTGGAGTCAACAACGATTCCTCTTATGGTTTGAGTCAGTTTTTGTGTATCATTGTTGGCGGGCTTTTGCTTGTTATCCTGCGAAGAAATAATAATATGATATCCTTTTATCTTATATACATATCCGGTTTCCTTCAATAGTTGAGCCATAGCTTTGTCAATGGTTACATTTTTGAATGATAAAGAGTGCTTCTTTTCGATATTCAGGTTCGATTGTTCATAAGCGATGCTATATCCGGTTTGTGTTTCAATTTGTGCAAAAGCCTCTTTTAATGAGATATTTTTATTTTGTATGGTAATCTTTTTATCTTTATTCTGTGCAATAGTTGTAAGAGATAGAAAAGTAAAAAATAAAAAAATGGCGAGCTTACCTGCCCGTTTATTTGTATTTATTCGATTCATTATTCTATATTTGTATGTTGATACTTCATTTTACGTCACTTGTTGAATGAGGGTAGACATTTCAGAACTGGGAAGAGGGTCTCAAGCTGCTTCCCGGTTCTTTTTATTCATAGGCTGTTTCTTTTTATTGTCGGGTTAATACTATTTTCTTTTCATATTGCTGATAATCAAAGCCGATGATATCTTTCAATATATTCAGTATTTCATTCAGACCTTCATCTTTCAGAAACTTAACCGTATATCGTTTGGATGCGGGGATAATTGCTGTATTATCAATAGTGGTGTTATAGTGCCTTTCCAAGGTTCGGAATATTTCTCCGGCGCTGGCATTGGTAAATACTAGTTTTCCCGCCATCCAACAATTTGTATCATTCGTATCTATCACTGATATGTGAATATCTGATGATTTTTTGTCGTATGTAAGCTGCTCATCGGGCTTTAGTATATGGGGAGGTTGAGACCGGACACTCACTTCCACCTTACCGCTAGTCAATGTAGTCGTTATTTTCTCATCATTAGGATAGGCTTTCACATTGAACCTGGTTCCAAGAACTTTCACAGAGAGTTGGGAGGTTTCTACAATAAAAGGACTTACAGTATCTTTTTTGACAGAGAAATAAGCTTCACCGTCAAGCATGACCAAGCGTTTATCTTTGGCAAAAGTTTCCGGGTATAAAATGCTACTTCCCGCGTTCAACCATACTTCCGAACTATCCGGCAAGATTAAGCGCTTCTGTTCTCCGTAGGCAACGGATATTTCTATCATTTCGTTGTGAGGAGAAAGATAGTAGAACATCCCTCCCGCAAATAGAAATAAAGGAACAATAACGGCGGCGACACGGGCAAACTTCTGGTAAGAAGCTATGTTGGTCAGATGCTCCTTATTATATCCTGTTCTTAAATTCACCCGTTCCAATGAAGCATAAGTGCTTGAATCGGCTTCTATGTCCAATTCATTCCAATAATCCAATGAGGCTTTAGCTTTCGCCTGCTGATTTTCATCTTTGATGATCCATTTCTGCACTTTCTCTTCCGTTTCAGATGGAAAGCGGGCGGAGAGGAACATTTTGATGATTTTACTGATATTACTTTTCTTCATTTTTGCTGCACTTTACTATATATACAGTTTAGTGGCAAAAAGCTCAATAAGAAAGTGGAAGTTTTTTTTATAAAGCAGAATGAAAAAAAATATAATGCTATAATAGTGATACCAGGAAACATGAAATAACCTTCCGTATTTCTTTCAAAGCAAGACTTAGCTGGCTTTCAACATTTCTTTTGGTAGTATTCAGGCGTTCGGCAATTTCGGCATTGGATAATCCTTCGTTACGACTCAATGTATAAATCATTCTCCGTTGTTCGGGCATTCCTCCGACAAGTTCGTCAATCAGCATTTCCAATTCCTTGGCAATAAGGTCTTCTTCGGAAGTAGAGCTATATCCTGTTTCTTGATTATTGTTCAGATAGGCATCACACACATATTTATGTTTCAGAAAGTTGATTGCTGCATTTCTTGCAATGGTGTGCAAATAAGAATTGAATGATCTGGACGTATCAATCGAATGACGGTTGATCCAAAGATTGACAAATAAATCCTCTGTCAGCTCTTCCGCATCAGGTTCTGATTTTATATATCCGTCAATGAATGTTTTGGTTTTGTTGTAGTATGCTATAAAAATAGTCTCAAAGGCCTTGTGATTCCCATCCTGAAAGGCCTCCAGCGTTTTTATATCAATGTTGTTATTCATACTATCTCCCAATTTTCATTTCATTAGGACAAAAGAAGCAATAATTTATTTTAGATAGATGGTCTTTTTTGAAATATTAATGATATTAGAAAGATTTATTCTATTTTCAAGATTCTCTTCATCTCCGGACGAAAGCTATCACCCCAGATTTCCAGTTGCTCAATCAGAGGAATCAGCGTCTTTCCCAATTCGGTGATAGCATATTCCGAATGGGGAGGAAGCTCCATGAATATCTTTTTGCTGATAATGCCGTGCATCTCCAATTCTTTCAGTTGTTGATTGATGACCCGGGGACTTGCCTCGGTAAATAAACGATGCAGCTCGCTGGGACGTTTCGGACCAGTGCATAATTCCTGAATGATGCAACTTTTCCATTTTCCCCCGATCACTTCCATCGTAATCTTTATCCCACAATCAATATCAAAAGGAATTTTCTTCTTATACATAGTTTTCTGCTTTTCTGCAAAAATAAGGATATCACTACAAAAACAAAAATAATAATCCCCAAATGTAGTATAGGGCTAAATTTATCAGTATATGAATAATTCGTCCCTACTTGCCGATGTTTCAGGTATTCCCTACTTTTGCTTCAAAAAGATGAGAAAGTATTTATTATCACTTGCATTAGTCGTTGGAGTCGTTTCAATGAATGCACAAGAAAAAGTAACAAACAATGTAAATATGGAAAATAAAAAATCAACTCTTCGTTTTATCTATCCTCAATGGCAAGGAGGAATTGTAGATCATTGGATGCCTGATATTCCGGCGGAAGATTCATCCAGAGGCTACTATCTGGGAGCACAGTTATTGAACTATTTAGCCCCACAGACCGGTCAGAATACGGTCGAAGTTCCGGTTTCACTGGATATAAATGACAGAGCGACGGAAAAAGGTATCAGTGCACGCAGTGTCATACTGAAACAAACTAAAGCTGCGCTTGATCTGCTTAAAGAGAATCATCCGGATCGGATTGTCACTTTAGGAGGAGAATGTTCCGTTAGTGTTGTTCCGTTTACTTATTTAATCAATAGATACCCGGATGATGTAGCTATCGTCTGGATAGACGCACATCCCGACATCAATCTGCCTTATGATGAATATAAGGGTTATCATGCAATGGCACTAACAGCTTGTTTGGGAATGGGAGATGAAGAAATAATGGAATTACTTCCGGGAAAAACGGATGCTTCCAAAGCCCTGATTGTCGGACTCCGCTCATGGGATGAGGGTATGCAGGAACGACAAAGAAAGCTGGGAATTAAAGGATTATCTCCACAGGAAGTTGCCAATGATCGTACAAAGATTATGGAATGGCTGAAAAGTACCGGGGTTTCGAAGGTGGTTATACATTTCGATATGGATGTATTGGACCCGGCAGAGATAATCGCTGCCGTAGGCGTTGAGCCTAACGGCATGAAGATTGAAGAAGTAGTTCGTATCATTAATGATATATCCTCCGAATATGATCTGGTAGGACTTACAGTTGCCGAACCTATGCCACGAGTGGCAATCAAACTTAGAAATATGCTCAATCAGTTACCTCTATTGAAAGATTAAATCCCCTTTGACGAGGACGGTAAAGAATACCGAATACATTCAGTAGATACCCCAATAAACACAATAATGGGGCAATACGTATGCGTGTTCCACTAAATATATCGGGATTATAGGCGGCAAGGGTACTCCCCTCGCCGCTCATTAATATATATCCTATGATAATCAATATAGAGCCGATAATTAAGATGACGTAATTTCTTTTGCCCAATACTGTTTTTATTTCTTCTTCTCTTATTCTTTTCGATTTCATATTCTTTGAGTTTAGTTGTGATAATTCATTAGTTGAGTAAAGCGCATATATTTCTTTTCAAATTGCTGATTACTCTGTTCATATCTCTCTTTATCCATACTCTTCAGTAATTCATTACACTGATTCCATTGCCAGAACCTATACAAACAATCCTGTTGAACCATCCCTATCCGGTTATCTCCCAATGAGAAAGCCCAGTCGATATAATTTTCCGATTCTGCTATCAGATGATTCAATAGATCGGTCGCTTTCTGCGTTTCTCCTATGGAAGCATAAGCGGTGGCTATATCATACGAACCACTCTCGTATACTTCAGGAACATTATATGCCGGAATAGCTTGCCCAGCATATTCCAATACTTTTCTGGCACGGATGTCGTCTCCTTGTTTCACCAATTCTTTAGCCAGTTGCGCAAAGAGCCTTCGATGAGAATAACAGATGCGCAGGGTTGTTTCGTCCAGATAAAGTCCGGGAGTATCCAATCCACCGTATTTATATCTGTTCATCACATTCTCGTAGAGCTTCTCCGTATCTATGGCATATCCATTGCCTTCTTCCACGTCTCCCCATTCTTTATAGTTGAAAGGAGTAAACCGGAATGCTAACCCTTCCTGAACAAAGTAGTCATCAAATTTCAGTTTACTGGAGTTGCCTACCGAGATAGCCATGTACAGGGGACGTTCCCAGTTACAGTTAGCCAGGATCTCGAGCATGAGTAAGTCCACTTTAGTCAACAGACGTATATTTTTTAGAGAAATAGACAGTTTATCCGGTATTGCATCTCTTAGTTCTTCCCCTTTTAAATGACGAATGGCTTCAGGCAACATCATTCCAGAACGGAGTACTGCATCCTTATCAATATAAATATTTATAGTATCGGTAGGTATCACATGGAATTCCTGTTTCTCTGCGAACACCCAATATTTCAGGATATTCTTTATTTCATACGGATCATTTCCAAAACTATCACGGGCTTCTTCGGGATGTTTCTGATACAATGCTTCTATCTGTTTCTTCAATTCCGGACGAACAGCCACATATTCGTTCTTCCCTTCCTGGTATTGATTTTGATCCCAACTGATCGGCAGTCCGGGAGCATCGTACAGAGGACATTGTTGCTGATAAATGTACCAGTCGGTCTGCGCATAACTTAAATTGCAGATACGTACATCTCTGCGTACTTCTTCCGTATCCTGATTATACCACAAGGGGAACGTATCATTATCCCCCTCACAGAATATGATCGGATTTCCTTTGTCGGGAAGTGTCATCAGATAATTAGCACCAAAGTCACGACAGGTATACCGGTTGCTTCGATCGTGGTCATCCCAAGTCTGGCTTGCCATTTGTATGGGGACAAACAGGCAAAGCAGCATAAGTAAGCCGACTGGGAGGATTTTTGCCTGTTTCCTGCGAAGCATGTCACAGCATCCGGCGGCTCCCATTCCAATCCAGATAGCGAACGCATAAAACGAACCTGCATACGCATAATCCCGTTCACGGGGTTGTCCGGGAGTCTGATTCAGATAGAGCACAATAGCCAATCCCGTCATAAAGAAAAGGAAAAATAAGACACTGAATTGCTGCTTGCCTTTTTTTCCACGTGTCCATTGCCAATAGATACCGAGTAATCCTAATAATAATGGTAAGCCATAGAACACATTGTGACCTTTGTTCTCACGCAAAGATTCCGGCAAAAGTTTTTGATCCCCCAGTCGCAGATTATCAAGCCAGGAAATTCCTGTAATCCAGTTACCATGTTCCGGTTCACCGCTTCCTTGAATATCATTCTGTCGTCCGACAAAATTCCATAAGAAATAGCGCCAGTACATGTAATTGAGTTGGTATGTGATAAAATAAGTCAGGTTCTCTTTTTGTGTAGGAGCCTCATTCGCACCTCCACCGGACCATCCTTTGTAAGAAGCGGCCGAACGATCATTCCACATTCGCGGAAATAACATATTTTGAGTGTAGCACACGTCTTCCTTATAGCGAATAATTTTATACTTGCCTTCTTTCTTATCCGGCCGATAGATGGCACTACCTTTTTCTGTCTTTACCTTGTAATAGTCTCCTTCGGGCACATACTCCGGTTCGGACGCATAGGTTCTCCCATAAAGTAAAGGAGCACTTTCATACTGTTCGCGATTCAGGTAGCTTTTGAGTGTGAAAATAGTATCCGGTGCATTCTCGTTGAGCGGCGTATTAGCATTGGCACGAATGAGTATGACCGCATAGGTGGTATATCCTATGGTGAGCATGAGTAAACACCACAAACCGGTATTCACGATGCGTTTTCTGAACCGATAAATGGCTCCTATCAGTAAAAACAGGACCAAACCCAGAAAGACGATCAATCCTGACTGGAAGGGTAATCCCATCACATTGACAAAGAATAATTCGAACCATCCTCCTACATCAGCCATTCCGGGTATATAAACAAAAAGAATCAATACAATAAGAATACCGGATAATGCAATGGCCCCGATAACTCCCTTGAGTGATAGAGTCTGATATTTTTGGTAATAGAACACTAATACAATGGCAGGAATACAAAGCAGATTAAGCAAATGCACTCCGATTGAAAGCCCTATAATATAGGCTATCAGGATAATCCAGCGGTCACCGGACACAGAATCTGCTTCATCCTGCCAGCGAAGAATCATCCAAAATACCAAGGCTGTGAGGAAAGAAGAGAAGGCATATACCTCCCCCTCTACCGCACTAAACCAGAATGTATCACTGAAAGTATAAGCTAAAGCTCCCACAAAACCTGCTCCCAGAATGATAATAACATCCATAACAGATAATTTCCGTTCATCGCCCACAAGCAAGGCTCTCACTAATCGGGTAATACTCCAGAAAAGAAACAAGATACAACCGGCACTCAATAGTGCATTTAAAAAGTTGACCATTCCCGACACTTGCGAAGCATCGGAAGCAAACTGGGTAAACAGGTTGCCGACAAGCATATAGAAAGGTGCTCCCGGCGGATGCCCTACCTGTAATTTTTCAGCACAAGAAATAAATTCGGGACAATCCCAGAAACTTGCGGTTGGTTCGATGGTCATCCCATACACAAATGCTGCTATCAGAAAGACCAGCCACCCACCGAAATCATTCCATCTTTTAAATAATAAGTTGCTCATTGTTCTGTACTTTTTTATTTGCAAAGTTACAGGACATACTGCTAAAACAGGCATTTTTTACCGGACGGATACGGACGGTCGTCAATGATAATATGTTGATAATCAATAATAATAAAAGTGAAGAGATAGACAAAAACAGACAGAGGATAAATTAGGTACAAATTAATAATGGCATAGTAAAGTAAATGGCATAAAAATGACAATGTATCAAATATGAAAAAACTATTGGGATATTAGGAAAAACAAGTGCCACTCTTGTTTTTTGCTATTTAATTTCGTATCTTTAATGACTTTCATTCTTCTAAAGACAGATAATCATATTACAGAATGACAAATATCACCTTATAAAGTGACATTTGTCACCCTATAGGATGCCCATCGTCCCGTTATAACGGGACAACTACCCGACTGCATAAAAGATTACTAATTTCTGTACCAAAAAACATTAATCTCTGCAACGAAAAGCCTTAAATGTAGTAAGGAGATAATGAATCATTACCAGATAATAATTAATTTCTTGCACAAAATGAAAGATCCCCCAATGATTTCACAATATCTTCCAGTGACTCTTTAGAATTTGCCAACATCAGTTTCTCCGTTTTTATTCTGGAGATTCTCCGGGTCAGCGTCTCTGTAGTCAGTTTCATTAAATCAGCAAAATAAGCCGGTTGAACTCCTTCCCGTAGAAAAGCACATACCCTTAAATCTTCTTCCGTGAGTTTTGGACTTATCCCTTTCAATTTAGAAACAAGTCCATAGACATTCTCTTGAAGTCGCAGCAACTCTGTCCAGTCTTTCTCGGAGAAAGAAGGGATTTTAGAAGACAAAACATTCCGTTCCTTAAATTGCCGTACTTTTGAGACAACCGGAGAACTTTCATAGATATGTAACTGAAGAGACTGATACTTCTCTTCGAGATGATTACATCGCAACATCAGCTTATCCGATTCGACATCTTTCTTCAGTATTTCCTCTTTGAAAAGATCCAGTTGGGAAAGTGCGTGCCGGTTTTTCTTCCAGAGTAGTCCAAGCAACAAAGACATCACACCAAACATACCTAAAGCAGAAGACAGAATGACCGAAGAATCACTTTTGTTATCATTTAATATCAACTGACTGGCGTATGCCTTTCTTTCCATTTCCAGTGCTTCATCAAAGTTACCATATTTCTGATAATAAAGACTACATCGTTTGCATATTTTTGCCAGATGATCGTATTCCTCTGTTTCTTTGGCAAGTTTGATTGCCTTCTTAAAGTGGATCTCTGCATTCTCTTTCTGTTCCAAATCACTTTCTACACAAGCAAGATAATAATATGCTTTAGATTTTTGATATTCATCACCGTGTTTCTCATAATAAGATGCCGCCTGCCTAATCTGCTTATCAGAGGAATGAGGAATGTTTTTATCCTCGTTGAGCTGGGTACACAATAAATTATACTCTGCCAGTTGAGCTTCATTCATTTGGCTTGACTGAATAGTCTCAAGAATAATGGATGCTGTATCAGGGTCCTGCTCCATCAGTTGCGCAGCCTTGTCCAGCCCTTGCTTCACGCTTGTTCCTTCCGGATGGCAGGCAGCTAGTGAAAGGAGCATCATATACAATAAAATTCGAAGATTATTCATAACTCTATTTTTGTCTTTGCAAAGGATTGATTGGATTTGCAAATATAAAAAATAATCGGCATTTATGCTTCTATAAGTTACACAAAATATAGTGACGCTATCCTGTTCTTATAGTGACACTATCCTTGCTAAATGGCGTCACTATCCTGACAGGATAGCGTCACTATGTTTTTTGACAAATATCAAGCCGATGCGGGCTATTAATTAAGAAGATAAGCCGTATCTTTGTAGCAAACAAGAAAATTATATATCATGATTAAAAACATTGTATTTGATTTTGGAGGAGTGATTGTAGATATTGATCGTGACAAAGCGGTTCAGGCATTTATCAAACTGGGACTGGCAGATGCTGATACCCGGCTGGATAAATATCACCAGACCGGCATCTTTCAAGAACTGGAAGAAGGTAAGTTAAGTGCGGATGAGTTTCGGAAACAGCTGGGGGATTTATGTGGCCGTCCATTGACGATGGAGGAAACCAAACAGGCATGGCTGGGCTTTTTCAACGAAGTAAATCTAAATAAACTCGATTATATATTGGAATTGAGAAAGTCCTATCATGTGTATATTTTAAGTAATACCAATCCTTTTGTTATGTCGTGGGCATGCAGCCCCGATTTCTCATCGAAGAAAAAGCCGTTGAATGATTATTGTGACAAACTATATTTGTCTTATCAGGTCGGTCACACAAAACCTGCACCCGAAATATTTGATTATATGGTGAACGATTGCAATATTATTCCTTCTGAAACTTTATTTGTAGATGACGGCGCCTCTAATATCCAAATCGGCAAAGAACTGGGATTTGAAACGTTCCAGCCGAAGAATGGTGAAGATTGGCGGGAGAAAATGACTGCTATCTTAGAGAAATAATCATATTGATTACTAATTTTTATAGTGTATATATGATAGTATCATACTCATGCTACTATCATATATACTGATTTTCTCTCTATTTTATTTCAGGTAGAGAATCTTTTCGCCAAAATCAAATATTACATTAAATTCTTCAAAAAACTTCAATCCTAAAACCCCGACTGTAGTAAACTTGGGAAGTTGTGGGGTTATTGCTATAGTTACATCATAAAAAGGCACATCAGCCATATAGCATTTTTTTGCTAGAAATGCCTTCACTGGCATCTTTCTTCCCTGACTATCGTTCCCTTGCCGAAGTTCTATATTAGAATTATCGATAAACTCTTTATAGGCAGGGTGTTGTTCCAAGAGAAATAGAAATGAAGCGTTTCCTAGGTCTAATAGAAAATCTCCCTCGAGAGAGTAATAATATTTAGAATTGGAAGCTACTTTTAATTCAGAATCGATTGCATACATATTTCCATATCCATCATTCCTCATGGGGTATTTCTTATATTTACTTTTTTTCAGTTCCAATTCTTGTCGGGTTAGTGGCATCATGTATTTAGATGAAATATTTAGTTCCATAATCTTGCTATTAGCATCGTTTAGATCTCCAAAAAGATGAATGGGATACATAATATCTATCTTTTTAGAAGCTATATTAGCAATGACAGTTTTGCCTTTATAAAATAGACCATTTACAAAAATTGTATCATTGGTTATATGTGTACATTTATACTTGTTTCCCGCTAAATTCAAAGTTGCTTTTGATTCAACCAATGAAATGTTTAAGTCGTCTAAATGATTAAATACAAAGGTGCTATCCATAACCAAGATAGGGACACCGGATTCTATCATTCCCCTCACTGGAAGTTTATTTTGCAAGATGAGATTAGCATGCAAATGCCTACTCTTTCCCTTTTTAAGGGGGATTTTACGATCTACAGATTGAGCTGAAAGAAATCCTGAAACTATAATCAAACAGAGTGTAAAAATACATTTCTTCATCATCTAAAATTTTAGTTTGTGCATTTATTAGATTTAAACATATACAAAAGAAATAATAAAAAAGAGAATATTGCAATCATACACTCTTTATCTGAATTGATTTTAATTACTTTTAACCAGCGCATGCCTCCACTTTTTTTATTGCTTCTATATAGGAATTGCATGTTATGAAACTAAACATTCGGATATTCTCTTTATATTTGCTGGAAATACAAGAAATATGCAACCACAAGTCATACTTATCACCGGAGCATCTTCCGGATTCGGCAAGATTACCGCTCAAATGTTATCGGAACGAGGGCACATCGTTTATGGAACAAGCCGGAAACCTTCCGAAGACATGAATCAAGTAAAGATGCTTGTTGTCGATGTTACCAATTCCTTTTCCGTTTGTCAGGCCGTAGAGCGGATTCTATCGGAGCAGGGACGGATTGACGTATTGATTAATAATGCCGGAATAGGTATCGGCGGCGCATTAGAACTTGCTACTGAAGAAGAAGTGAATATACAAATGAATACAAACTTCTTCGGTGTAGTGAATATGTGTAAAGCAGTTTTGCCATCTATGAGAAAGGCGCGAAAGGGCAAGATTATCAATATCAGCTCTATCGGTGGTGTAATGGGAATCCCCTATCAGGGATTTTATTCTGCTTCGAAATTTGCAGTGGAGGGATATAGCGAAGCATTGGCTTTAGAGGTTCATCCGTTCCATATAAAGGTTTGTGTAGTAGAACCGGGAGATTTCAACACCGGATTTACTGATAACCGGAATATCTCCGAACAGACAAGACTGGATGCTGATTACGGAGAAAGTTTTCTGAAATCATTGGAGATTATAGAAAAAGAGGAACGTAATGGATGCCATCCGCAGAAGTTGGGTGCTGCCATCTGTAAGATAGTGGAACGTACCAATCCTCCTTTTCGGACGAAAGTAGGTCCATGGATACAGGTGTTGTTTGCGAAGAGCAAAAAATGGTTGCCTGATGCAGTGATGCAGTGTGCCTTACGGATATTCTACGCAATTAAGTAAACGATACGATATATAAAAGAAACTGTTCCCAAAGTTTCTAAAAGAAAAATCGTCCTTACTACAACCTATCGTAGTAAGGACGATTTTGTAAAATCAAGGCTTTTTTGAACGGCCTCTTTTTTGATTTGAATATCTTCTATGTTTCCGGATTAACCTTTCGGAACCAATTCCAAAAACATGGTAGTAGTCAGCAACACGGCCAGTCCGACGCAAACGCTTATCAACAGCCAATTGATATATTTTGCTTTCGGCTTGGTGTCGGCATGCAGATTATTCAGGAAATACTCCCTAAAGAAAAGATACAGGCCGGGGATCGTGGCACTTGCCAACAAGAAATCTTCCGGAATCTGAAAGAAATAAGTTTTGGATAATCCGATCAGCGACCAGTGGCAAAGGAACAATACCAAAAACATATTGACCTTTTGCGCAAACAGCAATAACAATCCGATGGTAAACACAACTACCGAACAAGGCATGACCGGAGAAGTCATTTCCGGGAATGAAAGTCCGCGTGCCAATGAAACCAAAGGATATATAAAAGGCATTGCCAACAGGACATAAGACAGTAGATCATATTTGTGGGTACGTTCGAAGGTAGTATATCCCGTAATCGTATCCCATATCCAAATGATAGCCATCACACCCCAAAACATAGCCATCACCCCATTATAGCTACGCTCTTCACAGTAGATATAATAGTAGACCAGAGAAATCCACGTATACAGACCTATCATATAGAACTTCATCGCCATTTTCACCCACGGACGTGGTCTGCCGATAAGCAATCCGGTCAATGCAATACCAATCAGAATGATAACTATCTGTAACAGCCAAGTAGCTGAATTATAATATGCAATTGTTCTCCAAAAAATCTCCATAAAAGTTCGTTTTAGTGTCTTGTTAATGAAAAGGCTCTATGTGGGAACAGGAACATCGGGAACGTAGCTCCTACCGCCAACATGAAAATCACTGTGCTTGCTATCAGAGTATTAGAGAAGAACATCGACATAAACTTGTCCAGCTTATCCGGATCATTCACATTTTGCAGACACATGATAAGTGAAAATACCATGTTGTATGCAAACTTTCCCGGAATCATGGGAAGTAACGCCGGAATGTACAATACCGTCATCGGGCAATATACTTTTTTCCCTAACCACAAACTACCGAAGCCGATGACTAATCCGGCAAACAACGAACCTGTGGCAATATCCACGCCTAAATAGGTCATCAAACAAAAACGACAGGCGTGTCCCAGTGCTGCCAGTATGGCAATCATTTTGAATGCACGCAAAGGAGGATCGGAAATCGCACCAAATCCTATACCTGCTATTGCTGCAAAAAATCCATCCGTAAGAATGTCAAGTGCTATCATATCAAATTAAACTGTTTTTTACCATTAATAATGTGAAGGAAAGTCCGATAGCGATGCTGACAATCAACAAAGAAGCCTCTGTCAGACGGGCAAATCCTGTTAATACATATCCCTCTACCACATCAATCACGCCATTAATCAAAGGCACCCCAGGCACAAGATAAAGCACGCTGGTTGCCATGGCAATCTCCGAAGTTGTGTCGAAAATCAGCGCGGTGGAAGCACACAGGGAAGCAACAAAAGCCGAGACTATAAATACAACATAATGATTGATCTTTTTCGCCTGCATTTGTTGTTTCAGGTAGAATCCTGTAATGGTAGCCGAGAACACAATTCCCATCGAAATTAAATCACCGCCGAACAATTTGCAGAAAGACGCATTGGCAAATCCTACCAGTAGTAAAACGAAAAGCGGATGTATCCGCGGAGCAGAAATAATCTTCTTGTATTTGTCTTTCAATTCTTCCAATGACAAATGATTGTCTACTGCTTCCCAGCTTAATGCGCTTAACTCTGAATTATGTTCAAAACTGATCGGGTGTGCAGGAATGTCTATAACCTCGTTACAAGCCTCGTTTGTTTCTTTGTCTATAATAGTCAGAATGATGTTTCTATGAAATACGCTTAATTTGACATCTAGTCCGAAAGCCTCTCCAATACGCTTTGTGTTACGTACTACCCGCGAGGTGTGTACTCCGGCTCCCATTAAATGGGCTGAATATTCTGCAATAAATTTACCTATGGATAATAAAGATTCGCCTGTCTTCATGAATATGATATTTTTAAATCGGGCGCAAAAGTACAAAAAAAATAGATACCTTTGCCGCGATTAAAAATAAAAAATGCATGAATAACCAATTTACGCATCCAAAAGAGAGAATACGCTTTGCCATATTGACTTTTTTCTTCGCTCAAGGACTTTGTATGGCAAGTTGGGCCAGCCGAATCCCTGATTTCAAAGACGTTTTTGCCGCAAATTATGCTTTCTACTGGGGACTGATTTTATTTATGATCCCTGTCGGAAAATTTGTTGCGATCCCCTTGGCTGGTTATCTTGTTTCAAAGTTAGGAAGCCGGAGCATGGTACAGGTCAGTATCTTGGGATACGCTTCATCTCTGCTTTGCATTGGGCTGGCCCATGAGGTCTATCTATTAGGCTTTCTGCTCTTTTGCTTCGGTGTGTGCTGGAATTTGTGCGATATATCATTCAATACACAAGGCATTGAGGTGGAACGTATCTATGGTAAAACCATTATGGCCACTTTTCATGGAGGATGGAGTCTGGGGGCATGTGCAGGAGCACTTATCGGCTTCGTAATGATTTTGGCAGGAGTCTCCCCCATCTGGCATTATACACTGATATTTATCATCATCCTTATAATTGCACTTTCCGGGCGGAAATATTTGCAGGAGAGCGCACCGCAGGAAACGGAAGTTTCTGATACAAAGACGCAGGAAAGAAATACAGCCAAAGCTCCCAATGGTTTTCGCCTGTTATTTCAAAAACCAGAAATGTTGCTTTTGCAGTTAGGACTTGTCGGACTGTTCGCACTGATTGTAGAAAGTGCGATGTTCGACTGGAGTGCCGTTTATTTCGAATCAGTGGTTCATGTACCTAAATCATTGCAAATCGGTTTTCTTGTATTTATGATTATGATGGCAACGGGCCGTTTCTTGACTAACTATGCTTATCAGCTTTGGGGAAAGAAGAAAGTCCTGCAACTGGCGGGCAGCTTTATCTGTATCGGCTTTTTTGTTTCTGCCCTGTTAGGAGGAGTTTTCGAATCTATGGCCATGAAAGTAATTATCAATTCTTTGGGTTTCATGCTGGTCGGCTTGGGAATATCCTGCATTGTGCCTACTTTGTACAGCTTCGTGGGAGCCAAATCAAAAACACCGGTCAGTATTGCACTTACCATTCTGTCAAGTATCAGTTTTATAGGTTCGTTGATTGCTCCCCTGCTTATCGGTGCCATCTCGCAGGCGTTCGATATCCGTATCGCTTATATGCTTATCGGTATATTGGGCGGATGCATCGTATTAATTGTCAGTTTCAGTAGTGCTTTCAATATTCAGGAATCTAGCGATAAACCTGAATAGAACAAATAAAAAACGCAGCCTTTCACAGTGTTTAAAATTAAACTTCCTGTGAAAGACTGCGTCAATCTTTTAATGCCTTAACTAACCTAACTACTTTATCTTAACTATACTAACCTATCTACAAAATACCCGAAAAATCTTTTATACTACTAATAATCCTATCTTTCAATTCGTTATTTTCAACTATTGAGAAGCCACAGTCTACATTTGCCGGAGCCAATAATACAGCTTTAGCTTCTTCTGCATCTGCCATCTCTTCCGGGTGCTCTCTGAAATAAGTTTCCCATTGGGAAGCTGATTGCGGAGTTACACCCAGCACATAGTTGATAAAATCATCATCCGTCAAAAAATCCATTACCTTTGAGCACATATCGCATCCTTTTTAAGCGTTTACATAAGTAGGACGGCGTTATCCTGTCTATGTACTCAACCCATTTACCTTTTTATTAAAATTAACTTGCCAGACTACGCAACTTTGTCAATCCGCGATGCATCAGGTTGCGTACAGACTGATAATTCATATTCATAATCTCGCAGATATCCTCGTATTTCTTTTCTTCTATATAATATAATGTAAGCGCTTCGCGTTGGCGGGGAGATAATTGATCCAGCAGACGTCTAACCAATGAAAATTCATTCTTGCGTTGCTCTTCTTCCATATAATCATCTTCTACATCTGTAGGAGTGGATATGCTAACTTCTTCTACTGCTGTATCAGACATATACATACGTCTGCGAAGTTCATCACACAACTTATTCTTTAAGGAGATGAATAAATAAGATCTCAAATTATCGATTGTTCCTAATTCATCTTTCTTTGTATAGAGTTTCACGAAGATGTCATGAATACAATCTTTCAGTAACTCTTTATCAATGGTCAACTTCAATCCGTAATTAAAAAGGACGTTGATGTGCAAGTTATACAGCTGTGAAAAAGCTGCCATGTTTCCCGCTTGAAAAGAAGCGAGCAAAGTGTCGGTTGAATGATTAGTCTGTTCCATCATAGCATTAATTCGATTGATTTGATGTTGCAAAACTAAGCAGTATCGACCGCAACTTTGGGTAAAATCTGGTTTGTGGATTGAAAAAACAAGTATCATGTTTTATAACACTCTTTTACTAGAAATTACCAATAAAAAGCAAAAATCCCGCTGAATGGTCTTCAACGGGATTCTTTGCTTTATAACTTATGGAACCAATAAATGCCTTCTTTCTTATCTGGCACCTTTAGATTGTATAAGCCATTTATTTTCAGTGATTTATTTATCGTTTCAATCTTTCCGGAAGCAGGATGAATGTACTTTAATACATACTTTCCGGACGATAATTGAACAGGAATTTCTGTTCCGGACTTGGAATAAATGATACTTCCAATATCAGATTTTACCATTTTCTTGTACTCATCCGTATTTGTTTCTTCCACTTCCATGGCTGCTGCATCCTTCAGGAACGCTTTATCTGTGCACGGAATTACAGGACATGAACCTCCTGCCATGAATACAGCCCATCCCATAGCCGGATAATTCTGTGCGTAGAATGTCACTGCCTTTTGAGGAAATTTCTGACGATACTCATTGACAGCTTTATATGCTTCTGTGAAAGTCACCTTTCCCACTTTCATCTTACGCATGTGCTGACGTGGCGCCATATTCTTTCCACCTTCCGGCGCAAAGATTCCGTCCGTCTTATAATGCCAATACCGGATATCAATAATATCTACTACGGCAGCGCGTTTAGGATCTGCAAGGATTGCATCCTGTACGTCTTTCGTTGTACTCAATGCCACTTTCGCTTTCTTCCCGGTTTCAGTTTCCCATTCAGCTATCACGTCCAACCAAAATTGTACGAAGTGCAACGGGCCTGTAAATTCGGCGCTTGTCAACTGAATAACATTCGAATTGTCTGCGAAGTTATTCAGGCATTGGCGGATATATTGTCTGTGCAGTTCACGACGGACAGGATGAGTAATGTCATAGAACATATCCGCCACAAAGATTCGTTTGTCTCCGGCAAATGGAGCCGGTTCAGGAAATCCGGTCTGATTGATGTTATTGCTGCTTCTCCATGGAGAATCTACCCAATGAGCACCGGCTTCCAATATATTGTGCTGGAAATAGTTTTCATGGAACAACAGCAGTCCGTCCTTATTTCCTTTTTCTGCAAATTCTTTTAAGCGGCTCCAGTACCATGCATTAGGGCGTTTCAAATCATATTTGCTCAATCCTTCCCATGCTGTTCCCTGACCGCTACGACCGAATGGCTGTTCATAGAAAGGTCCCCATACATCACCATCCCGACGGCGAACCCGTTCGTGGTCATCCCGGCGACGATCGTACCAAAGACCGTAATTCTGATCGAAAACAAGAATGTTTTTCTGTTTCATAAAGTCGACTACAGAATCAATGCGGTCGGTTAATCCCAATCCCTCGCGTCCCGGCACAAAGCGGGTGATGGCCGGACTTGCCTTTTTCAGATAATTGGTTTTGAGCTTTCCGTTCCACCAAGGGGTGGTATGACTACCTCCAACCAATAGAGCTCCGTCCATCTGAATACGTCCATTGGTTACAGTTACTTCCGGTTGGGTTAATAATTTAGCAGCAGCAGAATAAGAAGAAGAATTTGCAAGTGCAGCGCTCTTTTTCTCTTTAATATCATCGATTGATTTTACTCCGGCTGATGCCACCGAAGGAGCAAACTTGTTATCGCCGATCCAATGTTCCAACGTCAACCGTGGTTTATATGCTTCTTTAGCGAGTTCCATAGCTACTTCCACTGTGGGACTACTGGTTGCACTTGTATTTCTGGGCAGAATACGTGCACGTTCTGCACATTCTTTGTTCAACCGTTCTCCCAATTGAGCATAAAAAATACTGCGAGGTTGTACATGATTGTTGGATTGTGCCCATTCACCGTCACCGGAGAATTGTGCCCAACAACCGTATGCACGGTTCATCGCATCTTTTGCCGGGGCATAACATTCGATTTCCGCTGCGGTACATTGCCAAAACAAGCTGTTTGCCGTATTCCAACCGGCTCCGTTTTTATCTTGTCCCAAATTCTTGAAAGTCAGGTTATGACCGTCGATATTTACTACGTCAAACAGCAGTCCGCACGCCCAGGCATCAATAGAACCGCTGAATCCCAAAGATTCATACGAATCACATTGTACAAAAGCATTGGGACCGGCTGCACAATATCCGGCAGCAAAGTCATGAATACCCTGTTCCGAATAGCAGCGTTGAAATAAAGTTTGTTGTCCCAGCGTATGGAAAGTGCAACGACGCATCCCTCCGATTTCTGAAACGGGTTCTTTCGAGATACAGTCTTCAACGGTAATTTTGGAACCTGTACGCTGAACAATTACAGCACTTCCTGCAAAATGCTTGAAATTAACCAGTCTCACCCAACAGTTTTCCGCATCTTCAATGGAAATACCTGTCCAGCAATGATCCTCGTCTTTAGAATAACGCTTGTCGTAATCAGAAATCAGTGTCATATTTTCTACGCCACAATCATGAATACGTCCGTTCCATTGATAAGTCAACAGGGAAGAAGTTCCATAGTTAGCATCCAAAGCTACGGTCAGCGGAGCATCCAGTGTTACCTGGTTGCCGTTTACTTCACTGACTGTTCTGTCCCAAGTCAGATCCATGTCACCTTCTTTCCATCCCAAAGCGCTGATACCTCCTCCAAAGATATCACAACCCAAAGAGGCAATCCATTCTTTGCCGGAAGGACGGGTAACCATGACACGATCTCCTTTTTTCAGAGAAACACCCGAAGCGACTTCCAATGTTCTCGCGTTTACCGGAACATAGTGGGAAAGCACCTTCAATGTGTCTTGCACATTCAGGTCGTCCACTCCTTCCATGTAGATAAGCGCACCTCTGTCTACACCCTTTTTCAGCAGTATTGTTTTTTCTTTATCCGTACCCCGCAATACAATTCCGGATGCGGAGATACGAATACTGCCGGACAGGGAAAATTCTCCCTGATCGAGTAATACGGCTCCCCGAAAACCGGAAGCGTCAGGAGTCAGCGAAGCTACATAATCAATGGCACGTTGAATACGTGCAGTATTATCTCCGGCTTTCCAGGGTACAAACACCACATTACGAACAGAAGGAATATCCTGTTCGGAGGATTTATATCCGCATGTAGAGAAATCGAGAATCCGGTTTCCCCGATCATCATTCAGGTAAGTGATCTGGTCATTCTTAACCTGTAAAGCAAAGGTTTGCGCATAACTTTGCACAAACCCAATGCTCAATAATCCTAAAAGGATCGTTCTTACTTGTATATTCATTACAATAAACTTTAATCTCTTTTCATCCGGTTACAACAGACTTTTCCGTTTAGACAATGTATCGTAATTGTTCTTCAAGTCTGTCCAGTCTACCTTCTTCTTGGTGTCTATGCCATTGATGTATTTTTCAATATTGGTATATCCGTCACCGTTGCAGTCCATGTTTGCGTCAGCCGGGTCGTTCGGATTCAATCCGTTGGCAATTTCCCAAGCATCCGGCATACCGTCGCCGTCCGAGTCTACTGCTGCTTCACCTTTATATTCGGGCAGTCCGCCTACCTGACGAATATCTGTGATGATACCTTGTTTGTAAGAATCAGCCGGTAACCGTCTCTTCACGTAAGGAGAGACAAACTCCGGTGCATCTTTCGCATAAATGGCCTTTCCTGTTTGTACGGTCTTAATGACACGTGCATCTACTGCGTCACGTTTCGGAAAATTAGCTCCTACATTATCTAATACAAAGGTATAAGCTTTTTTGGTATCCATTACAGTTACCGGTGGCATTTTGAAAGCCTCGTCCGATTTAATTAGCGGCAGAAACTTTGCGACGTCCACCTCTTCTTTCAGTTGTACGCCTCCGTCCCAGTTATCTTTTGTAACTTTGGCATTGCCATGGATAATATTTCCGTTTACGTATGCTTTTCCGAATGAAAGCGGTCTGTTTTTGTCACGTCCTGCTTCCGGTTTGAGAATACGATAAGAAATCGGTTTACCTATCGGAGTGATCGGACCGGGTTTGAAATAGTTGTTTATCATATTGTAGAAACTGTTGTGATCGCCTCCGTCTACGGAACGGTTCCACCAGTTGAAAACAACATTATTGACGAAGTTAAAGTCGCCGTCCATACCTACCGAACTGTTCCGGCTGATGTTGGAAGCAAAGAGATTACGGCAGAACATACTGTTATGCCCACCGATGGTTGCACCGAAAGCATGATTGTAGGTATCCAATGCTTCAGAGAAAATAGAATTCTGGATGGTAATGTTTACTGTCGGAAGTTTCAGCCCGTGTCCGTCTGCCCCTCTGTTGTATACATGACGGTAGATAGACATGTTTTCATCCAATCCCCAACTGGCGGAGCAATGGTCAATCATAATATTCCCAACCGCATTCCCTCCTACTGCATCATCACGGAAAGCTACGTCCTGCGCACCGCGACGGAAGCGCATGTGGCGAATCACAACATCGTGTGTATCGATCAGGAAAGATTGTCCGGTGACGCAGATACCATCTCCGGGAGCTGTTTGTCCGGCAATCGTTACATAAGGGGCACGTACGCTAATCGGGCTTTTCAAACGAATCACTCCCGCTACATTGAATACAATAATACGTGCACCTCCCGTTTCGCAGGCTTCGCGTAATGTTCCGGGGCCGGAATCTTCCAGCGAAGTGACTACGATCACTTTACCTCCACGACCACCGGGAGTATACATACCTCCGCCTTCCGCGCCGGGGAAAGCCGGGATATTACTTTTTATCAAATCTTCGGGTTTGGAGGCCCAAGGCTTATAGGGACGACCTTTCTTTGCTTCTTCTAACACTGTCGGCAAAGCTTTTTCCCATGCCGCATCCGATTTCCGTTCAAACTCCGCTTCTTGTTTTGCTCCTCTTGCTTTTACCGAGTCCGGAATTACAGGATACTGGGCTGCCACAGGTAGTACACAGGCAACCAGCATCCACGCTGATAATACTTTCTTAATGTTGTTCATTCTTTCGAATCTTAATTAGGTTTCTAAAAGGACGATTAAGAAAGCATTTTGTAATCGGTTATCTCTCTCCTTTCCGCCATTCATTCATATATTCGCGAGGGGACTGATTATATTTTTTCCGGAAACACTTACTATAATATCCCGAATCCTTGAATCCGACAGCAAAAGCAATTTCGGAAACACTTAAATCCGTATTTTTAATCAGCTCGATAGATTTATTCAAACGAATCTCTTTTACCAAGTCAACGGGTGCCAGGCCGGTAAGACTCTTCAGTTTCTTGAAGAATGCCGAACGGCTCAATCCGATACCGGATGCTATGGTGTCAATGTTAAAGTCACTGTCGTCCATATTTTCTTCAATGACCTGATGTATCTTTTCGAGGAACTGTACGTCTTTCTTTACCAAAAATTGTTCGTAGCTGTCTTCTTCGGTCGTTGTCTGGTTTTCCATTTGCTGACGGATTCGTTCACGAAACAGTTTCCGTTCGGCAAGCAACTGGTCGATACGTGCCAACAGATATTCCTTACTGAAAGGTTTGGTAATGTAGGCGTTCGCCCCTAAAGTAATCGCTTTGGTCTTGGCGCCTTCATCATTCTTCGCTGTCAGGATAATGACAGGGATATGACTGATTTGGAAATCTTTGCGGATGGATTGCAACATTTCAAGCCCATCCATTTCGGGCATCATCTGATCGGTCACTACAATATCCGGATGATACAGATGTACTTTCTTCAAACCTTCCACTCCGTTATTGGCAATATGGATATTGAACTTGTCTTCCAGCTGAAGCTTTATCAACTGGCAAAGGTCTTTGTTATCTTCCACCAACAGAAGGGTCGGTAATGAAGCGTCGATTTCCGGTTCTTCTTCCGTACCGTCTTCGGATATGGCATTTGCAACAGGATCTTGTTCTACCGAAACAGGGGCTGTCTCTGTATCTCCCACATAGAAGTCTACTTCCGACGGGCGGTAATGTTCCTTATCCATCAGAAGTTCCACAATAAACACCGCCCCTTGTCCTTCGGGACTTTCGGCACGAATCTGTCCATGATGCAGATTGACGATCTCTTTTGAAAGTGCCAATCCGATACCTGTGCCCTGATAATAGGAGTTTTTCGCGTTCTCTCCTTGTGAGAAGCGTTCGAAAATCTCGGTCAGTTTATTTTGTGGAATACCTACTCCGTTATCTTCCACCCGTACATAACAACGTTTACCGTCGTCTGTCAATCCGGTAGTTATATAAATACTTCCTCCGGAATGAGTGAATTTGAACGCGTTGGATATGATGTTGCGGATAACAATGCTCATTTTTTCCTTGTCCGCCCATACCATAATCGGTTCATCCGGCAACTGGAAAGTAAAACTGATTTCGTTTTCTTCGGAAAGTACCCGGAATTCTTTCTGGAAAGAAGCTATCATCTCATTAAAATCAATTAATGACACATGCAAACGCATCTTGCCGTTCTGAATCTTCCGGAAATCAAGGATCTGATTCACTAATTGCAGCATTTGATTGGTATTCTTCTCCATCAGATCCACATATTGCAATCCTTTCGGAGAGAGTTTTTCGCGTTCTCTTAGTTCCTGTATCGGACCTTTTATCAATGTCAAAGGAGTGCGCAATTCATGGGAGATATTGGTAAAGAACTTGATTTTCATCTCTGATACCTTCTGCTCAATATAAATATCATTCTTCATTTTGAGCATGAAGAAAGCCAGGCGCAGGCTGAAATAGAGAGCTGCCAAACCTAGAATTACATAAATAAGGGTTGCCCACCAGCTCAACCACCACGGCGGAAGGATAGTAATAGCCAATGTACAGTTGGAAACCAGCTCCGGATTGGCTTCATCTACGGTTTCTACACGGAATGTATAGTCTCCGGGAGGTACGTTGGTATAAGAAGCGATACGGTTCTTTCCGTTATAATGCCATTCTTTTTCATATCCTTCGAGTATATATCGGTAAGATACCCGGTTCTGATTATAGAAATTCAATGCGGCAAATTCAATCGTGAACATGGATTGATTGTAGTTCAGTTCGATTGCTTTGGCGTATGTGATGGATTCTTTCAGGATCGGACATTCGCGGAAACTACGCAGATCGCGGTTGGAAACTTTAAAGTCAACAATACGTGTATCGTAGTTCGTATGCAATGTTTCCAGTTTGTCGGGAGAGAATGTCAGGATTCCCTGCCGGGTACCAATCCACAAATCTCCATTCAAGGTACGGAGGGCACTACCCTCTTCCAACTCCACATTCAGGAAACCGTCGTATTTGTCGTAGTTACGAAACTGTTCGGTAGCTTTATTGAAGCAAGACAAGCCAATTTCCGTTGTAAACCACAAGTTACCGTTTTTATCTTCTACGATGGATTTGACTACATCGTTATTCATTCCTTCGCGTATGCCGTATGATTTGAAGATCGGTTCACGCTTTTCTTTATCATAGCGGACTAATTTATTCAAACCGCCTCCGAATACACTTACCCAGATTTGCGAATCAGTATCTTTGTAGAGTACATAAATATCGTTATCCGCTACGTTTGAATTTTCGCTGACCTGGCGGTACGTTTCAAACTGGATTTGTTCGGGGGTAGTGAAATGTCCGTCGAAAGACATCAGGCCATCCATTGTTCCTACCCAAATACGTCCGTCTTCATCTTCCGTCATGGTACGTACCTCCATATAAAGACCGTATGCAGGATATTGTTTCAGGCCATTGTATTTATGTATAAAGGTAATTGCTCCGTTCTCTTCGGAAATTAGATTCAGACCTCCTCCCAGTAATCCTACCCAAATGCGCCCCTGGCTGTCCTGATAGGTAAAGTACACATCGTTGTTACTGATAGAATTCGGATTCTTGGGGTCATTGATATAACGGGTAAAACGCAACCCGTGCGGTGAATTCATGTCCGGTTCGGCTTTAACAAGCCCGTTTCCCTTGGTGGAAAACCAAAGATTACCGTCTTTGTCTTCCATAATATGATATACGGCTCCTAACAGATAGTTCTTATCCGAGAAGATTTGTTTCACTTGTCCGTTACGATCCAGGCGATACAAGGCTTGCCAGCGGGTTCCTACCCAAATATCCCCATTTTGCGCCTGGAAGAGAGCTCGTATTCCTTGATTCCAGGAAGTCGATCTTTCGGGCACTACTGGAGATGGAGAAACTTCTGTCAGCAGTTGGAATTGCTTCTTGGGGAAATTAAGCCTGTATACTCCGCTGCTCGTAGATGCCAGCCAAAGGATACCATCTTTATCCAGCAGAAGATGGAAGAAAAGCTGATTGGGAAGATCGTCGGAGAAAGGCTTCAATTGGTTGATACGGGTCATTTCCAGTTTCTCCCTGTCGAATAGAAGAATTTCTCCTCCCGGAGTCATAAAGAACATGCCCTGTTCGCCGGCATCCTGCATTTCAAAATTGCCGATTGCGTTCTGATTGGGGAATGTAAAGCGGTGATGGCTCCTGTTCAGGGGATCATAATAGGTCAATGCCTGGTTACCCTCCTGAAACCATACCTTATCATATTTATCATAGAATATAATTCCATTGTCCTTTTCGGGGATGGTAAAGGGGAGCTTGGTCAACTGTTTGTAGCCGATATTGTACTCGTATGCTCCTTCGTTAGTGGTAATGTACATCAAACCGGATTCCGTTACCAGCAAATTAGAAACCGGCTGTTTGATTTCCGGTATCTCGTAACGGTTGACCACTCCGTTTTGCGGATCAATGCTATAAATGTGGCCTTTCTTGTCTCCCAACCATAAGAATTTAGAATTATAGGAGGCACAAGTAAACTGATCCGGGTTGGCAGATACTTTTTTCTGTATAAAGTCGGCAGGTTTGTCTTTCAGCGCTTCCCCTTTCCGTAGGGACAGAATCTGATAATCCATACCGATCCAATTGATAAACTCGGCTGTTTCGCAGAATATGTTGTGTTTCAGACGCATGTCGTACACGTTCACGTTAGGACGCGAATCATGCAATTGTTTCATCGTTATTTTACCTTCCTTGTCGGTGTACGCACGCAAAAGGCTTTTATCTTTTGTCAGCAACAATACGTCGCCGTCTTCGGTCGTCTGAATCTTGATAATCTGAATGTTCTCGGAATATTCTTTCACATCGTCGTAGACGGCATGAAAGCTCTCATGCCGTTTATCGAACAGATAGAGTTTACGGTCGATAGTCTTAATCCACAGAAAACCATTCTTATCTTCTACGATACGCTGAATTTTACGCGGCGGAATATCTGTGGAATAAAAGCCGTCATGGTTATCGTAGGAACGGAATTTACTTCCGTCAAAGCTGCATAGTCCATACCAGGTACCAAACCAGATAAATCCGTCTTGTCCTTTTAATGTACAGTTTACGATATTATTAGGCAAACCACGTTCAGCCGTGTAGTGTTCTACAATCATATTTGGATAGGCAAAAGCATACATGCCTATCATGGATAGTAATAGTATTAGAATATTCCGTTTTCTCATTGATGGCTATAATTGGAATTAAACGTACTCAAAGATAGTCTTTTTTTTGAATAGTGCTTTAGTAACATATAAAAAACAAGTTGGCAGGTCACCCCGCTAATCACTAATCACTAACCTGCTAATCACTTTATCGTACTATTTTTCAGTTCCAAATTCAGTTTGTTGACGTTCTACTTCATCCAACACTCGTTGGCGTTCTTCCTCTGTCAGTTGTACTTTTCCTTCAGATGATCCCTTGACCGGGGTTGCATTAAGAGTGGACGGTGTTGTCCTTTGTATTTCATAAGTCTGTTCCTCATAGCAGAAAGGGAATTCTGCAGGAACGCTTTCCAGTTCAATTTCAGTAGCTGTCGGAGCTTGAGTGCCCTCAAACTGTACGCGGGCTTTCACCTTTATTTTTCCGGCTTTCCGGGTAGAACGAATCAATACCGGAGCAGAGCCGAACTCCACCGCACGGGGATTAGCGCCAATAGTAGCATCTCCGATGATTTCTCCTTCACCTTCTACCGTGAAAACGATATTCTCTTTTGCCAGACGGCGCACATTTCCACTATCATCGGTTACTTCAGCAACTACTACGATAAAGTCGGAGCCATCAGCTATCAGGTTCACTTTTTGAGTATCTACATAAAGACGTAGTTTGGTGGAACGTCGGGAAGGCATTTCCTTTTGAGTGCATACCACTTTTCCGTCGATGATTCCTTCGGCAACCATGTTCACTTTTTGCCAGTTTTTTTGAGTATAGCTATATCCGCGTGCTTCCCAAAAGTCCCAGACATTCTCGAATATAACGGGAGCATTCGGCATGTGCCCTTTGGCATGAACCACCGGTTTCGTCCAGGTTTTCGTTCCATCATAAATAGAAAGGCGGACTGAATCACAGTTTGTGAATACAACTACGTCCTTATCGGAGAACTGTGACATTTCATGAGCAATGAATATCATCGGGCCACATTCTGCCAATGGGTGTTGGAGGCTGGCCGGCGACTGGCTACGAAATACTTCATACGCATATTTCTTCTGACGGAAAGCATCATAAATACCGCCCCAATAAGGATCCGGATGGTAACCACGCTGATGATCGAACGGATGCCATTGGGCGCCACCGATAAATAAACCGGTCGTGCGGTACATCTCGTCATAGCTCTTTGCCAAGGACATAGCCTGTACCAGTAACGGGCGTTCTCCCCAACTGCGGCTGGCACGGTTATTATTGTTGTGAGCATACCAGTCGTCTACATTCTCCCCGAATTCACGGGTAAAGATACATTGCTCCGGCTTGTCTTCCTTTTCATCATCACCCGGCCAGCCATAAACAACGTCATAATGCTCTTTCACTCCGGCCGAATGGACATCGGCAGCAGCTACCGGACGTCCCGGATAGGGATATTCTTCTTTGGTAATCTCAAGAGCTTTCAAGGCAAAATCGAGCGGATAGCGGGTTTCATTCAAGATGGGTTCCCACATCAATACGGAAGGGTGATTACGGTCACGACGAATCATTTCGCGGGTATTCTGATGAACCAACTCTCCGAATTTCGGGTCTTTGTTCCAGTACTGCCATCCCGGAGTAGCGACAATCACGAACAGACCGAGCTCGTCACAGGCATCCATAAAGGCAGGGTCTTGGGGATAGTGGGCTACACGAATAATGGTGCATCCGGCATCACGCAGACGTTTGGCGTCACGCCATTGCTGTGAGTTCGGCAAAGCATTGCCTACGTATGCAAAATCCTGATGGCGATTGGCTCCTACCAGTTGTCCGAAAGGTTTGCCATTCAGCCAGAATCCGTCTTTACCACGGAATTCTGCCAGACGAATACCAACACGGGTAACGCCTCCGTCAATGGATTTATTTCCTTTTTTAATACGTGATTGTACCCTATATAAATAAGGTGTGTCCGGTGACCAAAGAGTAGGATTCTTTACTTCCATCTGTTGACGGATGATTTTTTTCTCTCCCGGCTTTAAAGAAAGTTTTCCTGAACTGCGTTTGATTACTTTTCCATCCGCATCTGTCAAAGTCGTTTCTACAGTGACTGACTCGGAACGAACGTCGTCATTCTGAACTTCGGTGTTTACATATACCTGCGCACTCTTTTCACTGATCTTATCAAAATGAACGAATACACCTCCACCGCCAACGGTTTGTGAATCAATAGCGTCAGTAATAGCTACCGGAGATTTGGCAATCATCCATACATCACGATAAATGCCACCATGATAAGCAAAGTCTAATGTGTATTGACGTTTTCCGGGAGGATAGGATTTGTCATCACTGTTGTCCGTGAAAACAGCGAGCAGACAGGAGTCTCCAGCCTGTACACCATTGGCAGTCAAGTCTAAAGTAAAGGGTAGATAACCTCCCAGATGTTCCTGGATGCGTTTACCATTCAGATAAAGGATCTGTTTGCCCATAGCTGCTTCAAAATGAAGCACTACCCGTTGCCCTTTTGTTTCAGCGGGGAGGACAAAGTGCTTACGGTACCAAGCCGGTCCCTGATAATTGCGGCATCCACTTCCTTCGGCCGGCATCAACTCTACGGTATGAGGGGTGGAAACGACGTTCCAAGAACGGTCATCGAAGTTTACCGCTTCTGCTCCCCGGACATCGCCTCTGAAAAAGCGCCATCCCGGATTGAAATTATAGACTTGTCGCCCGCTACCGGGAAGCTGGATGAATCCGGCAACCGATGTCTCGGGACGGTAAGTTTCTGTAGCCTGCCCTTTTTCTATCAAGGAAAATAGCAACAGAAAAGCTGATAAGATGATAAATGGTCTTTTATTCATAATTCTTTATTTATATATTTCATTCGTTAAATGGGAATTTAGCGGTTAAATAGGAATTTTGCAGTTAGGCTGAAAGCCTTACAATTATATATTTATTGGGGTGCCCTGAAAGGGTTTAATTATATAGCGTAGGGCAACGCCCTACGTAAAAACAGCAATCTGAATTTGCGCCCTGAAAGGGCATAATTGTATACGGTTCCGCCCTTTCAGGGCTTGTGGCCGATGTGTCTTTTTCGTAGGGCGTTGCCCTACGCTATATAATTAAACCCTTTCAGGGCACTCCGCAAAATTATCATTTTTCCTTTTCAATCATTATAACAATATCCTTTTTTCTACTTTCCGGTAAAACTTTCAAGTCCGTCACTTTTCCGTTTTTGAGAGTGGCTTCTACTGTTGTTTCGCCCGGAGCATGAAGTTTGAAATGTACGTTCCATTCTTTCGGCCATGCCGGGAAAAGGAGTATTTGTTCTCCATTGGTTTGCAATAGCATTTCCTGAAGTCCTATCATGCCGCTACCTCCCCAGTTGTGATCGGGTGTCCAATCATATCCCGGTCCCCAAAATGCGGGGAAACGATGCGGTCCATTCGATAATTTGGCTAAAGATAGTTTCTTTGCTTCTTCGGTCAGGCCTAAACAGGCAGCCCATATATTATCTTGTTTCCATCCGGTATGCGAACGGAACTTGATGGCATCCGGGTCATAAAAGTAGGTATTACGGGCTATATCCAGATCCTCCTTTCCTACTCCATAAATACGCCATGGAAACACTGGATAAAGTTGTGGCGTTTCAACATTATTAATTCGTTCCCAACTTACGGCGGGCGAAATTGTTTGCTTCAAGACCGGAGCAATAGTCGGATTCAACGTATCTTTTATTTCTATGTATCGCAATGGAATCGGAGGTATTGCTTTTAGCATCTCCTCTTTCTCTCCGTATGTTTCTAATACCACTTTCAGGGCGGCGATGGTGCTGCTTGCGTTATTGGTCATTTTATATGTTTCACAAGCAGAACCCGGGAAAAGAATCAGATGTCCGTTGCCATCCAACGCTTTCCGTCCTCGGCGGGAAGCTAGTTGCTGGTAATGTTCGTCGAAGAATGTCAGCGAACTTTCGATCAGAGGTAAATAAGGGGTAATATCAGCATTTGCATAGTTCTTTGTTTCCAATATCATTTGGCAGAATTCAAGAACCGTATCCCATTCATATTCCAGCCAGGCATTATATTCCAATCCTTTGTCGAACCAGTCCGGTCGTTTGAAACCATATTCTGCGGGGTTCGGCAAACCGAAATTTTCGATCTGCTCGCTAAAGCAAGCTCCATCATGTTGCCAATATATACGGCTTCGCAGTTCTGCATTTTTCAACATGCGGTTATAAAAATCAAACTGGGAAGGCATCATATCAAAGTCTCCGCTTTTCAGCATCGGCCAGTATACTAAACGTTGATTCTGTGCAGTCATTGTGCCACCTCCCCATTTCCGGTAGTCGGGAGTGAAAGATTGTTTTTCATCGACATGGCAAGGATCAAAGGTAAATAGTCCGCCATTGAATTTAGTCGGTACGCTGCCATAAGCATTACATCCTAGCATATAGCGGAAAAGGGTGTAGTTTCTAGTTATTTCTTTTGCTTCCCCTTCTGCTTCGATAAAACTGCGTTGCCAAAAGGAATTCCACCACGAACGGGTCTGTTTTTTATCCTGTATGATAATCTTCGATGAAACTTTACCTTTGGGGGCTATTCTTTGCAAAGCAGTTTGTAGTCCCTGCTCCCATTCTTCTATTGTTTCTGTCTGGTCTGTATGTAACACAATACAGATATGTTCTTTCCGGGCTGCTTTGGAAGAACGAAACTTCCAGGCACGATAGTCTGTGCCGGCATATACATCATCCGCAGTGCCTGCAAATTCTAAGTTTTCGCCAAAAAGAGTTCCTCCGAAAGTCAAGTTTTTCAAAGGATTCATCATTTGAGATTTGACTTCGTTCATTCCTTGTTGAGCTACAACTACATCAAAAACGGTCTGTTCGGGATTGCGATGATAAAACAGAAGTTGGTTCCTTTTTATTGAAGTCCTATTTGTTTCAGCCTTTCCTGTTGAATCAGTAATTTTGTCTAAAGAAATAAAGTCGGACTCCGTCACAGTACCTTTCGGGGGAGCCCATTTGTAGGAACACTGTTGCCCCTCTCCTTTTCTGACAGGTCGTTCCTGATAGCGCCAATTTTCATAAAAGACTTCAGTCTGCAACGGTTGTGCATTTGTTACCTCTACATGTATAATCGGATGAAAAACATCTACCCAAAATTGTATCTGTGTGTTTCCTGCCGCGATTTCTACATATCCGTCTTTCAGCTTCAACTCCTGACGAAAATCTTTAGCGTCTTTGAAAGGATTGGGCGACAGGCGGAGACGTACACGCCCTTGTTTTAACTGGCAGTTTTTTTCGTCGAATGTGCCGCTACGGCTCACATAGAACATAACATCACCGTCTTCTACCCATATATTCATCCCGATATCTCCACCGCCACAGGGCATAGATTCAGAAGAATTATGACTGGGAGTATTCCAAATGACATTGGCATGCTGACTCCAAAGAGCCGACACGCCAACAAACAGTATGGTTATAATCAGATAAAATCTCTTCATATATTTTTCATATTTTACCTTGTTTATTTGCGATTACCAATCATCTGAACGAAAAGACCCTAAAGGCAATCCGTCGCAATATACATCTCCTTCCACATAGTTTTCAAAACAATATCGAACAGCTACCGGGTGCGGCACTTTATCGCTTTTCACTAGCATCTTACTACGTTCTATCCATGCTTTGGCCGGGTAAAAAACTTTATCTTCGCCGGCTACCTGAAAGTTTTTCGATTCGAAACAGTTCTTGCCGCTAATCCACATATTGGCACGTTCGAAGCTGACAACTACGGTGTCGTTCTTTATTTCAATGCTTTTATAATAAGGACTTTCGCCATTCACGCCTTCCACTCCATACGTTTTAGTTAAAGCCAAAAGTGCCAGGCGTTCGCCTGCAACCTGTTTCTTTGCGGGATGGATACCTTTTTCCATTCCTGCATCCAATAATACAGCCATACCGCTGTTAGCTACACGATGTTCTACTTTTGCCTGTGCCTCCCGGAGATATGCCGAATTTATCACTTCCTTTCCTTTTTCGGTAATAATCCCGTAATCATACGGAGCTATCTGGCAATAATAGAAAGGAAAATCCCCCTGTTTCCATTCGGCACGCCAACCGTTAATCAATCGGGTAAACATATCAGCATACGTATGGGCACGATTCCAGTTATCTTCGCCCTGATACCAAATCACTCCTTTCATGGTCATACCGATTAACGGATGTAACATACCGTTATAAAGCACGGTCGGAGTACGGTTTTTAGATTTTATGTCGGCTTCCGTTTGAGGAATCTTCGCTTCCGGAAAGGCTTTCAGCCAGTCTGCCGTCATCCATGCTTCACAGGCGGAACCACCCCAGGCTGCTACAACTAATCCGACCGGAACATCTAATATTTCATTTACCAGTCTCCCGAAATAATAGGCTGTTGCACTGAAATCACGGACACTAACCGGATTGGCTTCTTTCCAGGAACCGATAACGTCATTCTGCGGAGTGAATGTAGAAGTACGTTTCACCGTAAACAGACGGATTTGTGGATTCTTGCTGTGAAGAATGTCCATATTGGCATTTTCTACCGGTTGGTTTTTGAATCCTTTCATCGGCATTTCCATATTACTTTGTCCGGAACAAAGCCAAAGTTCGCCTATCAGAATATTATTCAGTGTCTTTTGGGTTCCATCATCAAAGGTCACAGTATAAGGACCTCCCGCTTCGGGAGTAGCTACTGTCAGTTTCCATGCCCCATTTTTATCTGCTGTTGCTGCATATTGTTTTCCATTCCAACTAGTGGTCACTGTTACTTTTTTATAAGGAGTCGCCGTCCCCCAAAGGTTTGCATTGGTCTGTTGCTGCATCACCATGCCATCAGAAAAAATAGCCGGTAGCTTTACTTCTGCGTGTGTTGACAGGCAGGCAGCAAGCAGAAAACCTGCCAACATTGCACCTGTTTTAATAATTGAACTTTTCATACTTTAGCTATATTATAATGAATTGGGCACGGATTACATGGATTGCGCTGTTACTTTATGTAATACGATTCTCATAAACCGTGTAATCCGCGTAATCCGTGCCTTAAAAATCTATTTTATTCTGTGGTAGAAAAACTCAAAGGTCCGAGTAATCCTGCCGGAAGCAGCGTTTTTTCTGCCCTGCGATATTTTGCATTAGTCCAAATGCCATCAAACGGCGCTTTTCCTTCATCAGCTCCTGTCAGTGCATTCGCCCATGTATTTGTAACCTCTATTTCAAGCTCATTAATTCCTTTTTTCAAGGCACCTGTAATATCTGCACGATAAGGAGCTGTCCAGATTGTGCCACAATCTACACCATTCACACGAACAGTTGCCAAATTATAAACTGTTCCCAGATTCAGATAAATCTGTTGGTCTTTATTCGGTTTATTTTTCCAGCGAAAAGTGGTTTTATAGGTCGCTGTTCCCGAATAATAACGTATCTGTTCGTCCGATTCTTGGCTCCAGTCGAAAAGTTCTTTTCGTGTGAGCGTTTTTTTGTTAGCTGCAAAAGTTATAGTATATTCCTTTGCCTCCAAAGCTATGTTTAAAGGGGCTTTGGCGGTGTCTTTTTTCTCCTTTTGCAGTTGGAGAGAGGACTCTCCATAGCCTTCATCTACTCCCTCCGCAGGATATACGATGAATACGGACTCGTTAGGAGCCAATGTGAGAGTAACTTCCGTCCGGTTTCCGTTGATACGATAGGAAGGATGAATATTCATCTCACCCGTCACCGGATTCCAACATTCCGGTTTCTTACCGTTAATACGCATACTTGCAGTAAACGTGCGTGTTTCGTCCTTTTGGTTGGCTACGAAATAGAGTTCGCCAAGTTCGCCACGACGATGCGTCCAGGCAATATCTTCCGGCACGATCATGTCACGTTCCAAGCCATACACGGAAAAATCTTCTTCTGTATAAGGTAAAGAAGGTACCAAAATGCCAGCTTCTTTTAGTTCATTGATTTTTTTCTGCACTTCCGATGACAATACAGGTTCGGGATTCATTGGACGCGAAAGAGGCAGTACTAACACTTTATAACTTGCTCCACCCGGCAACGTTATTCGTCCGTTTTCTGCTTTCGCCAAACGAAGGATTGCATCTTTATTAAAACTATCGTATGCATATCCACGAAGCGGATTCACCCATTTCTCCGGATCAGCCATGTTAGCTGAATGGGTAACACCTACCGGGCGTACACGTAAAGGCTGTCCCTCATTGGCCAGACGGATGCGTTCACTTTCCACTCGTTCTGCACCGAAGATTCCTGGCAGAGAGGGAACCAATCGTTCCGGTAATATCGAACGCCTCGGAACTTCTTCACCTGTAAAGACTGCGATGTCTGTTACCGGATGCCCATATTGCAATAACGACTGGCAACGGGTAGCATATTCGGAAAAGGCTTTTGCGCCTTTATCCCACCAGGTCTGATCCCGTTGGAAGAAAAGTCCGATGCCATCCAATGTCATGCCAGGCTTGCGGTCCAGCCAGGGATTATGTACATATACATGGTAGAAAAGGCGGTTGATTCCTAATGCGTAATTACGATCCAACAAGGCTTTCAACATTCCGGGGTATTCATCCCACGTGCCACGCACTTCGGTGAATCCTTCAGCCTGAATAATATTCTTTCCGTAGATATGCGCTCCGCTAATAGCATCGAGCATATCATTCGGTTTGTCATGTGTGGGACTGTTCAACCAAAATTCACCCATCGGAAGATCTACTTTTTGATAATGTAGTAGACCATCGCTTACCATCGTCGGAGCTACACATTCTGCCGAGAATTGGCAATCATATTCTTTCGCACAGTTCGCCAATACCTGATAGAACACATCTACGACGAGTTCTGATATGGTAGTACGTACGTCTCGCAGAATCTTTTCACTTTGTTCGACACTTTCCATCGGAATACCTGCCAATAGAGGTAGATAAGGCATCAAATCGTAGCCACGACGTTTCTGAAATTCAATAGCGAAACGTTTATTCCAGTTTTGGCTGCCACATTCCCAGCTATCGACATGCATATATTTCAGTACGCGACGAGCTATTTCGGGATTAGTCTTTGTAAATGCCTGTGCATACCAGTTATCGAATTGCTTCCGTACCGTTTTCGGGTTAAACTTATCACATTCCAATCCTTTTCCACCTCCCGCTGTCGCATTGGTATGCCCGGTAGCTGTATGTCCCATGCGAAGTAATTTCCATTTTCCTTTGGGGAGAGTGGCGGTCAATGTTTTTCCATTCGAATGACCGGTATATTGCTTTGTTAGATTGATGACTTGTGAAAGTGAATAGCAATCCTGTTTCCCGACTTCCTCTTCTTTAGTCGCTTGAGCAACACGCCATACCAGTCCGGCTTTTCCTTCCCATTGGTTCAGACGGGCTTCCCGGTGCAGGCGTAATTCTTTTATTTTCAGATTGGGCTTCCATTTGGCAGCATCCATATCTTCACTTCCCGGTTCGCTCCCTTCAGGAGTCCAGTAGAAACGGAAGAAACGGGCAGTAGTCGGAGGAATACTATGAGTTGAATTCTCATCCGTATTCTGCCATCCCTGACGGGCAGGGACCAACTGCTTAACCAAACGATAATTCACTCCGTCGTCACTGGCCATTACTTTCAAGCGGTGTGCCTGATAATTATTACCAGTTAAAACGATTTCGATGTTCCGGCAAGTGAAAGGTTGTCCGTATTCATACTGGATATAGCAGGGATATGAAGAACGGATCACTCCCGCCGCATCCATATTCACTGTTTGAGCAGCTTTTACGTTTCCTGTCGTAGCTAGGTTGACACAGGTGATTTTTGCCTGCATCTCATCCGCTGCGTCTTCTACCGGCAAAGCGAATAATGCAATATCTTCATAATAGTTTTCATAGGCTTTCGGTTGTGGCAAGCGAATAGCCATCAGCTTTCCTCCGTTTACAATCGTATCGCTCCAAACCACTTTTTGCATAGATTCTTCAGGAGTAATCCAAGGGCCTCCCGCCAATGCGAAACCATCACAGATGTGCATTCCCAATTTCAGTCCCAAACGATCTGCTTCTTCCATGCTGAAACGCACCATCTCCCACCATTCGGGAGTTAGCTGCTGCGCCTTGCCATCGTATTGGGCGCCTTCATGAATACCTTTAATCGGCATCAGATAAGTACCTCCCAATCCGGCATGTTTCATTGCCTCCAAATCGGCTGTAATGCCTTCTTTAGACACGGTGCCATACATCCAATACCAAAAGGTCCAGGGTTTTGCTTCATCGGAAGGACTTAAGAATTGATCGCGAAGCGAGCGTGTTTGCTGTGCATCGGCAGGGCATACGGCTGTCCATGCTAATAGAGAAAGTGCAAATATTCGTTGTTTCAGTCGGCTTTTCATTCCAGTCTATATTTTTACTAAAGTAAAGACGAAAATCACTCTGTTTTGTACTCACTATTAGCTTATGAGATCGGAATATAACAACTTTAATCAAAAAAAGGTGCACCTCCTTTCCTACTCTCGGAAGAAGGTGCACCACACAAACAAAACAAACAATAGACGACCTTCACAGGCGGTATTTCATATATAACTCAACTAATTATAAATCAATTTCATTTTTAACGTAAATTCTCTCCCTGTATTCAGACGGAGTCATACCGGTATGTTCACGAAAGAATCTTGTCATAACAGAGTTCGACTGGAAATTCGTGCGTGAGGCCACTTCTTTTATTTCAAGGTCAGAATCCCGTAAAAGAGCCTTTATTTCAAGAAGGGAGTAATCTATAATCCAGTCTTTTGCCGAACGACCGCTCATATCTGTAATTACCATTGTAAGATGCTTGGCGGACACACACATCTTTTTCGCATAAAACGCAACATCCCGACTTACGGTATGAAATTCGATCACCAAACAAAAAAAGTCGAATAAAAGTTTTTCCTTACGGGTGTATTTTACTAATTCGGCAGCTTTCGGATTTCTTTTATAAGCCACATATATATCCCAGTAGAAAACACGTAATAACTGCATGATAGACTCCCGTCTGAATAAGTTGCGGGGTAAGTTGATACGAAAAATCAAAATATTGCAAAAGTGAATGAAACGTTGGCACTCTTCATCGTATAGCGGAGTACTGAAATTTTTCCGCATATAGAAAAAGAAATCAAGCGTAGGTATACATATCCCGCTTATTGTATCCATAAACAGGCTTTTGGGTACTTTTAGAAACGTCATTGAAAAGTCACTGCTAATCTCCGTGACAGAAGCCAGCTGAAAAGGGAAAATGACTACCAGATCATTGGAAACAATCCGTCGTTTATTACCAAAAACATTGAATAACGCACTTCCTCCCGTGCATATCCCATTTATCCCTTCTTCAAGATACATAGGATTTTCATCAAGAGGTAAATCGTCTATTTTAGTATAGACGTTAAACTCTTCTGTTTCCAATATATTATCGAATACTTTATCCTGCTTATATGGTTGGTTCTTTTCCATGGACTGCTATTTATCAATTATGTTGTTTGCCGTTATTTTTATCATACGGATGTCAGTCGTGCCATTTCGATTGAGCAAACTGTACCACCAAAGATATGGGAAAGATGTATAAAAAACTTTCTTTATCTTTCATCAAAATCATCAGTGCCAGGAAATATTCACCTTCATTAATATCAGGAACTGTCATATAAATCTTATCGTCCGAATATTTATGGATATCGCCACATTCTATCAACATTCTGTCATTGACGGAAGAGACAAGATATAGATTGGTACTTTCCCATGTCAACATATCCAGATTGTGACCGGTGATAACAATGGGAGCTTCCGGTGTAATGTTCCCATTACGCCTTTCATTTGAAGGATCATATATTTCTTTGATGACAGGAAACGGCGCTCCTTCAATCATTAATATTTCGGCTTTTATCGTTTTCATTTGATTGATCAGTTATTTTGTATCTTTTGTAAATGAATGAGCAAACTTATATTTCTATTCTATGGAATATCCCGGATGCAACGGAGATAATAGGAGCTTGCCTTGAGATCTCTGGCAGACTTATATTTCACTCTTGTCGCATCAGGATAAATTGTCATTGACCATGCTTGAGAAGAAGTTGTATTTTCCGTCGCTAACCAATAGGTGGTTGGTTTTATGTCAGATAAGGCAAATGCTTTACAATCGGTACCTTGGGTAGCTGTGGCCTCTAATTCCTTATAATAAATCATAATCAGGCTTCCTTCACGCAGTGTAGGTATCCGCCATGTTCCCGGAGCGTCCTGACCGTCTTTCCCCCGATACATTGCGCATCCCTTGGGAACAGCAATATTCTTCTCCGTACTATAACTATTACTGTTTGCCGTAGCAAGATAGCCATTTGCCGTAGCCCAATTCATTGTTTGCGTTCCACTGTCTTTTCCCTCGCTATCATTGCCATCGCTATATACGATATCCGGAGAGACTATAAAAAATGCAGATACAGTCTTATTGATTTTGCCTGCCTCAGACATGCTATCTATATGCCGGATAATCCTGTCTGTATAAACAGGGTTGCCCTCACTATCGGTAATAGGATTCGTATTTTGACCAGTCGAGGTGTACTCGTATAATTGAATGTTGTTATAAAAGACAGCACTTTTATCTCTGATCCTTTGTTTAGGCAAATCTTTCGAATTAATAGCCGCATACTTGTTTCCTCTTAAATCTTCATAGACTTCTATTGTCTGGGAATATCCCTTTAGCAAGATAAAAAGGGATGCGAAGATTATGACAGTTATTCTTTTCATTTTATTCTTTATATTTTCATTTTATCATTAATAAGTAACGGAAGGGAGAGGGATGTCTCTTACACACCTTGCACCACCCTCAGTCTTATAGTAAGAGTTAAGCCCGTAATACCACCTTTTGGCAGAAGTACCTCCATCTTCTGTAATTGTTTGCCCGCTGCTGGCATCTAATAGACTGCCGATATAGAGGCCAATCAGTTGATTGGATGCCGGTAAATACCATTTTAACTCCTCCCCTTCTATTCGTCCGTTTCCATCTTCATCCCGGTTCTTATCATAGCAAGCCCTTGCACTAAACGTACTAGCCGGGTGTTGATATTGATATAGCAATATATGTCCGGAAGCATCTTTCTGCGGGACAGGTATATTACCACTCCAAGTAAGGTTCTTTATATTCTCGGCCAGGTTTACCGTCGCGTTTTTTCCATAATACACGTCATCCGTCCCGTATGAATGAGCAGCTGTCACAATCCCATCGTAACCATATTCCACTTTACCCGATGATACGTCATACTGGTATACACTACGTTGCGGTCTGTCATGCACCAATCCCATTGTATAGTTTCCGTCAGTGTCTCTTTCTCCTCCAAAACACCCGGCATATACTGCCGGGCGCTGGTCCAGTCTGAATATATGGAAAGTTTGCAATGTTTCTCCTTCACCCTCTGGCATAGTAGTTACTTTAATGTATAAAGAACGCTTTCCTAATTTATCGGATTCACCCGGGTCAACCAGTTTGCCGTCATCATCATAAATGTATTCCTTATTATAGAGATAAAACTTCACCTGAGTGGGAAGTATGGAACTTGCCGTAACACGGGTATCCAATGGCTCTTTAACATTATTGAATGCATCCGTATAGTTGGAAGAGGAAGACAGGAGGAGCCAACTGCTTCCCTTATCGGCTCTCTGCGTACAATCTTCGTCAGTATATATTTCCACTTCCACTTTCCTTCCTTGAGTCTGTATAACTATCGGGCGGACACTATAAGCTGCATCCAGGTCATAAGTGGCACCCGTTTTGTTGTACAGGGTGCTGAATGACGCCCCAGAAGCCTTTACGTTAAGGCTGGAAAAAAATTCCACATACTGGCTGATGGTATATGCCCTGATCCGTTCATCGTTCTTCGCCGAGTTTATCTCTGCGTTTATGGCAGTACGCAAATTATAAAAATGGTTGGGTTCCACATCGAAGTTATTGGTGTTATTATTCCCAACATATATCTGGTAGATCGCGTATTCATTTGTTCCGGTAGTAGGGTATGCCCATGCCTCTATCTGCGTGCCCAGTGGCGGCGCAGCACCTGAAGGCACCTTATTGACCACTTTGTAGTAGCGCTGGCTTTCACTTAGAATAGTTGTAACCGTCCCTTGCCGATTCTGCGCTACATACCATGTTGCCGAGTAATAGCCATTGGAATCGGGCTCACCCAACTGATCCATTTCAAATGTGGCGTATGTATCCGCATCGGTATTTTTTTTAAGATTGGTGAGCCGGATAGTATTGTTCACATTCAGCAATTTCAAACCTTGTAACCGGTAATTTTCCACCTCGAACTTGTAACGTAAGGTAACGCGTGCCATCAACCTCTCGATTTCGATGCCTCCTACAAACCCGGCCGGTTTGTTGTATTCTACCAGACCACGCTTACCACCGTCGATGTCCACCACAGTGACACCTGACACTTCTCCGGCCAGCGGTACTTCATCATCTGCGGTGATAAGCGATTGGGTATGCCCTTCTACATTAATAAGATAGTCAAAACTCCAATTCTTGAGTTCATCAAGAGTGCTCACTCCGCTCATATCATAGTTAAGTTTAGGGCCTAATACCAACAGGTACAAGGTTTGATTCTCTGATACTACGAGGGGGACGTCTATCGTCATCAAATCATTTATGGCTGTTACTGCATCACTCAGTTTATGAGGATTTCCCTTAATGGAACCGTGCTCATCGAATTGGAAAAGCCAAAGGTTGTGTAACTTGGTCGTGCCGTCAGATACCCGGGTAGTTACCTCATGTGGTTCTTGTCCTTGTTCCAAAGCCACTGTAAACGACAACCCGGAATCGTTCCTATCCCTAAAAAGCGACTTAGCGGCGGAATATCCGCTCGTTGATGCAGGCTCTACAGCGGGGGGAATACCGACTTTCAGGCTGACCATAACCACCTTACCGGTAGCGTCACCGGGACCGTACTCTACCAGTTTATCTTTTGCACAGCCCACGAACGCCAGCAACAGCAAGGTGGTGCAGGCTGCCCGGAAATATCTTTTATATTTTGTTCTTAGGTTCATATCGTATATGTTTATTATCAAATTTTCATCCAAGGAGAGGACATCAGTAGCCGTTTTGCGTAATTGACGGACTGCCGAGAGGAACTGTCACTCCGGTATCTTTCGCCAGTAGAATATTAACAGTAAGATTGATAGAACTCGGACTGCTGTTCTCTGGAATTTCTATCGAGACAGAATAACTATACGTATTCGGTTCAGTATTCACTTTAGTACTGAGACACTTTTGGACGCCTCCATAAATAACCTGCAAAAACAGTTTTCCGGCAGGTATGGAGATATCCGTCGGAGTAAGCTGGATACTCACCGTATAAGTACCTCCCGTTTGAGATATATTACCCAGACTACTTAATCCGGTAGTAGCACGTAAATCATATCCGCTTTGCGAGACGGTGAGCAGTATGCTCCTTGTCTGTCCGTCCAAACCGACTCCTTCCACCTTCACTCTGAATGAACGCGGTGAAGCACTTTCTTTACGTTTGACGTATACAGGGATATTTTCCGTATTGCTTCCGTGGGTCGTATGTACGATGGTGCCATCCGATGCGAACGAGAAATCAGTAGGCTCCGCTGTTCCCGCACCTTCTCCCGTGACAAGCGTTGCCGTCCAATAAGGCACATTGGATTTTATACCGAAATAAGCTTTTACACCTTTTTCGGTTCCCTGATAAGTAGGACTGGAGATGGCACCCGCCTCCATCTTGCTTTCCGGTATTTCATTGCGCACGCAGCGAATCATATAGGCACTTTGCCTGTCCTTGCCACTTTGGAAACTTGCACCCGATGAATTACCGGAGAATTCGAATACCGAAGCGTCGTCGTTCCAATACCATCCATTGGAACGGTCCCCCTGAGATACACCGCCCGCGTCTCTATACCGGTTATGCGGGGAAAGCAGCCAATGGAAAGAAGGATAACCGTATGAATTATTCTCGTTATCCGATGCCGCTATCAGGGCTTGGTTTTCATTCGGAGTAGCCATGTGCCACTGCCCGTTATCCACAATGTTTTGAGCCTTGATCTGGGTTTCGGAAAGTCCGGCCAACTTGCAGGGATCTCCCACCCCGGCTTTAACTTGGTCTACGGTGTTATTTGCAGGAATTCCGTCTGTGTTTAGGTAGGGAATATCTGTCCACCCGCTGATGCTTAAGGGATCGTATGAACCGGGATACCAGAGTACATCGTTCAATGCACTGGCATTGGTAGGAGCTATAAAACCCTCACCCGCACTTGTGCCGCTGTGCACGGCTATCAGGCTGCCATATTTGAACAATACATCCTTATATCCCGTCTCCGAATGATATGCTTTCAGTATACCTGAATAAACGCTGACATCATTCCAGATATTCACATTTCTGGATGTATCGGCAACCGCGTCATAATCTGCTGCCTTGTCACTCACTATGACCAGTCCGTCGATAGGTTTCCAGTTGATGGTGATATCATGTTCCTCCATTGCCACTATTTCCGCATATAACCCCATTGCACCCATACCGGTAATGGTGGCGTATATCTGATAATGGTTGTTTCGTGTCAGATTATAGTTTTTGGGAGGCTCTTGACCGATATTCAAGAGGTAAACGCAGTTCAGCACCTGAGAACTTCCGTTTTTAAGTACGCACTGCGCGTCAATCTTAAGGTAGGTTGCCTGAGAAGCATTTTCAGGTTGGGATAGCAAGTGTTCAGGAATATATGTGGCAGGAATTGTTATAAAATCCACTGTGTCAGGAATAGTATAGTTATTATCTTTTATAATATAATCGCCATTTTTGTCAAGCTCGCCTGTTCCTGATATCGTAAGGTCATCCGACCAAATATCTTCCGTATATGCCCGCCCTTCTTCTATAGGAGTGGCGGCCGGCATACGACATACTTTAACAGTGAGCTTGGTTACTTTGAAATCCTCATTCGGATTAGTTATATTTTTAATAGCTGTAAAGCTGATGCGGGATACCATGCGGGTTACGCTAACAGGCAATTCCGTCATTTTAATATTATTAATTGTTACTGTGGCGTTTTTTCCGTCACTGCGGGATTCCACATAGGCACGTGCCACATTTCCATACATGGGCGGAGGAGCAACGATACCTACGGCAGAGAATGTCACTTTTTCTATTTCATTTTCCAGTGTAATAGCAGCGAGCTTTTCGGCAAGCTCCGATGTTTCATTGCAGATGATATAAATGTTGTTATATCCCCGTGCCGCTCTTATAGAAGCGGTGTATGTGCTATCGACATTTATGGAAGCATCAGAAACGTCGTTGTATACCAGCTCGTTCTTGTCATTAAACACAATTGCACGTACGGAATTTATGACTTCATCTTTGTCGGTGGTAGCATTGCGCGTTCCCATTTTAATACTCATCGGTATCTTTTCTCCTTCGTAAATACGTGCGCCTGTTACTTCGTTCTCTTTTGTACAAGAGTAAGTAAACAGGGCAAACATTGTCAAAAGCAGGATATTTGCCGAAAATTTTATGTTGATAGTTATATTCATCCTTAATCGTGCCATAATTCCGTTTCAAAAAACGATTTACATATCTGTTGGTTGGAACCAGTAGGTCCAATTATTGATGGTTATACTTAATGCAATGTAGCCATTCTCTTCCTTATCTCCGATTCGAATGTTGATATCCCATTCGTATCTGCGGTCGAGGTATTCTTGATCGCCCATCATTTTCGGTTTGCTCATCAACAGGTAGTCAATAAGGTTTATAGTTGTTTTTCCTCCGATGTCTATTGTTTTTCCTGACGCTTTTTCGGTGATAGAAAAAGTCGTATCAGCATCCTTAATAAATCTAAGAGTATGGAGGCGGGTTTGTAGGGCGGTCTTACTGTCTTCCTCTTCAACTGAACAAGGATGGTAAATTATATTCTTGCTGCTCTCACCTACATTATTTTTATAGTCATAAAAATTGTTTGCAGTTATTAGTTGTATGTCATATTTTGAAGCATCCACCGGATTATTTCCTCGCGTAATGCCTATCGTTATATCATTAGTATTGCGCACCAAGCTGACATTTTCTGTATTACTGATATTTTCCGAAGAAAACATTAATAGAGGACCGCTATGCCATAATGCATCAAGATGGTTGTTACTTATGTTGTTTTCCGGCTCATATTTCAGCGTTAATTTATTTATTGGATCACCTGTATCCATTGTCGGAAGCTGATAGAATTTATCCGTTTTTCCAGCCCATACAACAGCTGTACAGCCTTTCAAACGATAGGGTATCAGCATACGATAGTCCGGACTTTTTAGCGAATGGCCATTATCAGTAAGTGTCTGTATATATTTTCCTTGCGTATCGAACACGAAAACCTTTACTTCTTCCACCTGTTCGGCGAACCAATCTTCATTTGCCATATTATAGTCATATCGGAATTTTAGAAAGAGGTCACATTGATCAAGGTCGTCATGAAGGACATCGCAACCGGTAATCCCTGCCACTATAAAAGCGGCAAGGATTATTTTGTATTTCTTTATGTGTCTTTTAATTCCCATTTATCAATGCAAATCAACACCTTGTGTCCAATAAGTCCATGGATTGATAGTGATTTTTACAGAAATATATGCATCTGCTTCATCATCATCGGTACCCGGAGGTGTAGGATTGTCAGGATCAGACGGATCGGGAATCCACGGTGTTCCGGGGCCGCTCACGCTTTGAAGTTCAAGGTGATACCAGTTGTTACGCACTACTCCGTATCGGCCTAAAGCCATCTTTTCAGTTACATTCTGATCGTGACGGATCAGGACGTCATAGTAACATACGGATTCATGATAATAACGTACGGCACAGAAGCGTCCGATAATACCAGTTTTTGCATTTAATTGAGTAGCTGTAGCACCTTCCGAAAGACTAGCGACTACAGAATTTTTTGTATCTTGATCACCATCGAATTGCTCCTGTGTCATAATTCCCGCTTTCTTTAAGAATATGGGTAGGTCTACTTTTAGCCCGGAACCATCACTATGTTTTAAATATTCAGTTTTAAGCTGGTCTAATGTATAATAGTTTCCTTTCCAAGAGAAATAACTACTATTTTCGTTCAAACCATAGGGAGTGTACTTAGCCTTTACTACCACCTTGGTGGTGAATCCTAATTGCTGTGCCTTAGCTTCCATTGTATTTTCAAGACAATACAGACTTGTTCCCTTACTCTGTGCAACAGCAGGCATCTCCTCACTTTCGCTGTCTATATTTTTTAGATAATTGAAAGCTGCATCCATATTCGCTTCCATAGTACTCTCATTTGATACATCAGGTTGCTCGTCAGACAAGTAGTTTTTATCCCGACGATAAACTGCTCCAATCGTGGCATTATCGTAAGTGATACGTTCACTATACAGTTTCACACTCTTATTGGTAACGCTTAATTCCCAACCACTGAAAGCAAATGTAGCACCGTCAGGTTTTGTAGAAAAAGACTCCTTAACTGCAAGCTCTACTTTTGCGCTCAATCGATCCACAGAGATTTTAGCTGGATCGCTCTGTGCGTCCGTTTTTGCCTGATTGATGGCCTCACTGGTATATGCAGTCGGCTTATGTACCTTTACTCCCGTCAATGCCCCTTCTATGCCAGCTCCTTCGCCTGCACTCGCCATCATGAAATTTTCATTGGCAGCGATGTTGGCAATAGCTGCCTCAATAGCAGTGTTAATTGCAGACCAAGGTTTACCTTTTACAGTTTCTGAAGTTAAATCCCACCCGTCGGTGTAAGGATTGATAACCACAAATACTTTTTTTGTTTTCTCTGGTACTAATTTTGCATCGCTAGCTACAGCTTCCGGGGTCCCTGTTCCACCGGATTCTCCTCCGCTATTCCCAACGGTCAAACCATCAAAATCAGCCACATCAAGGCACACATCATCCTCGTCAAATAATAAAACTTTGACGGCCCCTGCTTTACTTTCCCCAGAACTTCCCGGTTTTTCTTCTACATTCACTGCTCTTGAAGTAGCTGTGTGACTTTGCAGCGAAAGCGACAGATACGCTTTGCCATCCAGTTCACCACCCGGAATATTCCCTTCCCGGGCATCTTCACTACTACAGCCGGCAAATATAAAAACTGCCAATGTAGATAATAGAAAACTTCTTGTTTTCATCATTGTTAAATGTTTAAATGTTGTAAATAAAAAGATAATTATAATATATAAAAAATCAATAATCTAGTTTACTCATCAATTCGATATTCTCTTCTTTTTTGGCTAATTCCTCCAGATTGAGATTTGCTTGTTTCAATCCGGATTCAGCAGCCTTATTTAGATGTAACTTTGCTTGTTCATAGTCACCTCTTAGCAGATGTAATACTCCCACGGCATTTTCGTATTCCGGTGTGGAAGTCTCTGCTCTCTTTAAGTATTTTTCTGCCAAAAGAGTGTCTTTACGTGAAAGTGCAGCCGAAGCGGCATTCAGATTGGCAATCTTATCATCAGGAAAGACGCTAACGGCTGTTTCAAATAATTCGATAAACTCTGGTGAACCATTTTTGTAAGTTAGAGCAACCAAATAAATTTCATTCAGACTCAAATTTTGTGGCCGACTATGAATCAGCACTTTTGCTTGTTCTATATTAAAATTCTGAACATCGTACTCTATTTTACAGATTGCTTTACGCAGATGTGGGTAATACTCACGCAACATAAACCGATAAGGATTGCCATGTTTATATAACATCAACGATTTCTTGCGACTGGTATTCGTTCGGTAGTTTATTTCAACTGGTATGTGATCTATAATATGAAGAATTCCATCCTTTTCTGCCATGTCAGACCTTGCAACCATTTTACGTAGTCCTTCCCAGTTTTCGCCACCATATTCCACCTTGTATAATTCTTTAGAGAAAGGGAAACGAGGGAGAAGGTAATTAACAAGTGCCTTTGCACGTCCTTCGGAAAGCTGTTTGTTAAAAAGGACAGAACCCTCCGGTGAAGCATAACCAATGACTGATATTCCACGAATGGTAATGGCTGTATCATTTTTCACTTCGGCAAGCATGGAGGATATCTTTTTTAGTTCAATCGGATTATTCATATAGTCCGGTTTAATGTCGGTTTTTGATACGACAAAGTCCAGAAATGCTTCACATGACATCTCACGACTTTTGACTGGTTCAACTTTTGGCTGTACGTAACTAATATGTGGAGTGATTTGATAAGGGACGGGAAGTTTCTCCAAAGTAACAGCACTAAAAAGAGGAATAGCTGATAGTAACCTGCCTGGCCTGCAACAGCCCATCACTTCTTTCTTTACATTCAGATATGCATCCTTCATCCATGGCTCGAATGGAATTATCAACGAGTACCGAATCTGTTCTTTTCCAGTCATTCCATACCCTTTTAATATGGAGTATGGAGCTTCTGACTGGTAAAAAGCACGTTCCTGCGTATTCATCAAAGCAAGTTTACGTTTCAGATTCTGATAGTTCTTACGACCTTTAATGGATATTTCCGGCAATTCCATCTGATGGTTTGCAGCAATCAATACTGGTATCAGTTCTATAGAATGATTGGAGCTGACTTGTATATTATCAAAGTTGTAAAGTATTTGAATATGCAATGAATCTCCCGCTTGCTGTAGTTCAAGAGCTGTTGGCTGTATAATTCCTGTATACCATTTCTTGGGATTTTCTTCTCCGTATGATAAAGAAGAAATGGTCAGGAATATGATTAACAGGTATAGGAATGATTTTAATTTTGCCATGGTTGTATTATTTTATAAGAAATATAAGTGAGATTGCAGCTTTAGTTGGTCCAAAATAGTTGCGGTTTTCTGTTCCGACCTTTTCACCACAAGTCTTACACCGGAACTTGTCATAATGTAGCCGCACATATCCTGCACCTATATTTGCTTCAAGGCTCCAACGATTACTAAGAAGGAAGTGATAACCATACGAGATGCCTCCTCCTGCTCCCCATCCTTCATATCGGTAATGGCTGGAATTATCTCCGAATAAAAGTGGCAAGTGATGACCCGCTATGTTATATTGTGTTCCTATTATATGTATTCCCCAAAAATGTCCGCTAAATCTTTCACATGTCCAATAACGATATTCCATTGTACCGAGCCAGTGCACCAGTTTTTTATTTGAAGATGCTTTATTGGGTGTAAACCAGTTAAGTCCGGAGCCAAGTTCTATTGTAGTGCGTGGAGAAAGTCCCCACTCTACTCCCAAGTTAGGAGTACCTGAATATGCACCGTAGAACAGGTTTGTTTTTACTGCTACCTTTTGGGCCGAACATTTTAAAATGCTTCCCCAACATATCAAAAGTAGAATTGCTATATATTGTATTTTCATCAGATGCGTATATTGAATATTTTGCTTTTGCTTGCGTTAATAAATGATTATCGGATGCGAAATTACAAAATAAATATATATTAAAGTAAAACGTTCTGAAATTGCACATTGATTCCGAAGTTTCGTCCAAAATAGTTCTATAAATCACTAAAATGAGGGTTAGATAACTATAAAAAGGACTTATCGGATAAACATTGTTAAATTATTATCCAACTTATTCAATTATCTTTTGTGACATACTAAACGTTTATACACGCGCAAAACAAACGATGTGTAAGGGTGGTTATTTATATTTACATATTACTTGTGGTATTTCAACTATGCGTTTTGAAAGATCAGAATATTACAGCTAGTTTTGTTCCCGGATTTTAAGGAACCATCCGTTTCTTTAAAAGGAACAAGGCGTTCCTCGGTGAGAAACAGGTCGTTCCTTTAAAAGGAACGGCTCCTTGGTTTTAAACCAAAAAACAGTATCTATAATACACTGTATATCAATTTATTATAAAAAGAAGAATTCCGTCCCGATAACCATGGGAATATTCTCAATAAACCAAACGGAATTCACAGTCCAAGGGGCTGTATATACATACTTTTTTATTACAAACTTAAAAAAAATCCCATGGTTACAGTTACAATTAATATCAAGCCATATTTGGCTGGATATATGTATGTCCGATATCGACAAAGTTTAGAACCCGATCCAGAGAACCAGTCTCATTCCTCCTCTCCTTCTTCTTCCAAACGACTTATCCCTATCCATCTCTCCCACATTACTCCAGTTTATCACTTCCTTCATCAACTATCTGTCCCTCATCCGCAAAATACTTCATGGAAAGAAATTGGAAATATTTGCTTTGTACTGCCCAAACCGCGTAATGGGAAGAATCCGGAAGTCTATAACTATATCGGAAACGATAGTGCATTGATTATAGAAAAGGAAATAGAAACGGAGATGAAAGCGGAATTATACTCCTTTCTATTGGAAAATAAGTTCAATAAAGGAGTGATGTTTAAAAAGTCAATAGAACAATTCGTAGAGCACTACGAAATGGTAGGACTGGTACAGGAAGAAACGCTGATGAGGGCATTTCAAAGATGGAGGAAGTTGGTGAAAGAAGAAAAAGCTATAAAGCTATAATGGAAGTATATTGATTTTGATTTAATATTCCATAAGGAAACGTGATATACTATACTAATTAATTGGAAGAAAGAAGGAACTTTTCTATCTTTGCTAATATTAATCTTTTTCGCTAATGGATTAAGATAAGAAAGGAGAAAATAATATGACCCTCAAAGAAAAACAATTAGAGTTTATTATCTATTGTATAGAGAATACAGCTGAACGGTTAGGACGCTATAGTGCGGATGTATATAATAAACTAAAAGAATTAGGTGCTATAGACGGCTATATAAATGCTTTTTATGATACTTTGCATACCCAAGGCAAAGCCTACATAGTAGATTCTTTATTAGAATATATCTATCATCGTGATCCACAATGGTTACCGGAAGATTATCGTCCTTTTCAAGTTTCGACACAGCAAAAAGGAGATAAGTCATGTTAACTGTTTATCATGGTTCTACTTACCGTGTAGAACAACCATTAGCTGGCGTATGCCGACCGAATCTTGATTTCGGAGTGGGCTTTTATCTTACTGATTTAAAGGAACAGGCAGTTCGTTGGGCTCTTCGCACAGCTGATATTCGCCATGAAAATAGTGTGTGGCTCAATATTTATTCATTGGATATAGATGCCTGCCGCAACTCTTCTTTTAATTATTTGCACTTTACCACTTACGATGCACATTGGCTGGATTTTGTTGTAGCATGTCGACAAGGGAATGTTATATGGCAGGATTATGACATAATAGAAGGCGGTATAGCAGATGACCGTGTGATACGTACTATTGACCTTTATATGCGTGGTGATTACACTCGTGAAGAAGCGTTGTCACGTTTGATTCATCAAGAGCCTAACAATCAAATTTGTATTACGAACCAAAAAGTAATTGACGAACACTTACATTTTGTGGATGCTATACTTTTGCCTTTCCCATCTCTCTCAAAAGAAATCCCCAATGCTGATATTGTAATGCAAGGCAAATATTACAGCATTGTAGAACTTCTTGCTACCCGTCTGCATATTTCCAGTCTACAGGCACTTGATATATTTTATAATAGCGAAAGCTACCAGCGCATTGTCCACCGACTTGGAGATCTATATCTCATGAGCGATGCATATATTGTAGATGAATTAATGAGAGAGCTACAAAAAAGACAAGGTTAATATCAACCTTGTCTTTTTTGTAGGTTAGAATATTCTATATAAGAAAATATTAGATATTTATCGCTTAATGATTTCTGAATAAAATATGATACTGTGGATTATAACCAGCGCACAAACTTCTTAATATACCAATTCTTCACGATCTGCGTCAAAATGCAATAAGAGAGCAAAATCCCAACCAGCCAGGGGAAATAACTCAAAGGAAGAGCTGTCAATCCGATGGAACGCCCGAAAGCGGTGAAAGGAATAAGAATACCTATTGCCATGATTAAGAAGGTCAGTCCCATCACAGGCCATGTGGCACGGCTTTGTATGAACGGTATCTTGCGGGTACGTATCATGTGGACAATCAATGTCTGTGATAACAGACCTTCCACAAACCATCCGGTTTGAAACAGTGTCTGATGTTCGGGGCTGTTGCAGCTAAATACGTACCACATAACCAGATACGTTATAATATCAAAGATAGAACTGATGGGACCTACATAAATCATAAAACGACTTAGATCGGACGCATCCCATTTACGGGGTTTCTTCAGGAACTCCGGGTCCATACGGTCAAAAGGAATGGTGGTCTGCGATATGTCATACAACAGGTTCTGGATCAATAGATGTATCGGCATCATGGGCAGAAACGGCAGGAATGCACTGGCAAACACCACACTGAACATATTCCCAAAATTGGAACTGGCAGTCATCTTTATGTACTTATTGATATTGCCGAATGTCTTTCTTCCTTCGAGCACTCCGTCTTCCAATACCATCAAATCTTTTTCCAACAAGATAATATCTGCGCTTTCTTTGGCTATATCCACAGCAGAATCGACTGATATACCAATGTCCGACTGACGCAATGCACCTGCATCATTAATTCCATCTCCCAAGAACCCTACCGTATTGCCTTGCTCCTGCAACAGAGAGATGATTTGCGTCTTTTGTAATGGAGTCAGTTTTGAGAATAAAGTGGTATCCTTTACCGCTTTTTTCAATGCTGTTTCGTCCATATTCTCTATTTCTATCCCGGTAAGAAAATGACTGGTATCAATTCCTACCTGCCGGGCAATCGCTTTCACTACGACATCATTATCTCCTGATAGAATTTTCACTGCTACTCCATGCGCATATAACTGTTCAATGGCTTCGGCAGCAGAAGGTTTCGGAGGATCAAGAAAAGCAAGATACCCGATCAGTACCATTTCTTTTTCATCTTCGATGGCGAAATTACAATCTTTCTCGATAAAACTTTTCTGGGAAACTGCCAATACTCTCATCCCCTGCTGATTCATTTCTTCACTAATCATCTGTGCTTTGATTTTCAAGGCATCAGTCAAGGGATGAATCTGCCCGTTGAACTCGGCATAGGAACAGACATCGAGAACCTCTTCTACTGCTCCTTTGGTGATGATTTGCCGCTTTCCCTGCCTGTCTTCTATTACAACAGACATTCTTCTGCGCGTAAAGTCGAAAGGTATTTCGTCCACTTTAGTGTAGTCATCCTTCAAATGTTCCAGACTCAAATCTCTTACATGAGAAAGAATCGCTTTATCCATCAGGTTTCTTAAACCGGTTTGGAAATAACTGTTAAAGTAAGCATGACGAAGAATACGTTTACTGTTATCGTTACTGCCATCTGCATTGATATATTTCTCCAATACGATTTTATCGCAGGTCAATGTACCGGTTTTGTCAGTGCAGAGTATGTCCATCGCTCCAAAATTCTGAATGGCATTGAGATTCTTTACGATTGTTTTCTTTTTAGACATGGCTATCGCTCCTTTAGAAAGGTTGGCAGTCACAATCATCGGTAACATTTCCGGAGTAAGACCAACCGCAACGGATATGGCGAAAATGAAAGCTTCAAACCAATCCCCTTTCGTAAAGCCATTTACGAAAAACACAAATGGAACCATAACCAGCATGAAACGAATCAATAAGAAGCTAACCTTACTAATGCCTTTGTCAAAAGCTGTAGTGGCACGATGCCCGACCAGGCTCTTTGCAATAGTACCCAGATAGGTTTTGTTCCCCGTTTCAAAAACGATTCCTTTTGCCGCACCACTTATCACATTGGAACCCATATAACAAATATTGTCCAACTCGATGACACTTCCTTTCCGCAACTGTTGTCCCCGTACCTCCGGAAACTTTTCTATCGGTTCGGACTCTCCTGTCAATGAAGCCTGACTGATGAACAGGTCTTTCGAATCGATGATCCGAATGTCAGCAGGAACCATATCCCCGGCTGCCAAATACACGATATCTCCCGGAACGAGTTCCGTAATTTCGATCTCTTCTTCATGCTCTCCCGCACGTTTGGCAAGACATGTGTTTTTTACCATTTTCATTAAAGAATCCGTAGCCTCACTTGCTCGCCATTCCTGCCAAAAACGCAGGATAGCACTGAACAGCACCATGGATGAGATGATGATGACTCCCGTCCATTCCTGCTCGCCAGGATCGGCCATCAATACATCCAAAAATAAGGATATTATGGCGAGCCCGGTCAGAACGCCAATGAAAGGATTGATAAACGTTTTGATAAATAGGATAAACGGATTCTTTTTCTGTTCATGTACCACTTCGTTTCTTCCATAAATGGATTGTCGCTCCTGCACTTCTCCCTGTGTTAATCCAAGCTTTGTTGTCTGCAAGTATGAATAGATTGACTTACCGGGTTGTGTGGCAACCAAAAATACTTTCTCTGAATTGAATATGTACTGTGATGAACGCAGTTTTTTCTTCCATACCATACTCTCTAATTTTTTTTAAGTTACTAACTGCATTTGTTAATTCGATGCAAAAGTAAGGAAGACTTCACCGGGAAGCTGTTAGAGAATGATTAGAGTGGTATTAGAAAGCTATTAGAATTTCTTAAATATGCGGAAGTTTCACCACAAAAGTAGTGCCCTCATCCTTATGGGAAGATACGGTCAGTTCGCCTTTGTGAAGGTGGATAATCTTCTGTGTCAAGGCCATGCCTATACCATTTCCAGGAGCAATATGTTTGTTCTCTCCACGATAAAACAGTTTAAACAGGTTTTCTTTATCCGTATCAGACATACCTACACCGTTATCAGACAAACGAATGATTGCCCATTGCTCCCAATAGGCGATCAGGACTGATGAAGCCCGGTTGGAAGAGTACTTGCAGTTATTTTCTATCAGATTCACAAAAGCGGTGGTCAGTAAATAGCTGTTTCCGATTATTGTCAGCACATTATCTTCTTCGGCTTCCTGCTCAAATACTAATTCGATGTGATAATCCGGATGAGCTTTTAGTACCAGCTCTCTGGCGTCCAGCAACAGTTCGTCCAGACGGACTTCTTCCATAGTTATCTGTTCCGACTGATAGTCAGCTTTTGCCAGATTCAATAATCCGTCGATCAGATTAACAATCCGACGCGAATCTTGCAGTGCATTGCCGATAGCCATCTGATATTGTTCGGAGCTCCGTTCTTTCAATAAAGCTAAATCCAATTCGGCTGTAAGAGCTGCCATGGGGGTACGCAATTCATGAGATACATTACTGACGAACATCTTTTGTGAATTGAAAGACTTTTCCAGGCGTTCCAACAATGCATTGAATGTCGTACTCAATTCTCCCAGTTCATCCTGTTCATTTTTTACGGGTAATCTTTTATCAATATGCGATGCTGTGATTTTCTCCGCTTCTTTCACTATATTACGTATCGGTTTTAAAGTGCTTCGAGAAAGGATATACCCCACAACCACTAATACGCTCAATCCACCGATAAATAGGAGAATAAGCATATTTCTTAGCGCATCTCGGTTGGCGTATCCGTAACCGTCGTAGGCTGCGGCGGTAACCACATAGTCTTTGCCCTCAAACGGATACACCAGTCCTATAGCCTGATATTCGTCCACATAGAAATTGATATTCTTTCGCTTCAGGATACGTTTTATCATCTCCGGCGTTTCTTTAACAATATCGTTTTGCAGAGCATCGTGATATAATATTTTAAAATCTGTTGTATAGACAGCAACCTCTACTTCATTAATAAACTTCTGATTATTCAGGTAAATAGACTGCATGGTTTTGGCATCTACTTGATCCTTAAGGAATAAATGTGCTTTGGTTATAGCTTCACTTTGAAGATTACGAAAGAAAGCATTGCTACGCGAATGTTCACTTACATAGTAGACAGCCATCACAAATACGAAGAATACCGCAGCTGTAAGCCCTGCATATTGTAGAGTCAACGTTGTCCTGATCTTCATATTTTATCAGTCAGTATGAAACCCATTCCGGCTTTGGTATGAATAAGTTTCGGTTCAAAATCCCGGTCTATCTTTTTGCGAAGATAGTTGATATATACATCTATGAAATTCGTTCCTGTATCAAAATGGGTGTTCCATACTTTCTCCGCTATTTCAACCCTGCTTAATACTCTTTCGGCATTTTCTACCATATATAACAACAGGTTGTATTCTTTAGGAGAAAGTTTAATGGATATACCATTCCGTTCTACGTCTTTCCGTTGAAGATCAATACGCAAATCTGCATAGACAAGTTCCTGCGGTAATTCCTGCGCATTACCTGTCACACGTTTCAACAGCACTTTGATTCTGGCATTTAACTCTCTGAAATCAAAAGGTTTCACCATGTAATCGTCTGCACCGGCATCGAAACCGTCCAGTTTATCGTTCGTTGATCCTAATGCCGTCAACATCAATATAGGGATATTGGGATTGGTTTTGCGAATTTCTTTCGCCAGTTCAAATCCGTCCATCTTAGGCAGAACGATGTCGGATATGACCAGATCAAATGTATGCGTTTGAAAAAGCCGTAATCCCATCAGTCCGTCATAAGCCACCATTGTCTGATAGCCATTTTCCTCCAGTCCGTTCATCAGCAAACTTGCAACCCGGGGTTCATCTTCTATAATTAGTATTGTGTACATAGGAAAGAATTCATTAATCTGAATGTATAAAACGAAACAAAAATAATGATTATTCCCCACTTATAGCCTTTTTCCTTGAAAAATCGGTGAGAAGGCCAAATAAAAAAGGTACCCAACGCAATGTGGATACCTTTATATGATTCATTTACATAAACCGGAAAATGACTCGTCCGGTTTGTGGACCATTTACCCATTTCGGTTGTGAAGAGGGACCACACAAATCGGTGGAGTTTACTTTATTACGTACCGGAGGAATCACGTTCAGGACAGAGATTCCGCTTTCGGGAAGAGTATAAAGCAAACGGTCGCGGCCATCACGAGGCTGATATACTCCGATATATGCGTCAGGAGTTTCGTTTGTCAGGTTGATAGTGCCTTCTTTCGTTTGGATATTCATCCAGGAAACATCTGCAAAATATCCTTTGAATTCTGGATAAGTGAAGGTTTCACCCGGAATAGGATCGTTATAGTCGTTTTCCCAAACATCGTATTGTGTTCCGTGAATACGGTTTTGCCATACACGGTAAGGTCCGGCACCTAACCAGCGTTTGCTGATTACTTGATCTTCAGGATAGTCGAAACAAATACCCATCAAGTCTACGACACCGGAGAAATTGTAGGTATAATCCAAAGCCAGTTCTCCACTCGGGTTAATTGTCCATTGGGCTTTATCCAGATTACCCAGTTTATAATTGGCGGTAACAACCAGATTACCCCCGTCTTCTTTCACATCCAGTTTCGTAAATACGGCAGCATCGGGGAATTCGCTGTATGTGCGGTCTTTTTCTTTTGCTTTCTCATCATCATGGTTATAGAACTGATCCAATGAGCGGTCTGCACGACGGGCTCCGATGAAACGGGGTCCATTGGCGAAGTTAATCTTACGGTTATCTACAGATACCCCTTTCAGTTGTCCGTCTTTCTTTGAGAAGATGAACGCACGCTTATTCGCTTTCACAGTAAGATCATTTTCTGTCTCCGTATAAGTAGGACGACTGGACAAGGGAGAAAGCTGTTCAGTCTGCTGATTCAGTTTGTTGACCGGGAAAGTCCAGCGCCAAAGTTCATGGCCGTATGAGTCGATTGCTGTCAGGAAGAGGGCGTCTGCATTGGGGAGGATATTTGTTTTTATATCCAAAATGCCTGCCGAATGAGCAACCACGTCACTGCCTTGCACTTCACCCTCTTTCAACACTTGAATAGCAGCATTGGAAGCATCTGTTGCCAGCGGGAATTTTACTTGCTTCCAAAGGAAACGGCAAGTATTCAGATTCAGATAATCGTAACGGTTTTCTACGGAGAATTTGCCATCAAATTGCTTGTCGATAGAAGTATTCATGATTTGTACCGGACTCCATAACTGCTTGATAGTGTAGTAGCTACCTTCCTTTTCGTGATGTGGTCCTACAATACCGTCTGCTCCAAAGTTTCCCTGGTTATCGATGAATCCGTCCATATCTACACGCTTCACACCTTCGTCTGCCAATACCCAAAGGAATCCACCGATACAACGGGGATGCTTGCGCATCATTTCCCAATAATCATATAATCCCGCACCATGGCCACCATCGTACAAACCATGCAAGAATTCCGTAGGCATAAAGATTTCCGGTAAACGCATGTAGTTCTGACTTTCTCCGTAAGAGCGGTAATGCATGGTTTCAAAACCGGAGAAATTGCCTTGAGGGTGAATAACCGGACGTTTCTGCGGATCGTATTTATGAAACTCTCCATCCAGTTCGGTATTCCATCCTTTTTCATTACCATTACTCCACCAAATAATAGACGGATGATTCACGTCACGTTCTATCATGCCTTCAATCAGACGTACTCCGGTGGGGGTATCATACTTGCCATGCCAGCCTCCCAATTCGTCCATCACATAAAGTCCGAGAGAATCACAGGCTTCCAAAAATTCCGGGTCAGCCGGATAGTGGCTCAAACGGACAGAATTCATATTCATGCCTTTCATCAAAAGAACGTCTTCGACATTCTTCTCTTTACTCAATGTACGGCCACTTTCAGGACGGAAACTATGGCGATTGACACCACGTACATTGATGCGTACTCCGTTTATATAAAGTCCGTCGCTTTCGCGTACTTCAATCGTGCGGAAACCAAAATTTTCTGTTTCACTATGCAAAACCTTACCGGTCTTATCCAATAGAGAGAATTGCGCTTTATAAAGATTCGGAGTTTCCGCTGTCCATAATGCGGGGTTAGATACATTCAGTTGCAGGGAAGTCCAGTCGCCTCCTGCTTTTACGGGTACGGTGGTTTCCGTTATCTTTTTCCCTTTTTTATCTAAAATCTGTGTACGGATGCTCATTCCGTCATTAGAGATATTTGTGTAGCAGTTGGCACGGAAAGTTCCATCCATCTTTGCGTCAATGGCAATGTGCCGCAGGTTTACGGCTGGTTTCACCTCCAGGAACACCGGACGGAAGATACCGCCAAAATTCCAATAATCAGCACGACGTTCGGCAAGGTTCACACTGGCATTTTCACTCTCTTTGGCAACAGTGACTTCCAATAAATTCTTTTTGCCATATTTCAGGAAATCCGTGACGTTGTATGAAAAACGATAGAAGGCTCCCTGATGTTTGGAACCAACTTTGCGTCCGTTCACTTTTACTTCCGTGTCTGTCATCGAAGCTTCGAATACAAGATTGACCTGTTTGCCGCGAAACTTTTCCGGAACTTCAAACTCGTACTTATACATACCTTTTTCATCGGCAACGCCTTCAGGAAATGGCTTTCCATAGAAAGTGATCCCATACTGATAAGTGCCGAAGCCTTGCAATTCCCAACAGGAAGGTACGCCGATTTTCGTCCATTTGCCGGAATTGCGTCCGTTGGTACAAAAGAAGTCCCATTCAACCATATCGTCGCATCCGTGACCGGAGAGATATTGCCTTTCCGTTTGTGGAAGGTTTTGAGCAGCCAGGGTAGTTGCCAACGCCAAGGTTGATAATAAAGTGGTTACTTTTTTCATTGTTACTTTTATTATTGTGTTAGTTATTTATTGCTATTATTGTTTACTACTGATACGGAGATGCAACGTATGTTCTTTTTTCTCTATGGCATATTTCTTCAATACACCCGGTCCGCAACTACTGTTTCCTAATCCAAGTACGGCAGCATCCATACTAAGAATAACTTCTGCACGTGGTTTTAAATCGCAATCGTGAGTTTCTTCATAGATGTCTTGTACGGTGTAATGCAGGGCAGATGCAGAAAATGCGTTTTCTACCGCGTCAACACGAATGCCTTTATTCTGTTTGTCGGTCAAGGTAAGATAATGCACTTCTTCTTTGTTTCCACTGTCCTGCGGACGTGGATAATGTACGTATTGGTCTGCAACGCTTCCTTTCCAAAGCCCTATCATAGCAGATGTTTTGCGGTCAGGATAGTTATCCTGTGGTCCTCTGCCATACCAGGTAAATGTATCATAAGCAGGCGCCAGACAGAATGCGATTCCTAAACGGGGAATTTCAGGAAGAACTCCTTGTGGCAAGAAAGTTGTTTTCAGATCAATCGTTCCATCTGAAAAGACCGTATAGACAGAAGTCGTCACCACTTTTCCTTCTTTATATAAATTACTTGTTTGAATCCGGACAATGACCGCCCCGTCTGCACGTTTTTCATGGTGGAAAGATTCCAAATTTATCTGCGGATGATCCATTCCATGCAATTTCCAGTCTTTAGCCAACCAGTTTCCGAAGCTCTTGTCATTATCTGTCGGAGCACGGAAAACTTGAGTGACAGGCTGAACCGGAAAATCATCGGAGTGAGTCAGCATTTCTTTGCCCTTATATATAAGGGAAGTCATACTTCCGTTCACTTTCTTTTCCCACTGAACAGAAAAACCACGTCCGCTAATCAATAAAGAATTATCATCCTCTTTCACCTGAAGCGCTCCTTTATTAATTAAATCAGCAGAAGCTAAATCTCCTTTCTGCAAACAGAATTGTTCCCAGGCCACTTCATGTCCTGCCTTTGCCCAAAGAGCATCCGATTTCAAAACAATGCTTACTTTCAGTTGGCAATCGGAAAAAGGTTTCAATGATCGGAAAGCCGGCAAATCAATTGTTTTACTTTCCCCTGGAGCTATTTCCGGCAATGTTATTTCTCCCCGTTCTTTCTCCTTACCATCCACTGATAATGTCCACAGACAACGATAAAGTGATAAATCAATATGATGATTCCGGTTGGTTACTCTCAACTCTCCATTCTCAACTCTCAACTCAACCGGTGCATATACTTTTTTTACCTCCCAATATTTAGGCGTAGTTTCACGGTCACTCATCAGTAATCCATTAAAGCAGAAAGCTTTTAAATTCGGCTTATCGCCAAAGTCACCGCCGTAAGCCACCATGGTACGGCCATCGGGTAATGTCTTGTAGATTCCCTGATCTACCCAATCCCATATAAAACCACCCAGCATACGGGGATTACTATATATCTCATCCCAATATTCTTTGAAATTTCCTAATGCATTCCCCATGGAATGTGCATATTCACTCGTCATCACCGGACGGTCGTCATTGGTACGCTCCGCAATCTCCAGCAACCGCTCCCAACGTGCATTTTCAGCGCGTTCCTTATCTTCTCCCTCTGCAATGCCGGGATTTAAGTATTCTTGTTTCACCCGGGTATAAAAGCGACTGATAACATCGACCGTCTTCGGGTCAGGATTTCCGTCCACTCCCTGCGCCCCCTCATAATGTACAGGACGAGTGGGATCGAAATCATGCAGCCATGCCGAAATAGCAGCGAAGTTCGGTCCGTAACCGCTTTCGTTTCCCATGCTCCACATTACAATACATGGATAATTCTTATCACGTTCCGCCATACGGACCGCACGGTCCATAAATGCTGCATGCCAGTCAGGGGTACTTGCGAGTGTTCCACGCAATCCGTGTTCTTCTATATCCGCTTCGTCCATCACGTACAATCCCAAGCTGTCGCATAGCTCGTACCAACGGCTTACATTCGGGTAATGACTGGTGCGCACAGCATTTATATTTGCCTGCTTCATTAAAAGAATATCCTGAAGCATCCGTTCTTCGCTCATGACACGTGCCGTCCGTGGATCATGTTCGTGGCGGTTCACTCCACGAAAACGAACCGGATTACCGTTCACTAACAGTTGTCCTTTTTTGATTTCTACAGAGCGGAAACCTACGGCCTGTTCTATCTGTTCTACGACTTTTCCTTCTCCATTTTGGAGAGTTAAGTGTAATTTATAAAGATAGGGTGTTTCTGCCGTCCATCTTTCCGGCGATTTTATAATGGCTGACAAACGTCCCATCTTACGCGGGCCACGCTGCGGATACCATTCATTCATCCGGCTTGCTTTATGCTCCAAATCAAGCATATTTTCCACATCGCCTTTCAATGTGGCAACTTCTTTGCCTGAAGCATCCTTTAATACTCCCTGTAAGACATACCCTTTTCCAGTCATCCCTCGATATACACTGAATTGCGGATCAATCTGCAAAATAAAATCTTCATAATCACCAACAGATGCGGGAAGAGTGCGTACCGCATAATCACGGACATGAATATCCGGCGTATGTATCAGATGAATACTACGATGAATACCACCAAAACGCCAGAAATCCTGATCTTCCAGATAAGAACCGTCACTATATCGGTAGACTTCCAGTGAAATCTGATTTTCTCCGGATTTCAGATACTTCGTGACATTAAATTCACTTGGTTCCATACTGCCTTGGCTATACCCTACCCGTTCGCCATTGATCCAAACATAAAAGGCGCTCATTACGCCCTCAAACCGTAGAAAAGTCTGTCCATTCGCTTCCCATCCGGCCGGCAAGACAAAGGTACGCCGATATTGCCCTACCGGGTTTCGTTCTTTATACGTGGTATAGTCAGTTTTCGGTTCTCCCATCACCCGTGGAGGATCTATTTTAAACGGATAGCCTGCTGAAACATAGATAGGCGTGCCATATCCGTTCACTTCCCAATTGGCGGGAACAGGAAAATCCGTCCAATCTTTATCATTAAAATTTGTTTGATAGAAATTCACGACTCTTTCATTGGGAACGGGAGTCCAACGGAATTTCCAGGTTCCGTCTAAAGAGATTGAGCCGTCTCCTTTCTGTACAGAGAAAGGGATAAAAGCAGCTCTTGCCGGTTCACGATTGATCTGGAGAACATGATGATTCTCCCAATCATGCATTGTTTGTGCCTGTGTAGGACTTACAAACAATGCGCCAAGCAGTAAAGTATATATTTTCATTCGTTCTTTTTTCTTCATATCAAGTAGACGGACGAAAGGGGATTTTGTACCCCTTTCTTTTACAGAAATATTAAAGAACAATAAAAGGAGTAACACTCTATGAAGAAAATCTTTACCTTGTGGCGTATAATTACTTCTAATATTATGATGATGAAAAAACTACTATTTAGCAGCTTCTTTTTATTAGGCAGTCTCGTTTCACAAGCACAACACGAGTACACAATTAAAGGTGAGGTAAAAGGAGTGAAAGACGGAACTCATGTTTCCTTATTTTTGACGGATGGACGCGTAGGAAGCATAGTTGGTACGGATACGATACGTAATGGAACTTTCTTTTTCAAGCGAAATGCAGGAGAAAGCGGTATGGATCAACTGTCTCTCATGTGTCGCGATACAGATTTCCCTCCAATGTCGTTAGATATTTATGCAACTCCGGGCGCAAAAATAAAAGTAACGGGCACAAACCCTCTGATTTATACATGGAGGGTAGATAGTCCGGTAAAAGAACAACAAGAACATAATAGATTCATTGAGGATTCCCGTGACTTATGGGACGAATTTCAACGCTTGGCTATCAAAGAAAGAAGTATGCGTTCAGCTTCAGAAACCGAACGAAAAGCACTTCGAACAAAGAGTGATAGTATATCTTCCATTATTAATCAACGGGAATTAAAGTTGATGAAGGAACTCCCTATTTCTAATGTCTGGATGGAAAAATTGCTCCGTTTGAGTATGTCATTGAAGTACAATCCAAAGTTTACCAATAAGGAAGAAATACTGGCTTTGTATGACAGATTAAACGAAGAACAGAAAGCTTCCATTGAAGGACAAGAAATCAGGGTTAATCTCTTCCCTCCTAAAACGGTGAAAGAAGGAGATGACATGGCAGATGCCGATCTTTTTGATTTAGATGGAAAGGTGCATCATTTGGCTGATTTCAAAGGAAAATATATGTTACTTGATTTCTGGAGCAGCGGTTGTGGTCCCTGCATCATGGCTTTGCCCGAAATGAAAGAGATTCAAGAGCAATATAAAGACCGACTCACCATCATCAGTTTGAGTTCGGATACACAAACTAGGTGGAAAGCTGCTTCTGCACAACATGAAATGACTTGGCAAAACTTAAGCGACTTGAAACAGACTGCAGGACTATATGCTGTGTATGACGTTAACGGTATTCCGAATTATGTTCTTATCTCTCCCGAAGGCAAAATCGTGAAAATGTGGTCGGGCTATGGTAAAGGCAGCTTGAAATTAAAGATGCGTAGATATTTGGATGCACCAAAGCGTGAGATGAGTATCACCGGGGACACCAATAGAAAAGTAGTTAACTATCCAAGTTTTGAATCAACCAATACTGATATTCTTGAAGTGAAGCAGGTAGAATTGACTGATACAGCCACTATCGTTCATTTTTATGCATATTACATACCCAAATACTGGATACAAGTAAGTGTAAATGCCAAACTAGTAGACGAGCAAGGTGCATCATACACATTACAAAAGGCTGACGGCATTACTCCCGGTAAGCATTTCTTTCTGCCTGAAAGCGGAGAAGCCGAATTTTCCCTAACTTTCAAACCATTACCTCTCAAAACTAAATCATTCAATTTCACAGAAGGAACAGCCAAAAACGATTGGCAAATAAATGGGATAAAGCTTACTAGATAAAGAAAAAGAAATGTGCCAAAATAAAATCATAAAGGAGTTTTGGCACATTCTCTCTATTAATATTTGAATATCGAATATTAAAATAAGAATATTGTATTAACATTAAATATCTTGCAATTTAAAATAACCGTATAAGTCGCTCAAAAAGAGCTGTAAATATGTTATAATCTTCACAGAAATGGTTTTCTTTGTTATAAGATATGTCTCATATATCTTATATTCAGTACAAAACAATAAAAGAAATGGAAGATTACAAACAGACACTCTATAACGATGAATTATTAAACATTTTACCCGACGGAGTGATTATATTTGATACAAATGGAGAAGTTATACAACTCAATCAGCAGGCTTTTGCAGAACTGCATGTTCATCCGTCGGTCAATGATATGCTTCCCTTTCCTACCAATCGTTTATTTAAACTGCTAAATAAAAAGGAAGATATACTTTCGACTATTCTGGAAAAGATTCGTCAGGGAGAAAATACGTATTCATTACCTGAACATACCTTCATGCAAGAACAGGTTGATTACACACAATTTCCTATAAGAGGAGAATTTGCAACGATCAGGGATAGAACTAATTTAAACAAGATCTTATTCTTTTTCCGCAATATTACAGTAGAGCTTACACAGGAATATATTCTGAATACTGCTTTGCAAAGAACCAGAATCTATCCATGGTATTATGATATAAGTCGGAGTGAATTTACTCTTGACGATCGTTATTTTGAACATTTAGGTATTCCGGCAGGAGAAAATAATACTTTGACAATGGAGGAATATGTGAATATGATTCATCCGGACGATCGGCAACCTATGGCTGATGCCTTTGTTGTACAACTTAGTGGTAATACAACTTTTGACAAAACAGTTCCATTCCGTTTGCGCCGGGGAGATGGTACTTGGGAATGGTTTGAAGGGCAGTCAACTTATATTGCAAACATATCCGGCCATCCCTATCGGTTAGTGGGAATCTGCTTGAGTATTCAGGAATATAAAGACATAGAAAACACCTTAATCGAGGCACGTAAAAAAGCAGAAGAAAGCGATCGTCTTAAAATGGCGTTTCTGGCTAATATGAGTCATGAGATCCGTACGCCGCTGAATGCAATCGTCGGCTTTTCTGATGTTATAGGTTCCACTTATGATGAGTTAAGTGAAGAGGAACGTGCCGATTTCGTGCGACTAATCAGCATCAATAGCGAACATTTAGTACGATTGATTGACGACATACTTGATTTGTCCAAGATTGAATCAAATACGATTAAATTTACTTTCTCCAACTGTTCCCTTAACTCTTTAATGATGGACATAGAGAAAGAACAGGCAATGAAACCTATTTCCGAAATTGAAATAAAGTCATTATTACCGGATGAAGATGTTTATATCAACACAGATATTACACGCCTGAAACAAGTAATATGCAATTTCATTAATAATGCCCGGAAATTCACCCAAAAAGGATATATTCATTTTGGGTATACGCTTGATAACAGAAATGCGGATTCAGTACAAATATTTGTAGAAGATACCGGTTCGGGAATTCCGCAAGAATGTTTGAATGAAATCTTTGATCGTTTCTACAAAGTAGATACTTTTAAACAGGGAACCGGTTTAGGACTTTCTATCTGTAAAACGATTGTAGAACATCTGCAAGGAGATATCTCCGTTAAATCAGAGATTGGGAAAGGTAGTTGTTTTACCGTTACATTACCATTTGATAGAAAAACAGAAGATTAGCGTCCTCTATATTCTTGAGGGGTAATACCAGTATGCTGCTTAAAAAACTTATTAAAGAAGGAGATATTATTAAACCCTAAAGATAGAGCTATATTTTTTACAGGTTCATCGGTCGACTTTAAACGGGATTTAGCTTCCATCAAAATGACAGAAGCAATCACCTCTAATGGAGTATTTCCTGCCGCCTTTTTAATTGTAGAACAGAAATGGGGCAGGCTAAGTCCTAACTCATCAGCATAGAAAGATGTTCCGTGATGGATTGTATAATGTTTCATGACTAATTTTAAAAACTCCTGATAAATCTCATACTTTCTTGATTGAGAAGACAAATACCAATTATTCTGTAACTTATATATTTCTGTAGCCCCTTGGATAAACATGGTAAGAACAGCTTTTACTATCTCCTTATTTTCGCGCGTCCTAAGTGAAGCGTATGAAAGAATAGATGATTCATAAAACATTTTATAACTACAGGCCTGAAGTGGAGATAAAGCAACTATCGGATTCTCCATAATTACCGGAAGAAGGTGCTGGGTAGCTTTCATCAAATTTATACTTTCTATAAAATGAGATGAAAAGCCTGCATAATAAATCTGGATATCGGATGAGAATGTGTGCACCTCTAATATGCAATTAGGCGGCAAAGTTATTAAATCATTTTCACTAATATGATGGGTATTGGTATTGATCGTCACCTCCATAGTGCCTTTTATACAAAGAATAAATAAGCCGGATTCAATCTTACATGGAAAATTCTTATAGCTCTTCAGTAAATCTTTTGCGAATCCCTCTCCTACAATATAATCAACCGGCAAATCATACTTTGGTATATTACTTTCCATTATTGCTCTTTTTGTTTGTCCTCAAAGATAGAGATTATTTAATTCCTATCTTTTAAATAATTAAAATCGGAACATTGAATCATAAAAAAATAACATCTATATTCTATTTCTAAGAAAATGATCCGAATATAAAGAAACGGGATGCGGAAAGTTTACCTTATCCGTATCCCGTTTTATTGAAATCAATTGATAGAAAGATTTATTGAATATCCAATGCATCAAAAGCAATTCCGTCCATATTTTCTGCCGAAAGTAATACTTTGTAATGTCCGGCATTGATAAAGGTTCCGGTGGTGGTGCTCATCATCTTCCATTTATCCGGTGTTTCCGGGAAGCTCAATACGTCCTCTTTCAATACAACTCCTTTTGAGTCAATGAATTCCATTAAGACAGGTATTGGCTTTCCGGTAGTGTTCATATATTTAAAGCGAAGCGCGTACACTTGCGCCAACCCGGTAGAAACATTCCATTCAATACTGTTGCCTTTTCCTTTACCAAAAAACACTCCCATCTGTTTGCGATGTTCTTTCTTTTGGAATTTGCCTTTCAGCACTGCCGTTTCCGCTTCGTATGATATACTGACACGAGCATTTTTGTCTTCCGGAAGTAACTCTTTCGGAGTCTTTTCCATTACTTCTTTATCCGCCTTTTCCCAACTCCAGCCGGACGCAGGGAATACCGTCGGTTTCAGTTCCCGATCTGTGCTGGCAATAGCAATGCCTGAAATCAAGGCTTGTCCTGCTTTCACTTCCGGGAAATGAATTTTCAACATCCCACCTTTCACTGTGGCATATACCACTTTCTTACAAACTCCATCGTGACCGCTTTCAGCCCAAATATCCAAGTCATCTAATACAACAGAATCATTCACGGCAACATCGAATATGCGCAGTCCTTCACAGTCGGCAGAAGCGCTTCCGCCCGTGCCATGCCAAGGCTCTGTGAAATACAGTTCAATACGATATGTTCCGTCTGCCACAGGGAAACGATATTCCAGCTGATGACGTCCGAAGCGGAAATGTTGGAATAACGTCCAGTCACGAGTGCCATGAATCGGATCATTGGTGGTACGTTGACTGGCAAGATAAGGATTCAGATCCTTGAAATTCTCCGCCCATGAACGGGAATAATTCGTATTGTCCTGCAACCAGAGCTGTCCGAAACTATCTGTATAATCATCCCCTCCACAGTTGAGACGATACAGATAATTATATCCTACCTCTCCTTTCAATATCTTTTTATCATCCTGATAAAGAAGTTCGAAGTTAGGGGCTTGCTCCAGACCATTCAATAGGATCAGGTCTTCTGCTACCGGTTTACCTTTATAATATCCTACAGCACGAAGTACGTTATAACGAATATCCCGGTTTTCCCACATAAAATGAGTGCCTGTTCCGTTGTTCTTTTTACGTCCGAGGAAGGTTGCCTTTTCATTTGTCAGATCGTTGTATAGCAATACAGAATCACAATTGCTGTAAGCCTCGATAGTGGCACGGCGACGTCCTTTTTCAAAGCGGTTGGCCCATGTATGTGATACCAGGTAAACCATCGGATCTTTTGCAGCCGGAACATAGTTGGCGCGATACATATAATATACGTCTAATGGTTCTTCCCACGGAGTAACCAATCCTTTATAATTGAACGGACCTACTTTATCTATCTTGCGATACGCTTCATCCGGTTGACGACGTCCGGGATTATCATGACTGCTGTATATCCACTGGAATTGTCCGCAAACACTATCTTTAGCCTGTTCTGCCAAACGGATTTTAGTTTCCATCAGCTGACACATACGGTCTTCACTCCACACTCCGTTCACCTGGAAATCTCCCGGTTCCGTATGCAGGTCGATGCTTCTCCACGCTCCATATTCTCCGTTCAACAATTGGTTTGCTTGAGAGAGTTCACGACCGTATTTCTTCACATCTCCTCCATACGTACCACTCCAATTTTGAATTACATTCCAGTCTGTACCTTCACCGCCATTACAGGTTGTTATGACACGCATTGTCTTGGCAGTCGGGTCCATCTCCCGGATAAGGTCACTGCACTCTTGTGCAAACTCACGAGGCAAAGTGCTTTCATTCTGCAATCCCCACATCACCACTGACGGAGAATTACGACGCTCTTTCACCCATTGACGAAGCAACTTTTTAAAGTTCTCACGAAACTCCGGAGTGTCATACCACACGTGGGCGGAAAATTGTGTCCAAAACAAGATCCCCTCTTCATCCCAATACTTCTGATAATCGAGATGATGGGGCTGATGAGCATCCCGGAACGCATTGAAACCGGCTGCACGTATCTGTTTTACCCTTGCGGCAACCTGTTCATTACTGAACGCATGGCTTTGTCCGAACTGATGTTCATACTCGCATACTCCATTGATAAACACCGGCTTTCCATTCAGGTAAAAACGTCCGTCTCCATCGTTTCGTTTTACCGGCCAGCTAATGGTACGAATACCGAAGGGTGTCGAAATTTCATCTGTCGTCTTCGTATCACGCTTAATCATGCTGGCTAATTTATAGAGATATGGATTTTCCGTATTCCACAAGACAGGATTCTCAACAGGAGCCTGTTGGCGGATCACTTTCATTTCTCCCGGAGCTAAAGTAACTTTCTCAACCAAACGGAAAACTTGTTTTCCATCAGCATTGCTTAGTTTATTGACTAACTCTACCGTTTCTGTTGCTTTACTATAATTTTTTATCTCTGTTTCAACAAATACGTTAGCAGCTTTTTCGTCATTCCAAATATGTACACCAAAAGGTTCTATGCGAATCTCATCTGTTACTTCCAATACCACAGGACGGAAGATTCCTAACGGCTGGGAACCCTCACTGAATCCCCATTCCGACGAACATCCCCCGCATACCCAAGGCATATCGGCGATCATTTCAGGATGCTCGGCTTTCACTTCCAAGCGATTTACTCCCTGTTTTAATTCATCTGTGACATCCAAAGTCAATGTGGTGCGCCCTATGGGGTGGCGTCCGAAGTCCTTTCCGTTCACTGTAATGGTGGCGTATGTACCCACTCCGTCAAAACGAAGGAAATATTTTTTAAGTTGAGAGTTGAGAGTTGAGAATTGAGAGTTGTTGAGGGTGAAGTCCTTTTTGTAAAGAACGGTTCCGTGAAGATTGCCGTGAGTCAATTGACGATACCCATAATAATCATCCCAGTTATGAGGTATATTCACAGTCTTTTCACTCTCAACTCTCAACTTTCCATTCTCAACTCTCCAAGTTTTCCAGCCTTCATTTAATTCAATAATTTGCCGGCGGTTCTTGATTTCCGGTTTCGGGAAACGGACAGCCGAACGTCCCATCGGTTTACTGGTAGCAATGGCAATGCCACGTTGCTCTGCGTTGTTTACCGCACAATAGAAATGATAAACCACTCCGTCATGTTTCACTACATAGCTCTTATGAGCAAACAGTTCATCGTAGTTCTTGGAGGGGATAATCAGGTCGGCCCCTTTCCAGTCGGTCCAGTTCACCAAATCATAGCTGGCGGCAAATGTATTGAATGCTTTATATTTACGCGAAGGTTCAAAAGCAGAGAAATAGAACATTACATACACATCTCCCATCTTTTGGATATGCGCATCTCCTGTAATGGTTCCATCAGCTTCATGCGCAAAGACCGGATTTCCGGAGTAGCGTTTCCATGTTTTCATATCTTTGGAAAGCGCAATGCCGACACGTTCGCCCTTTAAATTCGTTTCCGGATGATGCCCGCCCGCGTTGTAATACATCACAAACGGAGCTCCCAATGTTTTATCTTTATCCCAATAAACGGTACTCTTATATTGAGTCAGTTTTTCCCACCATTGGGCATCTTTATCATGGATGCTCAAAATCGGTTTGTCCAGAGATTCCCATTCATGTGCCGTAGAAATATCTCCTTTCGTCCATGCCAGTCCGACATAAAGCGGAGCTTTTACAGCTTCGTAGCCCGTTCCTTCACCACCGATATAAGTCATCCAATGGCGACCTTTATAAGTCTGAAGCTCATAGCTTCCACCCCATTCCATATCCGGCAATGCAGGAAATCCGCCACGCTGATTGCAGTCCCATTTTCCATCCCGATAAGAAAGAACCCGTCCCAAAGTGCGCCATTCGAGCAAATTATCACTTTCTGCTATCCACGTTTCATAACCACGACCATCGGTTCCACCTTTACCGTTGTAAACCACATAAGTCATCAGCCACTTGTCTCCCTGGCGAAAAACGGTAGGACAATCAATCTTATGATAATTGTCTGCCGGGGCAACTGCGAGCCCGTACTTGTATGGTGTCTTTACTTCCTCGTAAATCTGCTCCATTCGTTCCTGCGGAACTTCCCTTTGCGCATACAGAGAGAAAGTGGTGGCTATACTAAAAACTGCCAGCAATAACTTCTTCATGATACTTTTTCTAATCGTTTAATACTTAAATAGTGCATAACCACTAAATGATAATTTTGCGGAGTGCCCTGAAAGGGTTTAATTATATAGCGTAGGGCAACGCCCTACGTAAAAGCGACAATCTGAATTTGCGCCCTGAAAGGGCATAATTGTATATGGTTCCGCCCTTTCAGGGCTTGTGGCTGGTGTGTTTTTTTCGTAGGGCGTTGCCCTACGCTATATAATTAAGCCCTTTCAGGGCACCCCAATAAATATATAATTGTAAGGCTTTCAGCCTAACTGCAAAATTCCCATTTAACCGATAAATTCCCATTTAACTGCTAAATTCCCATTAATAAAACAACCAATCCATTGTCTCTTCATCCCCGGCAAGCCCGGCATTACGAACTTTCGTTTCCGCAGCCGTGAATCCTAACACTTGCAGATAACCTTTGGGTAACATCAATGTATGCTTTCCAGCCGGAAAACTATATGCATGCACATTTGCCAAAGGCATTCCGTTGATACGGACAGCATTCGTCAACACGGGTTCCGCCTGACCGTAATCATTGGCTGACGCATCGATTTCCAGTTTCGGAGCTTTTGCATACTTTTTCTGGTCGTCTTTGAAATAAGCGACTAACAATTTCACCGGAGCATCCGTTTCGAAAGTGATGCTTGTGCCTTTCTCTCTCTGCTCATTTCCATTAAAGCGGAGCGCCTTCATTCCTTTCAATTCCGGAGCTACTGCTTCTATCTTACCTGGAACATCCACAAATAAAGAAATACCCTCATCTACTTTCACTGTCGGATAATTAGAGATCAGTTTCACGTTTGCAGGAGTCCAGGCAGCAATCTCGACAGTTTCAGTCACTGCGTTTCCATTCTGTTTTTCTTTCAACAAAGCGAGGTTGGCTTTGAAATTCTCCAATTCCTTCTCATAGTGTACCAGCAGTTCTTTCCATGTCTTGTTCTTTCCATCATCTCCACCGATAGGAATACGACGTTGGGCAGTCTGCATACTGTTGGCATACAAGTAATGTTCGTCCGTCAGTTCCACCAATTTGCGATAGTGCTCTAGGCTTTGTTCCATCAAAGGAATAGCTTCTTCAAGATTCTTAATCTCTTTTCCCCATTGATAATCCAATACCAGTTTGGCAGCTTTCACTTTCAGGTTGAACGCATACGCAAATTCACGATAACAATGCATATCATTCTGCAAACGTGCAAATTCATCCTTATTTGAAGAGACGGAACCTGCTGCTTTATCAATAGCCGCTACTGCTTTATCTCCATGTTCTATTACTTGAGCAACAATATCCAAAGGCATTTCACCTACATGAGGTTGCTTTTTCCATTCTTTTTCTACATACTCTATCAGCTTCTCTCCTTCTGGTCCGCAGCTTTCATAGAATCCCGGATAAATCGTATATTTGTACGGATTGACAAGCTGACTCATAAACATACCCAATAATAACGTTTGGCGATTTCCCTCTGTGATACCGAAACGACGTAACAACTTCGGAGCAATTTCCCCGCTTTCTTCGTATGCTACACGGATATTACTTGCGTTTTCGTCAGAGGTTCCGTAGAACTTGCCCAACTGATGGTTCCAGTAACCCATTTCATCTGTACGGTCGCGGTGGCAGTTCCACGCATAGCGTCCCCAGGTCTGATACCAGATCCAATCACGATCCAACTGGAATTCGCGTTCATTGTTCGGTAATTTGTCCGCCGTATAAGGCCAATCCCAATATGAAGCCTGCGGATAAAGGTGTAACGCATTGGCACCGTGTACATTGTGCATGGCAGTGACCGCCTTTTGTACGAAATCTGGAGAACCCCAGCGAAACGGTTCCAAATTTGCCAGGATATGTACGTTACTGATATGAATGGAACCCAACGAACTCAAATCCGTATGAATTTTCGACCAGGGGCCACGAGGTTCGTAGGTAGTCAACGATTCACCATTGTACTTATGCATCGTATAAAGATTCTTATAGAGCGGCAAAGCAGCATCCATCACCAGTTTGCAGTCCGTGTCGTGCGCACGCAACAAAAGAGGCGGTTCATCCGTACGTCCCAATGCCTGTAATCCGTCTTTCACTCCCGGAATTATTGTTTTGGTAAACCATTCCACATCGTCCTCCACTGTACACATCGCTTCACCCAGACAAACCAGTAATCCTACATTGGGATACTTTTCAATGAAAGCGGCAATACTCTTGCGTGTATAATCGGCAATCAGAGGAGTAATGGGACGGTTACGGTCCTGTGTTTTCAGTCCGTAATGTTCAGCAAAAGGTTTGGAAAGAATGATATTATAAAACATCTGTATGACAAAGATACCGCGTTTGTCCGCTTCTTCTGTGAGGAAAGAGAACATTTCTTCATTCATTTTGAATGTTTCTTCATCTACTTCCAGCGCAAACGGATAATCTTCCAGTTTCACCAATGACGCAAACGGATGGCCATTCCAAAGGTACAGTGAATTCATGCGGTTGGCAACCAGCATATCCAAGTATTTAATCCACTGCTCTTTATCATAAAACCAGGGGAAACTTTCCGGCGTATACGGATATTCGTATACACCATGTCCCGGCAGGTAGGTCATCTTCTGTAATCCTACACATGCACCACGCAATACCATTTCAGGACCGTCTTTCAGTTCCTCCGGGAAGTTCAACTTACCATCCGAATCATTCACACGGTCAATCAGTTCACGGCATCCGTAAATGACACCACTCCCATCCCTGCCGGACACTCTGGTCAGATTGCCCGTCGTCGAAATATGAAAACCTTCTTTCTTGAGCGTCGTGTCATTTACTTCCGTCAAGAGAATCGTTTTGATTTCGGGATCGGAGAATGTCGTGTCTCCCTGTTGCATCATTACCTGATAACCGGCTTTATCCAAGGTAGTCTGTAACTGCTCCGCACCAAACAAAACACGATTTGACGCATCCGGCGGAGTCATAATCTTCACGGTTTGCCTGCCACACGCTGCAAAAAAAAGTGTGCATGCCGCAAACATGAATAATCTGGTATTTTTCATTCTTCTGATATATATTATAGATTATATAATTCACTTCTTCACTAAGAGAAAGACGAAATAATCCCCTGTTTGTACTCATTTGTCTCTTTTTCCACTTTTCAGCACCAAATTTCCACTTTCATCCTGCTGTGATATGCAAATTCCTCATTATTTAAAAGTTATGCTTATCTTTGCCGGCTAGCTTATAATATAAAACAGAAAACAAGAGCAAACAATATGAAAGAACAAACAAATTATGACTATGAAAAATACGTTCAGATAGCACAAATGGCCAAAATGGGATGGTGGGAGTCAGATTTGAAAAATAAAGAATATATCTGCTCTGACTTTATTGTTGACTTACTCGGCCTTGAAAGTAACCGCATCAGTTTCACCGAATTTCACCAAAGAATACGTGAAGATCACCGGCTGCGTCTTAAAAATGAATATATGTCTCTTTCTTATCTGGAGACATACGAACAAATGTTCCCAATCCGGGCAAAAGACGGGGAAATATGGGTGTACTCTAAGATTAATTTCCAAAAGCCCGATAAAGAGGGATATAGGAATATGACGGGCTTTCTGCAATATATTGACAGACCGATCGATACTACGAATGAAAACATTGATTTCTTTCAAGTGAGCAATTTGCTTTATCAACAAACTAATATTTCATATTCATTGCTTGCTTTTCTGCAATGTGATGATGTTACTCAAGTGGTTAACAAGACGTTAGGAGATCTCCTTCACCAATTTTTGGGTGATCGTATCTATATATTCGAAATAAACAGAAAAGAACAACGCCAGGATTGCACTTATGAGGTTACCGCCGAAGGAATATCCAAGGAACAGGAGTTCTTGAGTAATATTCCCTGGGACCCTTCTACCTGGTGGAATCATCAGATAGCCGAAAGAAGGGCTATCATACTGAACACGCTGGACGACATGCCCGAAGAAGCTGCGGAATATCGTCAGACGTTGGAGATGCAGGATATCAAGTCGCTGATGGTAGTTCCGCTAATCTCTAAAGAAGAGGTATGGGGCTATATGGGAATTGATATGGTAAGAACGCAGCGTAGCTGGAGCAATGTGGATTATCAATGCTTTTCCTCTCTTGCTAATATTATCAGTATTTGCATCGAATTGCGAAAGTCGGAGTTACAAGTCAAAGAAGATCGTCTTGCTTTGGACAACAGCGAGAAGATATTGAGAAACATCTATAAGAATCTTCCGGCAGGCGTCGAACTTTACGACAAAGACGGTTATTTGGTAGACATTAATGATAAAGAGCTTGAAATATTCGGCTTGTCTGACAAGCATGAGGCATTGGGAGTTAATCTGTTCGACAATCCCAATATTCCTTTAGAGGTTAAAGAGAGATTGAGAGCGAAAGAAGATGTAAACTTCTCCATCAATTATGATTTCTCAAAAATAAATCAATATGTAGATAGTCGGAGAAATGGGATTATTAATCTTACCACTAAAGTTACTGCTCTCTATGATTCTCAAAATCGATTTATCAACTATCTGTTTATCAATATAGATACGACGGAAACGACCAATGCATACACCAAGATACAGGAGTTTGAGAATCTGTTTCTTCTAATCGGTGATTATGCCAAGGTAGGATTTGCTCATTTCAATGTATTGACAAGAGACGGGTATGCCCAAGATACATGGTACAGGAATTTGGGAGAGAAAGAAGGTACTCCCATGCCGCAGGTTATCGGAGTATATACACATGTGGTTCCTGAAGATCAGGCTGTTCTGAAAAACTTTGTAGGTGAAGTGAAAACGGGAAAGGCAACCAGTTTGCGTAAAGAAGTTCGTGTATGCAGGGAGAATGGCAAATATACATGGACTAGCATTAACGTTATGGTCAGAGATTATCGTCCGCAGGACGGTATTATTGAGATGTTGTGTATCAATTATGACATCACGCCTTTGAAAGAGACTGAACAGAAATTGATTATTGCCCGCGATAAAGCGGAAGAACTGGATCGTCTGAAGTCGGCTTTCCTAGCTAACATGAGTCATGAGATCCGTACTCCTCTCAATGCTATTGTCGGTTTTTCCAGTCTTCTGGCAGAAACGGACAGCAGAAACGAACGGCAGGAATATATCAAGATTGTGCAAGAGAATAATGAACTTCTCTTGCAACTGATATCGGATATTCTCGATCTTTCGAAAATCGAAGCGGGAACATTTAATTTTGTATATACCAATGTGGATGTAAATGAGACGTGTGCTGAAATCATCAAATCAATGAGTATGAAAGTGAGTAAAGGTGTTGAATTGATTTTTGAGGAACCATTCCCGGAATGTTATCTCTACACTGACAAAAACAGATTCACTCAAGTTATCAGTAACTTTATAAATAACGCATTAAAGTTCACCCAGCAAGGCTGTATCACCCTGGGAATATGAACAAGTATCCCATCAGAAAATAAAATTCTATGTGCGCGACACCGGAATGGGAATACCGGAAGAAAAGCAAAAGAGCGTATTTGAACGTTTTGTGAAGCTGAATACTTTTGTTCAAGGTACAGGACTCGGACTTTCTATTTGCAAAAGCATTGTTTCCCAAATGGGAGGAGAAATTGGCGTGGATTCGACCGAAGGAATAGGTTCCTGCTTCTGGTTTACACACCCGTACCATGCTGCTGATTAGACTGACTATAAAAAGAGTTGTCCGCATGTTTGGTTTCTCAATATTAATATGATCAATATATTCGGGCAGTTTGTGGATTCTAAATGAATAGAACTATTGACTTTGCCCTTTTTATTTTGTATATTTGCAATAACCAATTAGCTAACATCAAAATGATATATACAAAAATAGATACATAAAGTAGTTTTTCAGATACATAAATATATGTCTGAAAGAGTAAAAACGGGGTGAAATTTTTGCTAATTTCACCCCGTTTTGTTTAATATATTCAGTGCCGTTTGACGAATTTCTATGAATGTCGTTTATAATAAATACAAGAGACGTTTATAATAAACTATTTCACTTTTTATTATAAACGTTCTATGAGTTTATTAGCATCTTGTATGAGAAAAAGAAAACAGTGTAAAGGCCGAAACAACACCAATGCGATATATACAAATATATCTATACACTTATAGTAATGAACGACCTTTACAACTTGTTTTTTATAACTATTCAAATGTTTATTCCTTTTCTCATTTCAGTAGCGCTTCCACCATTACAGGAAAATGATCTGAAGAGTACTTATTATACTTTATATCATCATCAATGGTGTGATAAGAAAGTATTTTTATTTTTGGAGTCACAAAAATAAAATCTATGCGCTTAGCTGTTTTTCCAGTTTTGTCATAGGCATAAAAACTACCGGACGGTCCTTTAGGAGGCGTCAAAGTACATTTATATGAATCCAGTAATAAACTATCTTTCAGGAGAAGTTGTACCGGTTCTTCGTCCGGAGTGGCATTAAAATCACCGGTGCAAAAGGTTGGTCTGCCTTTAGCGATTTTCCTTACCTGTTCCAACAACATGAACGAAGATTGCCGTCTTGCTTCTGTTGCTTCATGATCCGTATGCGAATTAAATACATAGAATTTCTTCCCGGACCGGAGGTCTTTAAAATATCCCCAAGTGCAAATCCGGCGACAACGTGCTCCCCAACCATAAGAAGGTATATCCGGAGTTTCCGAATACCAGAAATCACCATGTTTCAACACCTTAAAGCGATCTTTTTTATAGTAAATGGCACAATGTTCTCCTTTATTATCCCCGTCACGATCACGACCGATATAAGAATATTCGTTCAGAATCATCATATCTTTTAATTGAGAGGTACGTCCTTCCTGTATGGCAAACATATCGAACTTATTCCGTCGCACAACATCTACCAATGCGTTCAGACGGACTTCCCAAGCCTTATCCCCCTTGTCTCCTTTGGTACGGATGTTATAAGATGCAAGGCGAATAATATCTTCCGGTTTCGTTTTGTCTAAGTTGGAAGATTTTGCCGGAAGACCTCCGGCAAAAAGTAAAATCAAAAGTAGAAAATAATATTTCTTATTTATAGAACACTTCATATTACAAATCATTAAATATCAATTTATTTACTCCATTTAAATACCGGGTAGCCGTTGCCTCCTTCTTTCCAAAGAGAAGAATCCCAGTTTATGACAGTGTTTTTCAGCTCGTTAGCAGATTTAGCTACTCCCTGGAAACTACTACCGGACGGTGATGTCTCATCTGAAACGGTAAATGTAGCCTCTCCTGCTTTCAAAATCATACCGTCATGAGCATAGCAGTTTTCATAAGTAGCATTGGCAGTACCTCCGACTATACGTCCCACCTTTGCTTTATCGGTACTAACCAACATACTATTCCAAGCAATACAATTTTTTATGACTAGTTTACCGCCATCCACTTTGCCGACTATACCTCCGGCATTTCCTCCACCTATGGCATTGATATCACCACTAGTATAACAGTTTTCAATACTGCTTCCACTGGCATTGCCATTCACCCTTCCGATGATTCCACCGGCTTTACCTGCATTGTTAGCAATTTGATCAATAACAGTAGCACTGGAATAGCAATTTTTGATATATCCCGAACCACCAAGTACACCGCCAATTCCACCTGCTGCTCCCGACCCCTTCAGTACTCCGGTAGTATAGCAGTTTGTTATCTTTCCAGTATAATTCTCTGCACCGGCAGCCAATCCTACATAACCGGCTATGATGCCAATACCAGTATTCGGAGATGAGATATTTGCATCCACAAATCCCACATTTCTACATTCTCCACACAATACCCCGAAGAAGCTTCTATATGTGCCTGACTCACAAGTAAGGTTTTTAATTACATGATTGCGTCCATCGAAATCAATCCATTTATGGTAACCATTAGCATCATTTAGAGGTGCCCACTTGATCCCCTGCATATCAATATCCGCACTCAAGACAAAATAAGTCGTTTGTTTTTCAATGAGGGCTTTGCTCATATTCTGAATATGGATAGCATTAGCAATCACATAAGGATTATTTTGAGTTCCGTCTCCATTGGCAAAATCTCCTTCCGGTTCGTTGTCATGTCCTCCATAACTAGCATAATCTTCTCTATCCAACTGCCACTCTAAAATAGGGAATCCCATATCTATATTCCCAACATTATGCCATGGGGTCCCCCAATTAGCAATGCTATTCTGCAAAGTCAGAGCACTTTCACTCACTCCATCATATTTTCCTGTCGAAACGGAACCTGCATTATCCTCCGGAGTAAATCCTGTACAAATCATATCCTCCCATGCATAACATTCAGATGCGACGGGATCCGCCTGATGTCCATTTTCACCTTGAGACAAAACTCCACTGATACGTCCAGATCTGGCAGCAGGACCTGTTATTTTCCAGTTCCAAGCAACACAGGACGTAATTTTAGCTCCTTCGGAAGGAAGTGCAGCAATACCTCCCACTGAATTGGCTCCAATTAATACACCTGTAGAATAGCAATACGACACTTCACTGTTTTCATACATAGAACCTACAATACCTCCACATTCATCTCCTGTAGATATAACCTCTGCTGTGGAATAACAGTTTTTGATATAACAAATCTGTCCTCCATACGGTCTACCCATACGGGAAGCTATTCCACCAGCATACTTTCCTTTCACTTTTCCGGAGACGTAACAGTTTTCCACCTGCCCTGTCTTCTCTACAGCGTTCGGAGCTTTCACTCCGATATAACCGCCGATAACCCCTGCCCCACTATTAGTAGCTGCTTCTACATGGGCATTATAGAAACCGACATTTTTACAAGTCCCGGCCAAAATACCAAAAAAACTAGCATACGCTTTGTCTGTACAGGTGAAATTCTTTATAATATGGTTATTTCCATCAAAATAGATATAATAGTCACCGTTTGAGTTCAATGGTTCCCAATTAGATACAGACTTCATATCAATATCAGCCCCCAACTGAAAGTAAATCATCTTTCCTTTCACCAAGGCTTCACTCATATTCTGAATCTGTATCACATCCATAACGAGGTAGGGTTTGTTCATTGTTCCATAACCTTTTTCAAAAAGCCCGCCTGCTCCGTCACCCTCATCTCCGTCATCTATGTCTGTGTTTCTATCCGGCGGAATACGGCTATAGGAATCCATCGGATTAAAATCAGAGCATGAGAAAGATAAAACAGCCATCCATAAAATGGTCCAATATCTCATTACCGAATATGTACTTATATGATAAAATTTGTTTTTCATAATCTTCATTTTTATTTTAGATTTCTACTACAATCACCATAGGATAATGATCGGATAAAGAACTGACAATAGTGCGGGTAGAAAGCACCGTAGCATGTTTCACAAAAATAAAATCAATTCTGGTCTTTTTAGAAGGAAATGTAAAGAGAGCTCCGTGTTGAACGGCCGCTTCCCGATACGCATCTTTCAATATACCACTTTGGCAAATCGTAGTGGCTATTTCGGGAGCATCAGGAGTCGCATTAAAGTCGCCGGTACAAAATGCGGGAGTATTGTCTTTTGCTTTATCGGAAACTGCATCCACCAGCATTTGGCATGCATGTTTTCTGGCATTATCAGCCAAAGGCATGTGAGTTTCAAAAAGATAAAATTCTTTTTGAGTCTTGCTATCCTTGAATTTTCCCCATACACAGAAACGTTTGAAATTTGTTTCATCCCATCCGTTGGAAGGAATTTCCGGAGTTTCGGAAAACCAGAAACGTCCGGCATCCAGTAATGTGTAGCGGCTCTTCTTATATAAAATGCCACTCATCTCTCCTGCCTTATTATCGTCATTTCCAGTGTCACGACCATAAGCGAGAATCTGATAATCACTCGCAAGTTGAGTTCCTAAGTAGGAACGTTGTTCCCAACTGGCTTCTTCGAATCCACAAATCTCAAAATCGTAGTCTTTGATTAATTGTGCCACACGTTCCCGTCGGTTAGTCCATCCTGTACCAGTCTCCACCTGTAAGTTATAAGTTGCTACACGCATGGACGTTTCAGTCACGGGGTCTTCGTCTTCCTCGCCATCTCCTGTATCCCACGTGAAATCAGGATAGTACAATGAATTGTCTTTATTATCTTCACAACTGCTGGCGAAAACAGAGAATATGAAGGTAATCAATGTGTATATTACTATCTTTTTCATAAATCTATTATTTATATCTTTTATACTTGTTATTCATTCCATCCCGGATTCTGGGTTACGACACCATTAGATAAGGTTATTTCCTGTCTTGGTATCGGATATAGATAATCACGGTTCTCATTCCAGGTACGGTCGATCCAACTGTAACACAATAAATTGCCATAATTACCTTCTGACAATGAGGTGCCGCTTCCATCGGAAGCCAATTTTACATACGTCACACTTCCAACATTGGGTTGCGAAGATGTGGTGTAGAAACAGACATCATTTGTTCCGTCTCCATCGATATCATACGCTTTATTGATAGCTGTAGCAGGAAGATAAAATCCTTTAAAGGATTGGGCCATACATTGCCCCTCTTTCCAGCGCATCAAATCATAATAACGGAAGCCTTCCATGACCAACTCTATCGCACGTTCCCGGCGGATTTCCAGAATCACCCCTTTATTATCTCCTGTGATATTCACATAACCGGTTTCCAGAGCACACATATAAGGGTCCGGAGAAAGGTTTGCTGCGTTCATATTCAGTTTTCCCGTAACTCCTGCACGTGTCCGCAATTTGTTTACCGTATTGTCGATATCAGTTTGCGTCAGTGTGCCTAATTCTGCCTTTGCTTCGGCATAGTTCAAATAAACTTCTGCCAATCTGAACAGAGGAAGGTCATTGCTTGAATCACCTGTATAGCTCATATTATCATTTGCATATTTCAGCAAGTGGTATCCGGTCATCGTGACATTCATATTTATATTTGAAGTACGGATTGTTTGCGCTAAACGCGGATCACGATTGACTATTTCATCCTTGAATTCCATTGTTGCATAATTGGGCTGGTCGGTGAAACGGTTGCCGTTCTTCATTAAATAATAATTGACCATTTTTTTCGAAAGTCCGGGGCGGCCTAATGTCGGAGAATTCTCAAAAGCCTGTACTTTATGAACCAAACTCAAATCATTATTATAATCCCTTGCCAATATGATTTCCGCATCAATCGCATTCTCGGATTTAAAGAGATTACGATAGGACTGTGAGCCGGATTGATACAATGAATATCCTCCGGAAGCAGTCATAATTTCATTAGAGGCACTTACACAGTCATTCAAGTATTTCTCATAATCACCCAATCCATGATATTTACGATAAGTACCTTCAAATAATCCTACACGTGACTTTAATGCCTGGGCAGTCCACCAGGTTACACGATAAAGTTCTTTTGTCCGGTTGGTTTCTTTAAAAACCTCTATGGCAAAATTAAGATCTTCCATTATCTTTCCCATCACAAATTCTCGTGAATCCCTGGCTTTGTATAAATCAGCATCATCCGAGCCGAGTACTTTATCGTACCAAGGTACATCTCCAAAACGTTTCACCTTTTCAAAATAGAAATAAGCACGGAAGAAGCGTGCCAGGGCTTCATATTTATCGCGCACTTTCTGATCTTTACAGTTTCCCAGATTATCCAATAAAAAATTAATTGATCGCAGTGCACTCCAACTCCATCCTCCACCCGTTTCCGGAATGACACGTTGTCCGCTCACTTCATCGTCCAAAGGTGATACGATCAACACATCAGCATTATCCTTGTAAATATCGCCATCACCCGGGAAGTTATTCGAATAGAATTGATTACTGTATAATCGTAATTGCTCTTCATTCGTAAAATAATCCTTAGTCGTCAAGCGATCTTTCGGATTTATATCCAATATGCTTTCACAAGAAGCAAATAACAACGACAGACCAACAGTCGCCCACAATGTATATTTCATTATTTTCATACTATATTCCTTTATATTCGTTATTATCAGAATGTTATATCTACACCAAAAGAGTATGTCTTTGCCCAGGGATAAATATTTGCGTCACTTTTACTTGTTTTCCAGCTGTTACTTGCCGATGCTTGTTCCGGATCAATATAATCGGAATGTAGCTTAGTAAATGTCAGCAAGTTCTCACCACTAAAGTAAACACGTATTTTCTCGAAACCTATTTTAGAAAGCCATTTATCCGGCAATGTGTAACCAATAGAAAGATTCTTCAACCGACAATAAGCGAGGTTCTGCAAATACTTAGTATTAACCACTGCTAATTCACGATTACTTCCGAGAGCCACATATCCTCTGGGACGTGGGAAATAAGCATCTGTATTTTCTTCACTCCATACCTGGCTCATAAAGTCGGAAGGAATAAAACTAGCGTATGGTCGGGAATAAGGTCCCCAAAACATGGACGTTTCAGCACCAGGATACCAATTTTGTTTGCCAATGCCCTGAAAAAGAACTGAAAAATCAATTCCATACCAATCTGCAGAGATTCCGAAATTATAATTATAGCGCGGCAATGAGTTACCGATCACTTTCATGTCTTTCCGGTCATTAGCCGATGTTGTCTGCTCAATCTTGTTGTTACCATCCAAATCGACAAATTTGAGGTCACCGGCATGAAGTCCATTATCCAAAGCGCTTGCATTAATCATTTGGTTAACGAACGATTGGTCTACTTTATAATTCCTTGCTTCTTCATCCGTTTTAAAATAACCGTCTACTACGTATCCCCATATTTCGCCTAACTGCTGTCCTTCGTAAGGATCGGTCAGCGTCCGGTTGGGATTATCATATTTTGTCACTTTGGAGGTGTTATCTCCGATACCAGCCATTACCCGGTAGTTGAAAGGCTTGCTTGCCAAAGTAAAACTATCTCCCCAAGTAATAGATGCTTCCCACCCTTTCGTACGCAAGTCTGCCACATTCATTCTGGGAGAAGAGGCACCATATACGCCAGGCAAAGTCTTTCCTGCCATCAACATATCTTTGGTATCACGAATATATGCATCAAAAGATACATTCAAACGATTATTAAGAAAACCCAAGTCCAAACCTATATTTTTTGTGATTACAGTTTCCCAGGTCAAATCGGTAGAGTTCGGAGCTGACTCATAGGCATAATCGCCTTTCGTAGTATCTCCGAAAGCATAGTTCATTACCGCTCCGGTATTAATCAGTTGCAGATAGTCATAATAGCCTACTGTTTTCTGATTTCCCAATGATCCGTAAGACAGTCTTAGTTTCAGATTACTTACATAGTTTTTGGCTTGTGTAAAGAAGGCTTCTTCACTGACACGCCATCCGGCAGAGAATGACGGGAAGAAACCGAAACGATGTCCTCGACGAAAACGGGAACTACCATCATAACGTCCGCTGGCTTCAAATAGATAGCGGTCTTTATATCCATAATTCAAACGATAGAAAAAGCCAAGAATCGCATATTCCTCTTGTCCTCCGGTTATGGATATATCATCACCTTTTGCCAGGTTAAAATCATCGAGAGATTCAGAGAGTAACCCGTTACGTTTCATTCCCAGTTTCTTGAAATACTTATAATCATAGTTACCTCCCACAATGACCTTTACCGAATGTGCATTTGCGAAGGTATTGTCATACGTTCCGTATAAGTTGAAAGTTTGGCGTATCTGGTTGTTTTGTATTTCCGACAAATAATTGCCTCTGGTACGTCCGTTATCCATTGTGATTGTTTCTCCCGGATTTCTGGAGTATAATACATCTACGGAACGATTCAAATTCTGCTGGTTGTAATGTGCCCAGCTGTAATTTGCACGAACCTCAAAATGCTTGATGGGTTTCAATACGGCTTCGAACGTAGTTACAAACTCATATTCACGATCCTGGTTATGGTGGCCGCCATTCAATAATACGGCACTAACACCATCTGCCACTTCTCCTGTATCTGTCAGACCTGTTCTATAAACCAGGGTTCCATCCGGATGCATCGGCACAATACTTGCCAAAGCATGCCGCCCGGCTCTGGTGAAAACGTCATTTACTCCCGATAGCCCCGGATAAGTATATTCAGAATGATAATAAGAAGTATTGTTACTTAATTCAAACCAGGAAGTAATATTGGCAATGATCTTTGAACGGAACGTATATTTCTTAAAACGGTCCGGATCTATTCTGATAATTCCTTTCTGATTATAGTAGTTGCCTGATAGCATATACTTCACTTTTTCGGTTCCTCCTGAAACCGTCAAGTTATGTTCCCAAGTGGGGCGGGTATTATCAAACAAACAATTATACCAGTCAAAGTTGCCATAATATTTATACTCTCCGTTTTTTTCTACCACCCATGGTCGGGAAGGATCTTCCACTTTATCATTACGGCGAATCCATAATTCATGGTAATCTTCTTGGGTATAATGTGTATAAGGGACGCCCTGATATGTTTTGTAGAACATATCATTGATACCGGCCGAATAATAACCACGCGTCTCAAAATCCGTAGAAGTTGTCGTTTCACCAAAACTAAAACGACCGTTGTAGCTGACATTGGTCTTGCCGACCTTTCCATTCTTGGTTGTAACCAAAATAACTCCATATGCAGCACGGGCACCATATACGGCAGCAGCCGAAGCATCCTTTAAAACACTGATGGATTCTACGTCATTGGGGTTTACCTTATTTATATCTCCCTCAATCCCATCAATGATAGTCAGAGGTGCCGCGTCCGCACTAATGGAGTTGACTCCACGGATATTGAAGCTTCCCCCTTGTCCGGGACGTCCCGAACTAAAGTTTACGTTCATATTCGGTACGGAACCTTGCAGAAGCTGTGATAAGTTGGCAGCAGAACGGGTCGTCAGTTCATCACCCGAAACGATAGCAACAGCACCAGTCAGGTTTACTTTCTTTTGCGTACCATATCCCACCACTACCACTTCTTCCAGTGTCTTACTATCTTCGCGGAGAACTACTTGGGATAGATTTCTGCTGGTAGCAGCGTAATTAACCGTAATATATCCGATGTATGATACTGTAATCGTACTGTTTTCGGGAACATTAGCCAAAGTATAACGTCCGTCTACATTCGTTATTGTACCCAAAGAACTGCCTTGCACCATCACACTGGCGCCAATAATCGGCTCTCCTTTCTCATCGACCACCCGGCCGGATATATTTCTTTTGTTCGTATTACTGGTCTGTTGTTCAGAAGCCGTAACTTTCTCCTTCAAATAAATTTTTGTTTTTCCGATCTCATAGTTCACGTTAGTACCGAGAAACAAATCATTCAGTACTTTAGATAATTCCTGATTCTTTGCTTCTACCGTCACTATTCGATCCGGATTGACGATCGTACGGCTATAAGCCACCGTAAGACCAGTTTGCTGTGTAATAGCAGAGAATACTTTCTCCAGCTTTACTTGTTTAAGATTCATTGTCACCTTTTGGGCAGAAGCGGACACGCTTATGATTATCCCCAGCAACAATACGAGCAGAACTTTGTGTTTCATACTACTTGCTTTGATTAAAGTTAAACTTAGATTTAAAATCTCATTTATGCTTAGTAGACACACAAGTCAAAAAAGCGGGTGAGAGAAAAAAGAGTTTTTTTGCATAAGCCTAATTTATTTCATAACATTCTTATTCTAAAACAGTAAAGGCTGCGTATATACACAGCCTGTCCTCATTCTATTATCCTATCCAGTATATTTTACTTCTTTCCGTCCTGTTTCATTCGGACTGTCACTTCTTTCCGGACTTCATCATATTCAAATTTTACCGGTGCAATTTTTTCCAAATCCTGAAGCACCTTCTCCAGTATCGTGTTATCCGAGGTCAACGTATATACATATTTCGATGCCTGCTCATCCTCTATCTTAAAGTTTACATTATACCAGCGGTTCAGAACCTTGACCACTTCTGCCAGAGGAGTATCTTTAAAAGAAATCACATTGTCTTTCCACATTGAAACTTGCTTTGAATGATCGTTCTTGATTATCCGGCACTGGTCACTTTCTTTATTATATATCAGTTTCTCGCCCGGCAGTAACGGGTATTCTTTTGCAGAGGAAAGAGTCAGGTTTACATGTCCTTCATCCAGACAGATCACAATATCTTTATTTTCCGGGTAGGCTTGTACATCAAAAGAAGTACCTAGTACATGAACGGAAGGTCCGTTCAGATTAACGATAAACGGACGTTTTTTATTCTTGGCTACCACGAAATAGGCTTCTCCCACCAGGAAAACTTCCCGCTTACTCAATCCGAACTTTTTAGGATACTTCAACCAGGAATCCGAATTGATATAAACTCGCGTCCCGTCTTGAAACATCATCTGTATCCGCTCTCCTTTGGCAACACGAATTTCCTCATACTCCGTAGTGCCGAATAAATCCACCCGGGAATTGATCTGTAAATAAAGACCTATCAGGAAAATAACGGGAATCAAGATTGCAGCCACACGGAAGCAGATACGTTTGATCTGTTTGCGTGATATGTTCTTTTGGATCTGATGGTACATCTTTTCTGAAGGTATAGTATGGTCCACATATATTTCTGCCGTTTCGGCTTTTAAATATTCTGCCTCCCGAGTCATCACAGCATCCAGGTAAGTGTTCCCTTCTTCTGTGGCAAACCATTCCGCCACAAATTTTGCATCCTCCGGTGTAGCAACTCCGGCAAGCACTTCTTCTATTTGTTTATCAGTGGGTCGATTCATTCTCTTTTTATCTTAAATAGTGGACACTTAAATATGTCATTAGTGTGACAAAAGTAACAATTATTAGCATTTTACTTAAATGAATACGTAGCATTTTCAATGCTTCCGTATAATGCGTTTTGACTGTATTAACAGACAGATTCATCCGTTCGGCTATTTCCTGATTCGTTAGTTCCTCTTTCACTTTCATCAAACAAATACTGCGTTTCTGCGGTGGAAGCATATCTACCGCTTTATAAAAAGAGGCCATCAATTCTTTCTTCTCCAGATTTTCTATCAGATTATCTTCGTAGACAGGCGTCGATTGGGCTATCTCATAGTTCTTGCTGATTGCACTATTCTCATTACGAATCAGATTTAAGACATGATTTTTCGTCATAGTGAACAGATAGTTCTTAAGGCTGATTCCTACATGTAGTTCCGACCTAAATTCCCATAAACGGGCAAAGACATGTTGCACTACATCTTCTGCCATGTCTGCATTCATTAAATAACGGTAAGCTAATACATATAGCAGCTTATGATATCTGTCATAAGCCTGTGTAAAAGCTCCTTTATCTCCTTTTTCTATGAAGGAAAAGAGCTTCTCGTCATCCGTATTAGTGTATTGAGCTGATTTATCTAACATTCCTTGGACTTTGTTTAATCGTTTTTCCAAAAGAACAAAAGACATATTACAATTATGTGTCTTTCACAAAACAAAAGTAGTAAAATTTAGAAAAGGCAATGCATATTCCTATAAAAAAAGTCCCTGATTAACAATCTCCACTATAAAAGAGGATCGTTAATCAAGGACTACTCCACTAACTAATTAACAAATGAATTATAAATGATAGGTAACAATTCTTTCTTCGGGTGAATCGATCCAGAGCCGCCATACTCCTTCCGACACTTTCTCCGGTGTTCCGATATTTGCTTTGGGGGAACGACGGCTTTTGATTGTCAGATAGCCTTTCCCTTCTGTTGCTTTCACTTTCATCGTTTTGCTGTTCATATAGACATGGATATTGCCATTCGGTGTGGGTACAGTGCCTTCCATCCATTTCAATCCTCCCAATACAGGAGCAATAGCAAACTCTTTATATCCTTCTTTTACAGGTTTCACTCCCAGATAATATTTGCCCAACAGGTAGATAGGACTCGCTCCCCAGGCATGGCACAAACTCTTTCCGTATGGACGGCCATACATGGCAAGATGTTGCGTTCCGGTTTCTTCCGGGTTATATTTTTCCCAGAAGGAGGTAGCTCCTTCCTTCAACATTCCTCCCCAATAGGCTTTCATTTCTTTCATTACAGCATCTTGTTCGCCAAGAGCACAAAGGGCTTCCAGTTCGTAAAAACGCATATAGGGAGTTGTTATTTTCAGAATACTGTCATTCAGAAGAACAGAGTTCTTGATGGCTTGCTGCTTGTCTGCATTCAAATATTGAAAGAATACAGAAAACATATTTGCATAGCGGGTGACTGCATCACTTTGCTGACCGTTGACGCAGTTATGTACAAATGCCTGTTTCTCGTTATTCCAGAAGGCAGGTTCTAACTTTGCTTTCAAAGCAGCAGCCAGTTTCTCGTATTTCTGTTTGCCATTGGCATCTCCAACTAATTCCGCACACAAAGCCATTGTTTCCAGACTCCTGCAAAACAAAATTTGTTCAAAAGAGAGTTCACCTTTCTTATCCAGATAACCGTCTGCCCAGTCCACAAATACCCAGTCGCCGGTCATGCCTTCTACCATGCCATTCTTATTGGTACGTCCCAACACATAATCCATCATTGTTTGCATACGTGGATACAGTTGGTTGACAAAATGGCGGTCGCCACTATACATATAATAGTCATATACGCTAAGGAACCAGTAGAAAGTATAATCCATGATTGTATTACTGTGGCTGGTCACAGGGTCTTTGCCACGAAGTAACCAGATTGTACGTTTGACGGACTCGTTATCAAAGAAAAGATAGTAGTTCATCAAATAACTTTGGATGGCATCGCCACTCCATACCCAACGGTCACGTTTGATACCGTCAATGAAAAATTCGCGGGTAGTGAGATGCATGGTGTATGCACCAACTTCCCAAATACGATTCAGTTCTTCATCATTGCAACGGAAATTTCCACGGTATTCTTCAGGAAGATATTCATATTGCATGGAGACTTCTCCAATCTGTACACCCAGCTCGTGAGTTACATAGACATAGCGGAAGGCTTTACTGTTCTCCAATGTATATTCGTTTTCAGAATTACTCAAGGAAGAAGTGCTGCGGATGGCGAGGTCGGTCACTTGTCCCGGTTCGAGCAAGAGTTTGTCCAATGTTTCGCAATATGCTTTATCTTTTGCTTCTTCCGGGCTTTCACCATAATAAATTTCTATTTTTCCTTTTCCGGAAAGATTCTTCAATGTGATAAACCCGAATGTTTCTTTTCCAAAATCATAAAGGATACCTCCTTCGGACTGTTCTGTCTTCGTAACAGGTTGCTGCGGTTCACGCGTCAGACTGAATTGGGAAGGACGTTGGGTAGCTCCGTCAAAATTCCAGCAACCGGCATCCATATAGATAGTGGCAGATGTGTCACTGGCTTTTCCACTCTCGTCAATCCATTCTTTATCTTCGTAAGTCACACGCCAGGAAGAGTCTGAATTCACTGTTTTTCCCTTCACATAAATAGTGGGAGGAGTTGCCTGATTCCAGACTTTAATGTTCAGATTATGTTTTCCGGCCGGAAGCAACATGGTTTCCGGCATACCGAACTGGAGCTTTCCATCCAGTTTGACGTTGTACTTTCCTTCGGCAGCAATAAAGATCTCTTCCGGCTCAGAAAGATTCAGTTGCTTGCTGAATTCTACGACAACATAATGACTGTCCGTTTTCCAAAAAGGAGGGAAAAATGCACCTCGTTCCGTACGACGGTTATTCATTTGATTTCCCAGCCAGATTTCGTAGTCTCCCGGATACCATATCCAGGTCTGGGCAAATGCGCTGCTTGCCAAAGACAAGGCACTAAGCAATATCATATATTTCTTTTTCATTTCTCTTTCTATTACTAACAAACTGAATCGTAAGAAATAATTCGTTCCACAGTGGTTGACGTTTAGTTCCACATCTGTTTCCCTTTAGTTCCATATCTGTGGAACGAATCACGTATTACAGTTAAATGACTTGTCAATACCTACTGGATATTTAGTAAATCCTTATATCCTGCTTCCAGTCCCGCACGTTCACGAACATCATTATCCACCTTCGGGCCATTGTTCTCCCATACATTTCCCGGACCATTGGCATTTTGCAGATACTTCTCTCCTTCTGTCCAATTATCACGTACAGTAATAAAGGAAGAACCTTCATCCGTATAAAGATAGAACCAGTGATTAGGATCGTGCACATACCCCGGCTTATAAATACTATGCACGCAATTCTCCGTTACATAACTTTTCGGCTGCGAACCGAGTGTGTAAATACCTGCCACATCATACATGTGTTTCGCATAATGATGAATCAGATTGGCATGTACTCTGTTATTACGCATACAATTCACAGTTTGCGTCCATCCCCAACCAAGGCTGATGCCACTATAAGGCACTTCACTGATTTCATTATGTTCGATATTGACGTCCCCTACATATCCCGCAGCAATGGCAAGGCATCCCCAATCTTCATTGCCTATTTCCGTGAAATAGCAATTATTGATTTGTTGCTGTGTGCATACTTCCCGACGATCAGCAGGGTCGTATGGCAAATGCGTTTCATGGGCAGCCGGAGAAAAACTGCCGACTAACAGACCATTTCCGGCAATATCGCGGAAAAGACAGCCACGAACAACACCGCCTTGCACCGCTTCTTCATAATCCAATCCGGTCGAGCCTAAATGCTCGAACCGGCAACGCTCGAAATCAATCTGCCTTGCAGCAACCACACGAACAGCAGCTGCGGGACGTCCCAACCATCCTTGGTTATCCAACGGATGATTCAAATAGTTCCGTTGCATTTTCGGATCAATCCGGTAACCATCTGTCAGATACATACCTGCCTGAAGAGGTACATGTCCTTTTTCTGACGGACGCATCCACGTAGTATAGGAAAAAGTAATTTTCTCGAAACGAATATGACACACAGGGCGATCCAAAGTTCCTTCCACCCGTACTAATGTCTCAACGGCAGGCACGATCACTTCCGCCTCCTGCATCTTCTCTCCTTCCCGTGGATAATAATATACTTTACGGGCATCTATATCATGATACCATTCTCCGGGTACATCCTGCAATTCGCGGGCATTTGTCAGATAGAAAGCAGAATTATGTCCGTTCGTCGTCACCATCGGACGCGGCCAGGGATGCTCAAACTGAATCCGGCTTTCCGGTTGATGAAAACGTATTGCCGCACTATCTCCCTGCACTTCAACTGAACGAATCCGAAGATTGGCAACACACCACATCTGGTGTAATACCATCTCGGCATATTTAGCTTTCAAATTCCCTTTATTATCAATAAGTCTGCGAATGGAAACTGCAGGCACATAAAGAATTTCATTCTTCTCATCCACACTGCAAATGCGATTCATCTTTTCGAAATCTTCCACATCACGGGCACGAACTGCCTTTTTTCCATTCACCCACAACTGGCGGAAATCCAATGGACGTCCATTAAATGCCGGGACATCTGCTACCCAAACTTTCCCTTGTTTCTTCCAGCCATTTATGCTGATTCCTCCACTCAATATCACCTTTTCATCGCCTACCGAACGAATGACTGTTGGCGATTCCTTGGTTCCGCTATCTTCCGGACGGATAAAAACCGGTTCATGGAAGGCATACGTTCCACCTTCCATATAGATTGTGATTCCACCTTGAATACGGTTATCCTCTGTCCTGCGCCATTCTCGTGCTTGTCGCAAGGCAGAAGTCAGCGTGGCTTTAGGAGATTGACGAGTTCCGTCGTTGAAATCACTGCCCTTGGGAGAAATCCATATCTCATCGGCCAATAGCCAGTGACTGCACAAGATACATATAGCCGTTAAAAATAACTTTTTCATGATTTTTTTCATTTCTGTATACTAAACAATCCGGACTATCTGGCAAGAGGCATCCATACAGTCATTTCTCCCTTTCCTCTGTTTCCCCAGGCATAATAAGGAATCAAGCGGATATTTACTGTCTTTTCAGCCTGAACAACCGGCCGGTAAAGCACTCCTTCCCACGAAGTTGCAGATGCCAGACGTGCCATCCCTTCGAGTGCAACAATCGGACTGCCTTCGATTGTGATTTTCTTCGGAGTTAGTTTTATATCAGCGGGAATCAATACATTATCAATCTTTTCCCCGTTTGCAATATCCATACTTTCCAGACAGTACACCAACGGCCCGCGCTTCACGACCACCTGATTACGAATCTCCTCTGCTAACGGATGAGCTTCGAGCAAACGGACAGGCATATCCATCATCAGCTCCACTATATCCCCCTTCTTCCATGTACGATTTACTTCCGCATACGAATTTGCCTTTGCATTGGTTTGCAGCGGCTGTCCATTCACCCTAAGCGTAGCCTTTTCACACCATTCAGGAATACGTAAGAAGAGCGAGAAAGTACCCGCCTTACGAGGAACTTTATCCAACGTTACGCGCACATTTCCATCCCAGGGATAATCCGTTTCCTGCGTCAGAGCTACTTCTCCCTTCTCTTTCCAAGTCGTTGTCAATGTATTTGCCCCATACAGATTGCAATAAATCCCTTCCGGACTCAATGTATATGCATAGTTTTGTGCCTGGCACAGCGTACGCAATGTGTTCGGAGGACAGCAGAAACAACTGATATATTCTGTCCGTTCCTTTGGCCAGCGAAGCGTGTAAGGAAGATCGGCACTGATACGAAGCGGATTCGTGTAGAAATACTTCTTTCCATCCAGACTAATACCGCTCAATACACTATTATAAAGACAAGTCTCCACAAGATCGGCATATTTCGCATCCCCTGTCACTTCCAGCATCCGCCAGTTGAACAACATATTACCGATATTAGCACACGTTTCATTGTGAGCAGTGCTATTCGGCAGCTGATAAGGACGTCCATAACTCTGATGCACTTTCTGAATACTATCCGGCTCATAACACGTTCCATCGGGCGATGTACCATCATAAAGAGCACCGCAAGCACCGGTCACATACATTTTCCGGGTCACGATATCATTCCAGATACTAGTCAGATTCTTCATTAATTGCTGCTCACCGGTTTCTGCATATACATCCGCTACTCCGGCATACAGATAGTTGGCACGTACCGCATGTCCCATCGCACGATATTGATCGCGGAAAGGAATACGGTCCTGGTTATCATCCGTACCGTTCTCTACCATACCACGGATATCAATCAGATTCTTTGAAAGCTCCAGATAACGGGGATTTCCGGTAGCCCGGTACATTTCGACTACCCCCATATAGTGAGAGGGACAAATAGCATTGCGAGCCAGTTCGGCAGAAGCCGTTTCATAAAAATGACAGAGGAAATCCGTCGCTTTCACGGCAGCATCGAAAAGAGTCGTTTTTCCGGTGGCACGACGATGCACAATACCCGCCATCATCAAGTGTCCCAGATTATAAGTCTCAAAGTTCAACCGATTCGCAAAAGCTCCTTTTTCATCCTCGTCACCTACTTTCGTTCCAATGACCGTTTGTTTATGCTGACCCTCCAATGCATGAGAGTCAATCCCTTTATTCAGTTCTTCGATAACAACAGGCGTATGTATATAACCGTCTGCACGTTGGGCTTTTACGACACAAGTAATAAAGTTATCCATTAACTTGTCCAACTCCGGATCTTTATTAACTGCATAGACAGAAGCGACACCTTCCATCCATTTATACATATCTCCGTCATGAAATGGAGGTCCCCAATGCTCTCCTTTGCATACCCCGGCAGCAATCTCAAAATTACGGAAACCGTGAGAGATCTCCGGCGCGTTCCAAGTGTTCCACATACTTTGCAGGGAAGTCCGGCTAAATACCTGAAAGCGATCTCCCCAGAATCCATCTGTCCAATGTACGGCACTGATTCCGGTATTCGCCATCTTCGCAAAACGGCTCTGACTCATATCCGTCAATCCATTGCTTTGCGCAAGTGCTCCCGTAACGGAGGCGGAAGCTAAAAGAAGTAACAGTTTTATCTGTTTCATTAATATGGATAATTTAAAATTTACACAATATCTTTATAAAAAGACGTGATTATCCGCATTTTGTACTCAATAAAACAAAAAAGCGAAGATTGCCAAGCAACCCTCGCTTTCAGTAAAAAATATCTGAACTAACCTTTTATTTCTTGTTTATCAGGCATATAATTCAATCCTGCCTTCCTCGCCTGCGAATGTTGAAACTGTCGGGCAATTTTGTATTCATGTCCCTCTTTCAGCAAATAACTCCCAGTCTGCTTGAACCAAAAGCCGACATTCGCATCTATACATTGCTGCCGGATATCCAGCACCCACTCGTAGTCACACATTCGGGCTTCCTTTCCCGACTCCCCTCCGGCAACCACCTGTTCCACCCAATCCCCTAACTCACCTCTAAAATCAATCCGGCTAAGAAGCGGCTCGCAGATAATAATTTTATGTTTAATAGGAATTTCTCTATAAATAGGTAGACGATAATCCACCCTATCCTGATTCTCCATTGTGCAGCAGATTGTTACGTTCTCATACCCATCACCCCAATCGGGAGGCAGACACTGTTGCAATCGGTCTATCCGTTTAGTGATAAAGAGGAAACGAAGATCCTGCCGTATCCGCATCATCTCCCACGCTTCGGCACGCCATTCGTCAGCATCTTCTATCAGAAAGTCCGAAGTAAAACAGGTATATACCAGATTGCCCGAAGGTATCTTATACGTACCGTTCTTTTTCCGAAGCAAGGGTAAATCAAACTTCTCCGTCTTTGTCACCACCGAACTGTCTTTTCCATATTTACCATCCGTCCGATACACATAACAATGGCAGCAGCCCTCACTCAATTTGTGACAGCCATGCCAAAGATTCCACATTGAAGCTTTTTCACCCATCTTCTTTTTTTCTTCAAAGATATATTTAAACTATTACATAACCATAAAAAGAGTGCACCCTATTCTTCAACAGAATAAAGGTGCACCAAAACACAAACAAAACAAACAATAGAGCGACCTTCACAGGCAGCCGATCCACAAGGGATCTTTATCTTAGTCAGCCCATCTTGATGATGATAGCTTCACTCATAGCGATACTCCTACTGCTGATAACAATGCAGGCAAAAAGTATTCCATGTATTGCCTTACATGAATCTGGTTTTCCATTTCCTCCCAAAATTCTAATTGCTTATAACGGGTAAAGTAGCACCCAAAAATCATAAAAGAATGTTTTTTTATCGAGAAGACATTTTGCTAATCGACTATTATATATAATCATTAATCCCTAATATTGTTTGTTAGTTACCTTCTGCAAAGGTCCGTATAATCACGAATATGGCAAATTGTATTCATGTTTAAGAGAACAATATCTGTTTACAAACAAGACTAATAGCTAATGTTTTAAAATAGCCTGTTTCAGTATATGCAAAATTCAAACTCAAAAGCTACCACTTTTACGTTATTCGCACATTTAGGGCTATACAATTCCAATTATCACAATAGAAAAATTCGCCCTCATTCTCATTGTATATCCCGATGATGAATATGAATATTATTGAACAATCACTCCATTAAGCCCGATATACCTCTACAAAGATAGTATTATTCTATATATTTCTATGCAAATCCTCAAAAAAGAATTCTCCTCTTTTTATAAATAAAGTAAAGTAACATCAATGCCGATATACTAATTATTAGCATCCAACTTATATTTTTCCTATAATATAAGCTATTCTCTTCCTCCTCACAAACCACTTTATGATGATTCGTGTCGATGAAAGATGATATTTGAGTATCTTCTTTCTCATCTATCCTCTCTTTCTTTTCAAAAACCTTATTCACCGTCTTTCTGCTACCTGAAATAAAACAGGTGGAAGAGAAATCCCCTGTCGCAGTATCTTTCCCCAATACTACCAATATTTGTTCGGTAGACTCCTCCATCCGTTCCAGCATCTTCCTTTCCTGATTAACATCATACGAAGCCACATGGGAAGAATGCCCGGAAGAACTTGAATCCATCTGCACCTCACTGCTCCTACTGATAACTTCCTTCTTAGTCCTACATCCCGAAAGCACCCCCGGAAGAACGAACCCCAACAATAAAACAAACAGCAGCTCCCTCCCACTCTTCATAAACTCCCTCACATCAAAACAAGGACACGCTTTCACATATTCATAAGGTTCGATCACCCCGTCTCCATTCAAATCCGGCGAAGTATCCCGGTGTCCCAATACCTGAAGAATAGTATATTCCCGTTGCAAATCCATTATTACTTGATAAAGCACCCGTTTTTGAGCATTTGTCCGAGTATCTGCCGGATGTCCGTTCTCATCCAATCCCCCGATATAACAGAGCCCGATACTTCGCTCATTCCAACCTTTGCAATGTGCTCCAGGCAAATCAATCTCCCTTCCTTTCTCCAGTCTTCCGTCCAGACGGATAACATAATGATAACCGATACCATTGAACCCACGTTCCCGGTGCCAACGGTCAATATCTGCAGCGGTAAAATCCTGTCCGGCTTTTGTAGCCGAGCAATGCACTATAATAGAATCTATCTTTCTCATGACATTTTATTCTTATCAACTAACCTCATTAATATTCCGAAGGAGGAATGCGCTTCACACACCCTCTGATCTCACACTTTTTCACCTCCGACTCTTTCTGTGCCAACTCCACCTCATGGCATTTATGTATCCAGTCGATCTTCTCTTCCTGCTCCTTGCGAAGCTCGATATAAAGCCCGTCTATTTTCTCGTCCCGCTGTGCCAGGCGATCTTCCAGCCAATCCACCTTTTTACGACGATTTTCTTCTTCCAGACTGCTCACGTCTGCCTCTTCTTTCCGTGCATCCGTTTCCCGGCAAGAAATATATCTCACCATCCATTTCACCGCTTCCAAACCACCCATAGCAGTAATAAAAGCAAGGATTGTAGTTATTTGCATATTGATCTATTTATGTAGTTATAAAGAAAGAATGAGGCCGAAGCCCCATTCCATACAAAATCGCTAATTCCCGACTTTCCGTTTATCAAGCTGCCGGATCGGGTGCTTCACCATTACCTCCTGCACCTCCGTCAGGATCCGGTGCTTCGCCTCCTTCGCCTGAATCACCGTCGATGATACTTGAGTCGTTGATATGATCCAAATCCTTAAACTTCAATCCATCCGAACGCGTCGAAGTTCCCGTAAAGAGACGGATATCCGAATTCGCACGAAAACAAACCCGCAGACCACTGATGTCGGATACAGTAAAGTCTTCTGCCTTTTCCGTTCCTTTGCTTTGAGCTGAAAGGAAAAAGTAACCCAATCCCTTAATGTTCACTGAACGGCCCGAAAGTAATGTCTTACGTAGAAGTGTACGAAAATCTTTCAATACACTAATTGTTTCACCCTCACTTACACCGGAAGTAGAAGAGATTTCTTTTGCAAACTCATCCAGTGTAGCGCTCGTATCATATTGATAAGAAATCACCGGATACACTTTCTTTCCTGCCTCTTTGTTTGTCGGGTCACACAGACGTTGAACTCTTTTAAATCTAATTGCCATAATACTTTTCTTTTTTTAAATGAATACTGTTTAATAATTACTTCGCTAACGTTAACAATGCAAAGATGCGACATATTCAACGGACATGAAACGACAAGCAATTATCGGCACTACAGAGCCTACAAACAGCATTTATAGCAAATAATCAACCCAATACCTGGAAAAAAGCGACAAGCAGAGGGACAAGGGAGCATAAAAAAGACCGGCAAACAAAGTCACGCTTTGTATGCCGGTCCCACTACCTAAAAACAAATTCCTTTTCTAATCCTATCGATCACGAGTCCAGGTTAAAAAGAGAATCAATGACTAAATTCATTTTACGTAATGTTCCAATCCTTTCTGTAAAAACTCAATATAAGAAGTAATATCTTCATTATATGCATACGACTTATTCAACGGATAACCTTCATTATCCAGCAATACATAAAAAGGCTGTGCATTTGCTCCAAACTTCACACGTTGCAGATAGCTCCATTTATCCCCTACCGAGCGTAAGGTACGTTCCGTTCCATTTTCCGTTACTTTGAGCGGCTCATTCAATGGAGTCTTATCATCTACATACAAAGAGATAAGCACATATTTATCATTGATGATACCGCCTACCTTACTATCTGTCCATACTGCCGCCTCCATCTTACGACAATTCACACAACCATATCCGGTAAAGTCGACCATCACAGGCATTCCCTGTTGCCGTGCATACTCCATCCCAATATCATAGTCCTTGAATCTGGAGTGAACCTCATTCGAATATAGATTAAAGTCCTGTGTCATCACAGGAGGAGCAAATGCACTGACAGCTTTCAAAGGTGCTCCCCAAAGTCCGGGGATCATATACACAGCAAACGCTAAAGAGACAAGTGCAAGAAAGAAGCGGGCTACGCCTACCCTACTTTCATCACCGTCATGCGGAAACTTGATCTTTCCTAACAGATATAACCCCATCAGTCCGAAAATCACAATCCATAATGCAAGGAAGGTTTCTCTGTCCAGAATCCTCCAGTCATAAGCTAAATCCGCAACCGACAAGAATTTCAAGGCAAAAGCCAGTTCCAGAAAGCCCAATGTCACTTTAATTACATTCATCCACCCTCCTGACTTAGGCATTGATTTCAGCCACGAAGGAAAAAGAGCAAACAGTGTGAATGGTAAAGCCAAAGCGATGGCAAAGCCTAACATTCCAATAGCAGGAGCAATCACACTACCAGTTGTAGAAACCTGTACGAGCAAAAATCCAATAATAGGCCCTGTACAAGAGAAAGACACCAGAGATAACGTAAATGCCATCAGAAAAATACTTAGCAGCCCACTCGTCGCTTCCGCTTTGCTATCCACAGCATTACTCCATTTAGAAGGCAAAGTAAGTTCAAATGCCCCAAAGAAAGAAGCAGCAAAAATAATCAGCATCAAGAAAAAAAGAATATTGAATACGGCATTCGTTGATAAAGCGTTCAATGCACTAGCACCAAATATTAAAGTAATTGCTAATCCCAGTGTTACATAAATCACCACAATCGAAGCACCATAAGTCCATGCATCCCGAATCCCTTTCTTCTTGTCTTTGTTTCTTTTCAGGAAGAAACTCACAGTCATAGAAATAATCGGCCATACACAAGGAGTAAACAAAGCCAATAAACCGCCAAGAAATCCGGTGACAAAGACATACAGCCAAGATTTATCCTCTTGAGAATGTTCTTCCCCCAACTCTTGCAGTTCATTAATAACCGGCTTCCAAAGATCACTTTCCGATTGCTTCTCTAGCACATTTGCCGGCCTCTCTTCCTCTTCTTTTGCAACTGCTATATCTGCTTCTGCTTTTTTCCCATATTGAAAAGGAATTTGAGTCGGAGGTAAACAGCTCTCATCATTACAAGCCCCAAACTCCAGAAACCCTTCTATAAAGTAATCATTTCCTGTAAATCTCACTTTTTGGATAAACTGTACCGTATCTTCAAAATAACGCACGTTCATCTCGAACATCTTATCATAGATGCTGATTTCTTTTCCAACAGGTTGCAATTTACCCACTGTTTCTACATGACTACTCGCATTGATGTTGAAAGTAGCGGAAATAGGCCCATCATCCCCTATTCCAGTCGAGTATACATGCCATCCTTTCTCTATCGAAGCGGTAAACACGATTTCCGCTTCCGTTTCAGAGGTCATTTTCAACTCATTTTTGAACTTTACAGGCTCCTTGATTTGTGCTTGTATATTCCCGATAGTGTACCAACCTACTAATAAAAATAAAATAATTCTCATTTTCTAAGTTCTAAATTATAATCTATTATACAACAAATTTATTTCGCTGTTTATATTCTATTGTGCTCGTCGGTCTCTTATATCTTTTCAGCATCTCTATATATTCTGGAGAAGGATTCTTATTAGAGGTATCTGCATTTGATGGCGGGGGTATCACTTTGATGAATAAGAAGATGCAGAATATTACCCAAATAAAATTTATTGCTAAAAAAATCCAAACTTGCTTCATACGTTGTCGTTGTTTTTCTTTAGTTTCATTACGATATTTATCAGCAATAGACAAATATTGTCCATCGCTAATAAATAATCTATGAGCAACAAAAGTGAATATAACAGCCAAAAGTATACCTAACTCTTCATTGTTTGGTACTTCCAATGAATGTAATACTCCAACTATTGGGCCAACAAAAACAAAAGTAAACAATGAAGTCGGTAGTAATAACCCTGCCACTTCCGGTAACCGCTTTTCTCCCCACAATCTAAGCTGCCATATATATGTTCGATAAAACAGATATTCATATATCTCATATATATATTCAAACCAACACCTCTGATTTTTCTTCTCTAAAAACATTGTTTACTAATTATTTATTACTCTTATTTTATCAAATAGCAAGCATCATTAGAATATTACCAACTCCTCCAAATTGCTACTGCATGAAAAGCAAAAAAAAGTCGACAAAAAACAGAACAAAAAAACCTTCATATTTTTATCATTCATAGTATTCTTTTTTTAGTTAATTAATTATTTACCTGCGTAATAGAACGAAACCACTTATACTCCCCCTCTACTCCTTCTCTCCATACTTTCAATTGATATGGCTTGGTTACAAAATATTTGTTTAAAGTAGGATTGTAAATTCTTACAGCAAAATTGTATGTTCCTTCACCACCATATAATACTATAACAGTCGCATACCAATTAGAATTAAATATTTCCTTCATAGCCCCATCGGCAGGTACAGGTCTATCTATCCAAAATCCATACTCATTCCCTTGATAGGCACCTCTCGGTATGACTATCGGATATTCAGAATCATAATTTACTATTGATATGTATGTATTAGACAAAGGACATTTATCACTCTCCCCAATACATAATAATTCACTTAAAGGTAGTGTTTTTTCGTAATGAGAGGTTGAATACCAGTTAGTTACCACATTATCCACGGCTTCATATTGTGATTTACTTTCAGAATCATCATCCGAACAACTGCTTATTAATCCTAACATTCCAATGAATATGATTAATTTATATAACGATTTATTCATCATAATATTCCATTTTGTTTCTATTCATTTATGAAGCAAAATGGGGATGCCCTCACTAACACCTTACCGAGAAGCATCCCCTTTAACTTAAGAGAAAATTTATTTCACAAGAGATTTAGTCTTACTAATATAAGTTTTCTACCTCCGGCTTATTATAAATAACAGAGCCAAAAGTTCCTATTGAGCGTTTCACAGACACAGATGGTAATCTTTGAATTCCATCCATTTGTGGACGTTCCATTTTCATCTTTCCACTGCGAACTTTAGCTTTGCCTGTATTGGGATCCACTCCTTGAATATCACACAAAGCATACCATAACGGTAAATTGAAATCGAAGTTATCCCAATCTCCAAAAGCATACGGAAACGCATTATCAATATCATCCGTATAGTCTGCATTTTGATTATTCAACATTACATCTGGCTCAATTCCATCAGCATAATCCCCCCAATCCTTTGCATTGAACGAACGGAAAGTAATCGGAGCAAATTCGTAATAAGAGTTACCATATTTATACTCTTGTACCTCCATACCTACATTTTTTCCTTCAGTACGACTACCAAATAGTTTTACAGGGAAATCAATTCCTCTTAATCCACTAATTACCAATTCACTGGAAGAAGCTGTCTCTTCCGAACAGATAATCCGTATGGAATTCAAACCTAAATCATCTCCATCACCAAACCGAATATATTCATCTGCACCAGAACTACGTTGCATCCTCATGAAAACATCAGAACGATGTGAAGAACCTGCAATAGAAGCTGATAAATAGCGTGACAATTCAACCGCACCTCCGTAATTATAACGTAAATCCAAGATTAAATCGGTAATACCTTCCGTTTTGAACTGCTGTATCATATATTTTAACTCTTCCGCATAATTCAAATCAAAACCTTGATAAACAAGGTAAGCCACATTCAAATTACCTTCTTTTTCTTTTATAAACATAGAATAAAGTACCGGATTGTTATTATAAGTACCTGTCGTCAAAATAACACTTCCATCTACTAATTCATATTTTTGCAAATCTTCATTAGGCACATAGCGTCTATATCCAATATTGAATGACTCCCCTCCACTTGCATAATATAATGCATTCATGTATTGCTGATAGTTGTTTTTATTCAAGGTTACCCCATTCACAGCAACAATTACATCACCGCGTCTTAATCCTGCTTTTGCTGCAGGAGAATCAACAAATACATATCCAATAGACAAGCCGATTGTCGTTCTATCTGCCATATAGGAAGAGAAAAATGTTCCTAATCCTGTTCCTACCATGCTTGTAGCACGAGTTGTGGCATGAGTATCGCTAGAACCTACTTTTTCAATATATGAATAAATATAACGTTGACCGGCATTCACAGAATATGCACGGGAAATTCCTCCATCTTCTGTATTTGTTTTCATCTTCAAAAGGTAGGTAGATAAAAAGTTATCATACGAAACATTTTTGCAATCAACTTCCAGTGTATTATACTCATCCTTGAATAGATAATGTTCCTTCAAATAGTTATGCATAAATTCATTTAAAGCAATATCCGCAGAAGATACGTCACCAGATCCTGATTGTGTTATAGTACATACAACTTCAGGTGTTTTATATCCCTCAACTTGCACAAGCACTGTTAATATACGATTCTGTCCGGCTTCATTTTTATCAACCTTTACCCTGAATCCTCCTTTACCGGCAGTAGAACTACCACTGGTATTAGTAATAGCCGCCCAGTCCGATCCTGTAGAGTATTGTAAAGAAGGAGTCCATTTTCCTGAAGCGGTAAATGAGATTTCAACAGTCTCCCCATAAAGTGAAACAGTCTTTTCCGTTTCACTGCTAATTGCAGTGATTCCATTATCCGTACCGCCAACTTCTCCTCCGTCATCACTATCCGAACAATTACTGAAAGCAATCAGACACAAAGCAAGCAATACTACACTATAAAAGCTATTAAATAAGTTTTTCATCTATTATTTTATTAAATTAGAAATTAAAATTATTGCGTCGGAGCATCTACTACAGTTTTAGAAACCTCGTAAAAACGTCCTTCTTCATCTATCCAGGTAACATTGATATTAGTTGGCAATGTTCCATAAGTACTTCCCGAATAAGTTGTTGTTTGTTTTACACCATTTTGCATCACATACCTGATTTGTTCATCATACATACCAGTCAGGTAATCTGCCGGCCCTGCAAATACATAAAAGACTTTGCAGGCAGACTTCGGTTTCACAGTATAAGAAACGGTGTAGAATTTGTCTTTTTCTATCTTGTCAATTGTTACTTCCGGAACACTGGCATTCCACAAATCGGCGTCCCTTTCTTTTCGCACATAAGTCGGCTTTGCACTTGTATATTCCTTCTTTGTCACAGTCGAAGAAGGATTACCATCAGCATCAACTGCTATCATAAACAGTACATATTCTGAATTAAATGCAATATCCTCAATCACCAGTTGATGATTCTTCAGTTCAGCAGCAACAATTTCAGTAACATTATCATTCATAATTAATGCTTGCTTTACTGTTTCTTCATTTCCCCAATACGGATAGCTTTTGAAATCACTCAATTTCATGTGGACATAACGGAATTTCACCGGATTTCCGGTCGGAGTCAGCGTTAAAGTCGCAGACACGGTTCCTGCCTCTATTGCCACATCCACCGAAATAGAAGAATTATAAGATATTTCCTTGGAATCAGCCTGTACTTTGACTAACGCCCCGAGTTGTCCTTTGTCATTTAATGCTACTGCAATAAAAAAGCCTTTTGTTCCCGGTTCTAAAGAAGCTCTTTCAAAGTTTTTTGCCTCTTTAGAAGAATCACCATTTTTAATAAGATAGGAAATAACCTCTTTGTCAGTGCTATAATTTGCCAAAGTCTGTTCTTTCATATAAGAATAATAGAACTTATAACAGTCAGTTCCGGGAGTAATGGTCGCACTTACACTTGAAACTGTAGTAACAACACCACTAATATTTATGGTCGCTGTTCCGTCATACGTCAACGCAGGAACGGGAATCTCCACCGCTACCAGCTCTTCTGTTCTATACCCCTTTTCTTCTTTATAAGGAATAGCCCAAAGTACGTATGTTGTTCCCGGTATTACTTTCGGAAGAAAATCTAGCACTTTTCCCTCCAATGGCCCATTATAATCCGAATACTGTTTAGTTCCGCCACCATAAGCCAAATCGTCAATAACCCCTTCTGGTGAATAATTAGACTTATCTAAAATCCCTGTATAAAAAACGTCACAGCCCTTTCTAATTGCAGAAACCGTTGCACCTTCAAACGTAATATTCGAAATCTTTAGTTCTACAGTCGGAGCTATCTTAATCACAGTAGCAATCACATCGTCAGGCAAACATACACTACCTGCCTCAAATGGGGGCACTGCCCAAATCATATATGTCTTTCCGGCTTCGGGATCCTTACCTATCAGTTCAGCCAATGGTATTTTATCAAGAGCCTCTGTCTTCATATACATACGGGCAGTATATCCGTTCACTAATTCAGCCACACTCTCTGCACTATATTCATTGATTTCCAATACTCCCAAATAATACATTTCTATGCCATTCGTCAAAGTAGTAGAAACTGTCTGCCCCACAATAGATATAACTATAGGAGCATCCCCTATGATTACGGGAATCTCTGCGATAATACTCTGTCCGTTAGATGCAACAGCCATTATAGCTACTTTGCCACTCGTCTCCGCATACTGATTTTCTGCCACAGGAGCAGTAATAGTCAATCCTTTTCCTGTCAGGGAAGCTTTCCAACCATCAGGTTTTGTTACGGTATATTTCGAAATTCCACTCATTTCAACTGAAATCAATTTCTCCTCACCATTCGTAAAGTATTGCTTTCCGGACAATATATCACATTTCAGTTCCTTAGATTTCGACAACTTTAATATTGTGCCATCTTTCAGAGTAAAATACGCATAATCATCATCCTGACTAACTCCACTAAAAAGAGAGGTATCTCCCGTTCCTTCTCCGGACGCGTAAACACCGGTAGGTTCCCAAGTCTTTCCACCGTCCGTAGAAATCTCCCATTCTTTCGTATTCGTATTAATGCGAATCTTAGGAGCGGCAGCCGTTACAGGCATCATTTTTCCTTCTCCATCTTTCAAGAATGTCTTTTTACCGTCTATACTAGTTATTCCCCAATAATAGATACCATCCTCTTCGTTCTTTATCACGGTTATTTGCGGAGCATCCTCCCCATTTTCACCATTACGAATAATTACTTCTGTCTTATCTGAAAACTTAATTGTATAACTTCCGTCTTCATTCTCCAATACAGAAGCGATTGATTTATTTTGAGATAAAGCATCTGTCAGTGTCTTCAATGTGGAAATATCCGTCTGTACACTTTGTAACGAAGCTTCCAACTTATCCATGCGGTCTTCCAAACCGGAAATTGAGTTTTTTAAATCATCGTCATTATAGCATGACGACAACATTACCACACATACTGCCAGGAAACATACATATTTCCCCATACTACATAAAAAATATTTTCTTCTCATATCCATGATAATTTAGATGATTAGAGAAAACCGCACGACAGACTTTCACGCTATCGTGCGGAATAATTGTGCCAATACTATTTATTTGGCGTGAGGATGTTTACCCAGTTTTTTCAAATCAAGATAAATAGTACTTCCGCTCATCATCGCACCAGGAGTACTCTTATCCACTTTCTCCTTAATAATCGTATTTGCAGGAATCCGTCTATCTTTCTTTATAACTTGTGGTTTTGCTGTTCCTATCATACCCTTTACTGATTTCGGAGCATCCGGAAACAATACAGAAGGATCAGTAATAATACCTTTATCTTTATCATAGAATACAGTATAAAGGTCGCCAATAACTTCATTGCCATCACTATCTGCCCCAATTGGTACACATAAAGCAACTAAACGTTTGGCTTCACTTGTCTTATCGTATGATTGAGTCGTTGAATTTACTGTTGTCAAGCCATAATCCAAACAATGTTCCTTCCATACATCCATACACTCCTGATAGGTATAATCACCACTTGCAGAATACGCATCTTCAAGAATTGTATGATAAACTTTAGCCACATCCTTTATAATAGAAAACTGGACAGTGAAATTATTCATTTCACTCATATATGCACGTAATTCCATAGTTGGATTCGGGCCTGCCACAATTGCTTCGGTAGTAGCTTTTACAATCTTCACATCCGTCAATACGCCATTCCAGTCTTCAGCCATATATGCAAATATATATTCGGTAGCCGGCTCCAATCCTGTCCAAGTAAAGCTTTCCACTCCTCCTGTTGCATCAGCAGGCCATACATTAGAGTCTTCAGACAGTAAATAATTGATTAATTCCGCTTTATTAGCATCTTCCAGTAAATCCGGTGTCATAATATACTGATGATAGAATACGGCTGTCTTCTGATTATATGAATAATTCAGTTTCAGACTTGTACGTCCCGGATCAGTGATCGTTATATCAATATCAGCTTCAGATGCATCCGGAGTATCAGTAATACGCGCTTTGGTAGAAAATGAAGCATGCTTTACCTCTTTGGATAACTGACCATACTCATTACGCCCAATGTAAGCTACTACATAAGGAGCATCAGGAAGCAAATCAAATTGAAATTCTGTACCTTTATAGGAACCTTCCTGAGCGAAATTCGTATTTCTCACACCCCATCCCTCCTGGTCTAAAGTTCGCGCTAAAGTGGTCATGGTTGCTTCATCTGCATTTTCATAAGGAGCCCATTCCGAAGCTTTAAATATACGATAAAACATGGCGACGCAATTTTTTTCCATTTCAACATTCAGATTAACCATGGAAGCACCAATCCTACTAATTTGTAGATTACATTCCGGTAATTCTGCATTCGGGTCTATTTCTTTCAAATGAAAGTCCTGACGGACATATTCACCCGGAGTCTTATTCTCATCCAGCCCGATGCTGGTAGCGGTTATCATCCTTTTCGCATCTGCCGTATAACCGAAGTCTACCATATAATACAAATCCTCTTGAGGAACCTGTGCATCTTCCGCTTTTTGAATCCAGTGTCTCATAAAATCTATATACATCGACTTTCCATACGTATTTATAAATGCATCAATAGGTTCTGAATCTCCACAAAACTGATAGAAATACTTACTGTCCGTATTAGGGAGGTATTGAATACCAACGGCACGATAACTTGTTGTGACATCGATATCCACACGAGGAGTGCCTATTACACTTTGAACCGGAGTCTTCAAATAACAGATTTTCATATCTGCAGGATTCTGTCCGCCTTCATCATTACAACCGACAGTTATAATCAGATATTCTGCTCCGGGTACGATTTCCGATTGGGAATATTTCGAATTAGCCCAGTCAAATTCTGCATTCGGATAACTGTCTCCCAATGTAGATCTACTAAACGTATATGCACCTGCACCTTCGGAATTATAGATAGCCTCCATTATCAAATCTTCCACCTCTTCCTCTGTTGCTTGTACTCCTGTCCCTACACTTTCGAATAAGTAATTGTACATACGACATAAAGGATATACATCCAACCGATAAGATTGGACTTTAGAACCCGGAGTACACTCAAATACAAAATTATGTTCAGTGTTACTGGTAACTTTTATACCTACTCCGCGTTCGCCACCGTCCACTTCATTCTCAACCCATCTTATTGGTGTCGGATTTGGAGGAAGCGGAACATCCGGATTCACTGGTACATCAGGTTCTACACCCGGTTCATCACTATCCGAACACGAAAGGACCATAGGACTTACCACAAAGATAAATCCCAACATGAGTAATAAACTAAATAAATTCTTCTTCATAATTAAAAGTGATAAATGTGATTAATCATTTACATATTCATAATCGGCATCGCCATCAATAGCCTTGCAGATAGCCAAATTATTTACATATCCGTTTTCATCGGTAACCAATGCATAAAAAGAAAGATTCTCCGCATTCCATCCTTCTTCCATTATAACAGTATAACTCCTGCTTGACTCCTTTCCGGCCGCTATATGTCCCAATTTATCGCCATCAACGGTAGCAGACAGTAATTTACGTACCACATGGTTATGTGTGTAATCACGATAAACTCCCCCGTCATTTTGTTGATATTTCAATCCGTTTTCTACCGCATATAAAATCAAACGATATTCAGCACTCTTTTCCGATTTAACGCTTACCGTCACATCAGCCTGTCCGTTATATTGTGACTGGATGGCCACTCCGCAAGACGCGGGATACTCCTCCAAAGACTTATTAAATACAGCTCGCATGACACTATAATTTTCAGACAACCCCATTGCCTCACGCATATCAACCACACATGAAGGATAACCGGAGATAGAAAACTTTCTGGAAAGGATCGAAGACTGTTCGATTGTCATCGGATCAGCACTTGTTCCATCGACATGAAATGACATCAGATAAATAACTCCCTCATAACTCGAACTTATCAGATAGTTCAGGCGAGTCATTCCTGCCGGACACATGGCACACCACGTCCCAGTAAACTCCATTGCACAAATGCGTCTTACAAACTTAGAAGGTTCACCCGGTGCAGCACTCGCAACAACCGTTACCAACTTGGATACATAGTTACCATAAGATGCTTCAAAAGCATAGGTTCCGGCTTTAGAAGTAGAAAATGTACTTCCATCCAAAGTTTGTCCGTCCATCACGGAACGGATGATTGCATCAGCAGTTACATCCATTCCCGCATGCATTACCGTAAAGGTTATAATATCCTTTCCATCAGCAGTCAACGTATTTTTATTGACGCTCAAAATCACTTCTGTCTGCTCCGAATCATCGGAATTGCCAGAACAGGAAATCCAGAAGATTCCTACACAGCATATACAGACCAGCAATATTATTTTATAGACATTTATACACATAACTCGTCTTTATTCGTTATACAAGTAATCTGCCGATTCTCCAAGTTTGCACTCATTTACGTTGTTACACGTATAAGTTTTTCCCCCATCCAGCGTTGTCAACATCGACACAATCACACGCATATTATCCGCATTCCATCCCGATTCCAACTGACAAGATCGTTGCATGGTAGATTCTATTCCCGCATTTACTTCTCCATTGAAACGGTCACCATTCAACGATGTGGACACCACTGCACGTACTACATTATTATGAGTATAATCATTTCCTCCATTCGTTTGAAAGTATTTGATACCATCCTCTACCAGATAAATCAAACAACGATAGGTATTTGTTACGTTGGAAGTTAATTTGGCAGTAATCGTCACCGTACGGTCAGAAGCATTATATACAGATTCAATCGCTACCCCGCAAGAAGCCGGATAGTTACTTAGTTCTTTTTGAAGCTCCTCTTCAATCTGGCTCTTGATACTGATCATTTCTTTAGTACCTTTACGCAGATTGTAAAAGAGACGAGGCAGTCCGGAGAAATTGCCGAGAATATTAGTCCGGTAATTATTGGTAGCTGCCGTACTCATGGGATCCGTCATTCCCCCGAAATCCATGTGGAAAGAAGCTACCGCCAGTCGTCCCGGTTGTTCATTCTGAATTGCTTTCAATGTAGTGCTAAGTGCCGGACAAGCCTGACACCCGACAGAAGTAAACTGCATCCCCAGTAATTTATGATAATAGCTGGTTCCTCCTGATACGGGAGTAACCTGAACGGTCACTTCATTTTCACTAACCATTGCTTTTCCCTCATAATAACGGGCTTTAAAAACATACGTACCCGGCACTGAAGTGCTGAAAGCACGAACGCCATAATCCAGATTTTCTTCTCCCGACTCCTTTACCAGAATCAGATTCATCGTGCTTTCTTCGCTTACATCTTGTGTGCCCAGTTTGACCGTAAAGGTCACTTTTTCTACCCCATCTGCCTGTATAGCCGTCTTATCGGCTGTAATCCGCAAAATGCCGTCATCCGTCCCTCCATTCTCCGTTTCGTCCGAACTACCGGAACAGGATGACAGCATTGCTAAACAAAGGATCATTACAATTGGTAGAATTGTCGAGTATAATTTCTTCATAAGCCTCAATCATTATAGAGATAGTCTATGCTACCGTTGATAGAACATTCGGTTATATTATCCACCATATATGCGTCATCTACTTTACGTAATGCATAAACCACTACACGCGATGTGGCAGGATTCAGGTTCTTTGCATTAGAAATGCTGAAAGTAGCGGCAGTGTGCTCCTGATTTGCATCCACAGTAAACCGTCCGTCAGTTGACATCGACAGATAATTGTTGGAAATAGCTTTTACCGTATAATCGTATGAGTTCTCATTTCCTCCGGATGCTGTCAAGCCATCAGTCACCAAGACATAAACCAGGTCATATTCTCCTCCCTCGCTCGACTTCAATGCAGCATTTACTGTAATTTCGCCAGTAGAAGAATTATAGGATGTATTTACTTTGATTCCGCATGTAGCCGGATATTTTCTAATTTGGCTTTGTAATGTCTGTTTGATAGCACTCACATTCCTGTCTATTGACATCACTTTTAAATCATAAATACAGGTAGGAAAGCCGGATGCTCCAAAACGGCTCATGATTGTGCTTGTCTGTGACAAATGGAAGGGATCAGTCGCTGAACTGCTGGAAGAATGAAAAGCCATTTTCACCATACGACCCGGCATCAGTTCTTCCACCTTCTTTAATGCCGAAGTCATGGCCGGACAATAGGTACACCAAGTCCCGGTCATTTTAAATACACCCACCTTGCGATAGAAAAGTTCATAATTCTTACGATTCTGTGCGGTTACGGAAACTTCATCCGACTCCCAGTCCAGATAATATGCTTTAAATTTATGAGTCCCGTTTTCTACTGACACGAACGTATTGGTCCGTCTCTCCAGATAATCACCGGTAGTAACATCTTCAAAATATACATTCTTCATATATTCAGGTGTCGTCAGTACTTTTCCTTTGGCATCGGTCACCGTAAAAGTCGCCATATCTGTCCCGTTAGCTTCAATCTTGGCTTTATCCACAGTCAAAGTAATAGGTCCTGTCACTTCGCCGTTGTCCGGCTCTTTACCATTGTCGTCTGAATTGCCGCTGCACGCTGTAAAACATCCGCACAAGCATATCAGACTTGACATAAAAAACATTGTAAATTTTCTCATATTCTATATTCTAATTAATAAATGTTTCGATGAACTCAAAATGAAGTAGTTATAGTCAGGTTGGCACCTGTATATTTAGGAATCGTCCGGCAAACTCCACCAGAGCAGACGTACCCTTCCTTGTTACGACCATAACTCAAGGCTATACGCGTACGTGACTTGGCATAACTGGCTCCCACATTGTAATAATGGATTTTATCCTTGCCGTGATTATACATATCACTTCCATAAATGCTCCATGCCGGAGCAAAATTTATCTCCAACAAAGCTGCCATCCAGTCCTTCTGATCTTCTTTTGTAGTTAGATATTGCAACTCCATGCGAGTTGAAAAAGAAGGCGTGAACTTATATTGCAAATCTGCTACAAAAATATTCGACAGATTAGTCGTTTTATTCGCTCCGTACGAAGGGCTATATTCTTGCATGGAATAAAGCAAGTTCATTTTGAATGACTTTGTCCATTGCTTTTCCACATCAACACTAAAGTCACGAAATGCCAAGTTACCTATCTGGGCTGTTCCTTCTTTTTCTAAAGCATAATAGGTAGAAAAGTTAGCATGTAATTTCAAACCGCGTTTACCTCCAATGACCGTTCCTCTTTTGAAACGATAAAAGACATCCAATTGTCCGCCCATCTCACCGCTAACTGCATTTGTCACATCTCCTATTTGTGGAGTATGAGGATGCAAGTTGGTCAACATATAGGTATATTGCGTACTCATAGCCGGGACATAATTCAACAGATTCGAAGTCGAACCATTACCGGCAATAATCTCACTGTTCATCCATTCCAATCGGCGCCCGGTCAGATTTATTCCCAACCCGTTACCGCTATATCCTAGTTCCAACAGTTGCGCATTGGCACGTTTCCTCGCATAAAGTTTGTCATCATGAATGAAATTATAATATTTATTGCCACCATCCACATATTCACCTTTCGCTGTAAATCCGGAGCGTTCAAAATTTACCCGTCCCGAGAAGCCATTCGAATAAGGTTTTCCCCCTTCTTCTTCGAGGTCGATATTGATTTTCTCATACCGGTTCAATGCCCCTCCTTCGATACTCAAGGACGTGTTTTGCCAACTAAGCATTTCAGACAAGGAGAAACTTACATCTATGCCACGTACTTGTGTATCGGAAAAGTCCATACCAAAACGTGGAGTACCCCAAATGGCTTTTAACCCTACAATATTTTTGTAATTGTAGGTAAATCGTGCTCCCATCACTGCATTATTTAGTCCCAGCATACGGTCCTCCCAGCTACGGAATAGTAGTCCACTCCCGAACTGCTCATAAAACGTACCCGCTGTTACGGAAAAATCCTTATCAGCCCAGGATACATAATAATTGGTCAGCTTTGCTTTCTCCAATTCTGCCGGGTATCCCACCAGTACCGGTTCATAGGCTTCCAACTGTACACCTACGGCAAACTTACCCTGATAGTAATCCAGTTTCAGATAATTGTTCGAGCCGAAATGATCTTCCGGAGATTCTGCTTTTGTTTTACTGTCATCCTTGTAGTAAATCGTATTCGTTTCAAAGCTCCCTGTCAGATAACCTTTCTTGTTATCTTCCTGCGCATAGGTCAATGTTGATGTTAACGCTAACAAAGCCAACACCTGAACTCTTATTCTAGTCATGTCATTGCGTTTATCTATGAATAATAACAGTTTCTATTTCTGTAGTTTTTTTATTGCTTTCAGTAGTTCCAGCTCACTTCCCGGCGCATATCCGGTATGTGAATAGACAATTTTCCCGTCAGCATCCACCACATATACCTGTGGAGTCAGGCTTACATTCATAGCTCGCATAAATTCCTGATTTTTATCATACAGCATGATAAAATCATCCCATCCATGTCCCTCTGCCAATGCACGCGCTTTAGCTGTAGAACGGCTGTCATCTGTCGAAACAGCTACTACACGGAATTTGGCTTCTTCCAACCAATCGGGCAATTGTTCATTTATGGCGTCCAATTCACGAATACAAGGTTTACAGGTTGTTGCCCAAAAAGAAATAATCATAGGTGTTTTGTGATTAACCAGGGAAGCTGTGTTGACCTGTGCTCCCTTAGTATCTTCCACCTTAACTGATGGTATTTGTGCCATAGTGCAGGTTAACAAAGCAAACAACAGCGTAATGCAGACAATTAGTGCTCTCATAAGTTCTTTTTATTTGTTATGTTAATAATCTTGTTTTTATCTGATGTGTTCCATTTTACAGCCAAATAGCCTGAATTTCTGTATTTGTATCAGTCCGTCCTTATACATATCACCAATTAGATTGGCATTCTCGAAAGTGACAGTTTTAGTTTCAACATCATATTCTCCACGATATACGTCAGAAGTACTTCCGTCTAATGCCAGTCTCCTGAAACGAATGGTATACGGACCATAAGAAGCGACATCTTCACCCGGTACAATAGATAAATAGGTTTTCTGCGCCACCGAATCATATTCATAATGCAAACGCCAGCTAAATTCCCACTCAATGTCATTATCCGGATCAAATCCATTCTTATTCGAGCAAACCAGATAATGCTCGTATGCCTCCGTACCTTCTTCCGCGGTATTCACTTTTACGGAGAATCCCACTTGTACATTAGAAGCATTGGTAGCAGAAGCTGTTCCGGTAAATATCCAGGTTCCCGAAAGTGTTTCATAAAAACTGGAATCATTATCTTTGATAATCACCGTCAGACGATTGTTTGTACCAATGGATGCCCCTTTCACATCGGCAATTTCAATATCAAAAGAGCGGTCGTCATTGACAACCTTGTCGTCAACAGTTTTAAACTCAAAGTTTATAGCTTCCTGACCGGCAGGAATAAGCAGCGTCTTTGTGGTGACGATATAGTTTTCATCCTCTTTGGCGGTATGATCTTTTAATTCGAACGTCACGCGGATAGTTCCGGTATGTTCTCCTGTCACTACGACAGGCACAGTGCATAAACCGGCAGACTCTTTCACTGTCATTACTGTTTCCTGCAAACTTACCGTAGCCGCTCCGGAATTGAACTGTTCCTCATCGTCCGAACAGGCGGTGATCAGAACGGCACATAGAAGAAGGGTGTATATTTTCAGATAGTTCATTTTACTCAAGTGTTTGATAATTTACGTTATTCATTGATTAATATCCCGGATTTTGCTGACCTGCCAGTTGAGGGTTGGCATCCATTTCTGTTTTAGGAATCGGCCAGAGCATCCGCTGGTCATCCACAGGTTTATCCAGTCCGTCAGTACTTGCCTGTCCCGGAAAAAGCACCAGTCCTTTGCTTTGCGGTTTTCCACGTTTTACACCTTTTCCCCAACGTTTCAGGTCCATCAGCCGGTAACCTTCACCCACAAGCTCACGTGCCCGTTCGTTCATGATTTCATTTAATAAAGCTTCCTGATCGTAGGTTGCATCAGTCCATCCCTCAATTCGCGCTTCTTTTAATGCATTCAAAGCGTCATTACCCTTTTTCACAGCGGCTGCGGTTCCAATCTTTGCATTAGCTTCCGTGGCAATCAAATACATTTCAGCAATACGGAATGGTTTAGGCTGATTCAAATAGCGTGTTTCGCTTCCTAATGCATTGTAATATTCATTACCCGGATATTTATTAAAGAAATAGATATCTGCCGCATTACCTGACGATACGGTTAAGTGGTATTTCCCGAAATAAGTCTTTAGCCGGATATCTTTTTCATTGTATAGGTCAATCAGTGTTTGTGTAGGAATATAATCCTTTTTTGTAGTCGGATAACCGATAAAAATAGTCCCCAGAGGTACACCGGCATCATCAGCGCTAGTCATGGCAACCTGCCAGATGGTTTCCGTTCCCTTGTCATTCTTCCATACGCTCTCAAAGTCTGTTGCTGTGTTCGATAATGGATATCTGTTCGAATTAACCAGATCACCTGCATATTTGGCTGCATTTTCATAGTCATCCATTTGCAGGGCAACACGCGCTTTCAAGGCAGTCACTACATCTACTGTAATATAATTTCCACAGTTTTTGGGAGCCGTGTTGACCGTCACGTATGCACCATTGATATATCTGTCATAGTCAGCAATGCCATTCTTGGCTGTCTCTATACGCGTTTCAGCCTCTTCGAGGTCTTCCAATATCTGTTTGTAAGTATCTTCCAGCGAAGATCGTCCCGGATATTGGATAGCAGGAAGTTTAGGTTCATATTTCACCTGAAGCGGCAATCCTGGAGTACTTGCTGCGGTAGCCACATCATAATCGCGGCAAAATAAGGTAGCCAGATAAAAGTAACAGTATGCTCTCGTAAAATACGCTTCCCCCTCATATACATTAATCTGTTGCCTCTGGGTTTCAGTCAATTCGATTCCCGGGTTCTCATCAATCTTACCTACCCCGTCAATAAAGAAATTGACACGTCCGATAGCAGCATAGTAGTTCGACCAGATTGTTTCTACGGTAGAGTTTGTACTCTCGAAAGTCCAACGGTGCAACTCACCATATTTATTAGAGAAATCCGCCACTGCATTAAAGGCATCTGCCTGAACTTCCGGAGCTAATACATAACTTCCTCCTGTCAGTCCTAAATATACAGAATAGATACCGGTACGCGCTTCTTCAAAACCGACTATAGTTGTTAACGCTTCCTCTGTAGGAACAGCATCGTACGGCATTTTATCCATATCACAGGAAGTCATTCCTAGTGTCAGTATAGTCAATGCTATTATAGATATTTTCTTCATATTCACCATTCTTTATGTTTTTAGAAAGTTAGTTCGACTCCGAAAGAATATTGCTTGGTATTGGGATAGTTCCCCAACTGGATATTACTGTCTACTTCCGGATCATATCCTTTATATTTAGTCACTGTGAGTAAGTTACGTCCTACAAAGTAGATTCTGGCGTTACTGATTACTCCTGTTTTCTGAATCACTTTGGCCGGAAGGGTGTACCCGACAGTCAGGTTTTTCATGCGCATAAATGAAGCGTTTTCCAGCAAATGCGTATCAAACTGCATCGGGGAGTCGGGAGTAGCAATTCTAGTTATATCTCCCGGTTTCTGCCACATGGTAAGCATTTCTACAGTTTGATTGTCCGAGCCTGCAAAAGTGGGGTTCTCTGTAAAAAAGCGTTCATTATTCAACATATACTGGCCGAGCATAAAAGAGAAGTCGGCACTGACGGAAATTCCTTTCCATCCGAACTGGGTACCAAAACCTCCGGACCATGGAGCATAACGTTGCTTGCCGACAAAAACGGCATCTTCTTCCGAATAGCTTTTTGTCAGATTTCCATTTTTATCATACCATGTATTATATCCGTCACGCGGATCGACCCCTGCCCATCTTACATAGTAGTATTCTCCCCAAGGTTTACCGACTTTCATCTTCAAACCGGTATCAGGCAAAGTATATTCATCCAATCCGTTAAATAGTTTAGTTATCTCATTCTTATTATAATTCAGGTTTCCTGAAACACTCCATGAAAAATCTCTCGTTTTCAGAATATCCACTCCCAGAGTAATATCGAAACCGCGATTGCGCATACTTGCCACATTTTCTACGCTACTGCCATGTCCGGTAGTGTATGACAATGGATACCCCATCAACATATCGTCCGTCTGGCGGTTATAAAATTCCAATTCTACAGAAAAGCGGTCAAACACTCTTGTACTGATGCCTACATTCAGTGTTTTCATGCTTTCCCATGTCAGGTTATCATTTCCGACGGTAGAAGGAGCAATACCCGGTTGTCCGTTATACAGCAAACCGGAACCGACCAATGCCAACGCATTATAGGCACTGATACCGGAATTACCTGTTGTTCCATAGCTCACCTTCAACTGCAAACTGTTCAACCATGAAACGTTCTGCAGGAAATTCTCTTTTCTCATATCCCACATGGCTCCCAAAGAATAGAAGTTCGCCCACTGGTTATTTTTGGCAAACAAGGAAGACCCGTCCCGTCGTGCTGCCAGATCGACATAGTAACGATCAGCAAAACTGTAGCTGATTGTGCCGAAATAAGAATTGAAAACCTTGTCATACATCGAATGTATCGGCACTTCTGACTCTGCTCCAGCTGCCATCAGCATCATTCGTGAGTCTACCATCTTTTTAGAAGTTGCCGAGAAATTTTCATTCTTTGTGATAATGGACTCCTGTCCTGCCAACACGGTGAAAAGATGCTTGTCTGATAGACTGAATTTATATTCCGCCGTATTGGTGAAAGTAAATGAATAATAACGTTCAAAAGACTCGGACGCCACTCCTGCCCCTTCAAAGGGGCCTTCCGGATAGGCTTTATGGGAGTTACGATAATCAAAGGCATCTACCGCCTGTGAGGTACGGATATTCAATCCTTTTATTGGGTTTATATTAAAGAAGGTATTGCCATTGATACGTACCGTACTCCGGTCATTGGGTTGAAGTTCTGCCAAGTAATACGGATTATAATATCCCATATCGTCAAAATAGTCCAATCGTTTCCCATAACCTGTAAAGTTGCCTTCTTCGTCTGTCAATATCTCGTTTATTGTTTGGTCAGGACGATAAATACGGGCAGCATACGCTTTATTATAAACGCTGTTAGCTTCCGTTCCGAAAGTTGTCGTGTTATATTTCTGATAGGAAAGGTTCACGTTAATCCCGGCTTTCAGCCAGTCGGTTACCTTTACTTCCACATTACTGCGCAAAGTCTCACGGCGCAATGAGGAATCGTCCATGATTCCCTCTGTATCATAATGTCCAAATGAAATGTAGTAGTTGATACCTTCGGAACCGCCAACCACATTTACATCGTATTGTTGGGTAGGAGCTGCATCTCCGAAGAAGACATCCGCCCAGTCTGTAGATATACCATTATCTATATAGAACTTCTTCCGTTTTTGAAATGTAGTGTCGTATGCTTTTCCCGGATCTAGCATTTCCTGCAGGTTAAGCCATTGTTCAGTGTTCATCATCTCTATATTATCTCCTGTCATTTTCGACCAGCCATATTGTGCATTGATACTAACACGGGCCTTCTGTCCCATTTTTCCTTTCTTGCTAGTCATTATCACGACTCCGTTAGCAGCACGGGAGCCATATATAGCTGTTGAAGAGGCATCTTTCAATACGGTCATGCTTTCGATGTCGTTCGGATTTAATGCTGTAAATGCTCCGGATGATATAGGTGAACCGTCGAGAATAAAAAGAGGTTCTGTATTTGAATTGATCGAACTGACTCCACGCAATCGCATTACAACACTCCCGCTCGGTTCTCCACTAGGGGTAAACACTTGTAAACCGGCAACTTGACCTTGTAATGCATCTCCGGCATTAGCCACCGGTCTGTTGGCTATCTTACTATTATTTACCGTTGTTACCGAGCCGACTACTGACCCTAGTTTCTTTGCTGATCCATAGCCTACCACAACAACTTCATCCATCAGCTGTGTGTCAGACTTTAAGATAACTCTAACAGTCGGCTGAACAGGAACCGACTCAGTTTTCATACCTATATATGATATTTGCAATATTTTTGCTGAATTCGGCACATTCAATAATGTGAAATGCCCGTCTATGTCTGTTATTGTACCTAAGTTAGTGCCTTTTACGACAATTGAAGCCCCTACAACAGGTTGTTTGTCATCATCGGAAATCACTGTCCCCGTGACTTTCTGCGTTTGAGCTGTTATCAGCCCGATACCTATAAAAAGGTATCCAAATAGCAGCGCTAATTTCTTCTTCATAAATCTCTTTTTAAGTTATTAAATAGCCCTAAAACAATTAAACTCACTTTTCACACTTCGATAAGTTCTATCAGAACTTAATAACGATTCATTGCTTTTGTTGTGTTTTTGCATCAAATATGCTATTTATAAAAGAAATGTCGCTTGATTTTACTTTTTCAATCAGACTAGATGACGATTCCATAAAAAAAACATGTCTTTTTGTTGTTTTTTGCAAAAAGAATATATACTTTTGTTCCATTATATGATACCAAAAAGGAATTGTTAATAAATGAAATTAAAAAAAGATAGATAACTCATATTTTAATAACTATATATTTATTTTATTATAAATGGAGTATAAAAAATCACCAAGTTCTGATAGAACTTGGTGATTTTTCTTTTAATGAAGTAATCTATAGCAATTTTTCCTCAATTAACCTCCTATCAAACCTTTCATCAATATTATAATTAAATTTCAAATTGACATTAAACATAAAATAAAATCAGAATTATAAAAGAGTCTCGTTTAAACTATGTTAAATAGCTACTATCTGAAAATTCTTCATATATGACACTCGGTATATTTCTTTATACAGATAAAAACACTCAAACACATAGCGATACAATTTCTTTACATTGAAAATGATTAGATTATTACTCTATTTTAATTTTTTGAGAGATTTACTATAGTTTTATCTCTTGATTTTAAGGAGCTCCTCGTTGCTTTAAAACCAACGAGGTGTTCCTCGGTGTGCAACGGGTCGTTCCTTTAAAAGGAACGACCCGTTGGTTTTAAACCAAAAACCACTTATGTAACCATCTGAAAACCAAATTATTACACAAGCATCCTCTCGTACCTTCCTTTTATAAGAAATTTCTCAACACATGAATGCAAATGCTAATATTAAAAACGGCACTACTCTGATAAATATTTTACAAATAAAATCTAAAAAATAATGGTTACAGTTACTTTCCAAATCAAGCCCTATCTAGCGGCTTACATGTATGTGCGCTATAAAAATCACCTCGACGTACCTCCAGACCGTTTTTCTTCCTCGCTTTCCGCCATCCATCTTCTCGATACCCAGCCTATCTACCACTTCCTCCACCAACTTTCCATCCCACACCCTCCCAATGCCTCATGGCACGAAATAGGAAATATCACCTTTATTCTCCCCCACCCTAGAAACGGAAAAAATCCAAATGTATATAATTATATAGGTCATGACAGTGCACTTATCATTGAAAAAGCAATGGAAGTAGAAATGAAAGCCGAACTTTATGAATTTCTCCTGGAAAATAAATACTGCCACGGCATCATGTTCAAAAAATCAATGGAAACTTTTGTCGCACATTATAATATGGTAGAGTTAGTGGAAGAAGAAAGTTTGATGAGGGCGTTTCAAAGGTGGAGAAAGATGATGAAGGAGGAGAAAAAATAGAGTGACAGTTGGCTGAAAAGATGTTTTTTTTACATTCTCCATCTTTTCGCTTTTATATAGCGTAATTTTTCATATCTTTGTAGTATGACAGACGCAAATAACAAAATGTATTTATTATGAACCAAATAAAAGAAGTCTTTGAAAAGAAAAGCATTAAACAAACGCAACTTGCAGAGAAGATCAGCGAAAGTTTTAGTCGAACTAATGCCTATGTTTGTAACCGCTGTCAAGCCAGCTTAAACAACTCTTCAAAATCGCTAAAATATCGCAGGTAGAACCTCAATGATTGATCTCAAAAAAACAATTGACATGTATCCTAAAGACCTACAATTATGAAGGATTCCAATTTTACATTTTTACAGACTACATATCCTGATCTGTTTACTCTTGGCGAACTTGCTGAGAAACTTATTTCTATTGATCCTAATTCGTCGTTGACCAAATCTCGATTATTTGCAGAAAAGCTTACTGCTTTAATTTGGAGCTTTGAAGAGTTAGACGCAACAGATGAAACGCAGGTATATAAAATCAATAAACTATATAACGAAGAAATAATTCCCGAAATTATAAAAGACTTCTTACACTTAATTCGTAAATCAGGTAATCGTGCTACACATACAGGGAACAGTAGCAAAGAAGAAGCTCTTTTTGTATTAAAGAAGCTCTTCAAACTTTCAACATGGTTTTATGAAACATACGAAAACGTTCAATTATCCGAAATCAATTATAATGAGCCTACTGGCATAAGTACGGATAATGAGATAGATGAGCTAAACAGCAAACTACAATCCTTAGAGGAACAAGTATTGAGCTATAAAGATAAAATTACTGCTCTTAATAACTCCGCCAGTTCCAAACAAGGACGTCGTAAACGTTCTATTTCCGTTGCTAGTCTTATAGACTTAAATGAAGACGAAACGAGAATAATGCTTATTGATCCTGCTTTACGTAAGGCTGGTTGGGAATGTGATACTCATACGCTAAACTTCAGAACGCATCGCACAATGCCAGCGAAGGGTCGCAATATGGCGATAGCAGAGTGGCAATGTGGCAGCATTAGAGCTGATTATGCTCTGTTTATTGGTACGACACTTTATGGAATTGTAGAAGCTAAAAGATTCTCTGCAGATATATCAACCAACCTTCATCAGTCAAAGATATACTCATGTACAATTGAGGAGCAAGATGGGATTGTACTACTTGGCAATTGGAGTGGCAACAAAGTCCCTTTTCTATTTTCTACAAATGGGCGTCAATATCTTGAGCAAATCAAAACAAAAAGCGGGATTTGGTTTGCCGATACGCGTAAACCAACAAAGAAATCAGAACCAATACGAGATTGGTATTCGCCCGAAGGTCTTGAGAAATTATATGAACGAGACATAGATGAAGTTAATCAGAGGTTAATGACAAGCAGCTATGATTATTTAACAGAGTCTTCCGGGTTAAGCCTTTACGATTATCAAATCAATGCAATAAAAGCTATTGAGCAAAAAATCATAAATGGAGGAGACGATAAAAGAGCTCTTCTGGTGATGGCTACTGGTACTGGCAAAACAAGGACAGCCATCGGTCTGGCATATCGTCTTATTAAATCTAATAGATTCAAACGTATATTGTTTCTAACTGATCGTCGTTTACTTGCTGAGCAAGCTTTCGGAGACTTTAAGGATAAGAGAGTAGAAGATTTTAATACATTCACAGAAATATACAAAGTAAGTTCTCTGAAAGATGTATTACCTGATGCAGAAGCTCGTTTACATTTTGCCACAGTTCAAGGTTTAGTCAGGCGTCTATTTTATAACAATGATGAAAACGAAAAATCGCTTTCTATTGACTCTTATGATTGTATTATTGTTGATGAAGCACATCGAGGGTATAATCTTGATCGTGAACTAGACGATGACGATTTAAGTTTTCGTGATCAGGATGACTATGTGAGCCAATATAAACGTGTTATTGAATATTTCGACTCACACATTATTGGTCTTACAGCAACACCAGCTCTACATACAACACAAATCTTTGGTGCACCTGTATTCACATACTCATATAGAGAGGCGGTTATAGACAACCGGTTAGTAGATCACGAGCCCCCGTACCTTATTAAAACAAAGTTGAGCGAGGAGGGGATTGTATGGAAGCAGGGAGAGAGACCTAAAGCCTATGATCCCGAAACCAATTCTATCGAAGAGCTTGCTGAACTGGAAGATGAATTACATATTGAAGTAGAACAATTCAATAAGAGGGTTATTACACCAAATTTCAATAGAACTGTTATTAAAGAACTAGTGCAACATATTGACCCTGAGGGTGAAGGTAAGACATTGATCTTTGCAGTTCGAGACTCTCATGCAGATATGATTGTCGATATGCTATTTGAAGAATATGAGGCAATAGGTTTGGATGTACATAGAGACGCTATCCGTAAGATTACTGGAAATGTCTATGATCCGTTGGAACTTACAAGGTTATTCCGTAATGAAAAGTATCCCAATATTGCCGTAACTGTAGACCTACTAACTACGGGAGTAGATATTCCACAGATTACAAACCTTGTATTTATGCGCAGAGTTAATTCTCGTATTTTGTTTGAACAAATGTTGGGACGAGCTACACGTAAATGCGATGAAATAGGCAAAGAATATTTCCAAATATATGATGCAGTAGGTGTATATGATGCCTTGAAAGGATTCTCTCAGATGCAAACTGTTTCGAATCCGTCTTTTTCATTCAAACAACTTATAGATGAATTTGATCACATCGACAATGACACACGCAAAAAACGCCAGATAGAACAAATTATCGCAAAATTACAACGAAAAAAACGAGATTTAACAGACGATAAACTTGATCAATTTGTACGACTATCAGAAGGAAACACTCCTGAAGATTTTATACATAAACTACGTAAAGAGGATATAACCTCAAGCATTGAACGTATTAGACGAACATCGGAGCTTTGGGATTTCCTCGATGAACGAATATATAGACCAAAAACTCAGCTCCTATCTGAACACGAAGATAGGTTACGTAGAGTTGAACGAGGATATGGTAATGCAAAGAAGCCGGAGGACTATATCGAAAGCTTCAAAGAATATATTTTGAATAATAAAGAAAAGATAGAGGCTTTAAAGATTGTCTGCAACAAACCTAGTGAGCTTGATCGTAAGTCTTTGAAAGAGCTAAAACTTATTCTTGATCAACAGGGCTTTAATGTTGCTACTCTAAACCAGGCTTGGCACGATGCCAAAAACGAAGATATTGCAGCCGACATAATAGCTTATATTCGAACGTTTGCGCTCGATGTAATGCTAGTCACACCTGAACAACGAGTAAAAGGGGCAATACAGAAGGTTAAAGCTATGCAATCTTGGAATGCTATTCAGCTTAAGTGGATAGATCGTTTCGAGAAACAACTCATCGCAGAGACCATACTCACAAAAGAGGATTTAGACAAAGAGCCTTTCAAAAATGACGGTGGCTATATACGAATTAACAAGATTTTTAATGAAAAACTAGATATGGTATTACATACAATCAATGAATACCTATACAGTGCATAAAACAACAGATAATTATGACAGCAGAATCAATCGCACAGAAACTTTGGAATCAGTGTAATGTACTTCGCGATGACGGGGTAACATACCATCAATATCTTAACGAGCTGACGTACATACTTTTTTTGAAACTTTCTGATGTTAAGGGTTTCTCAAATGAGATACCAGCCCAATGGCGATGGACGGAATTTGTAAGTGAGACTGATAATAATAAAGCTTTTGCTCTATATCGAGATTTTTTAGCATCAGTCAGTGGTAGAACTTCAAGTGATACCATTAAAGAAATATACCGTAATGCTTCGACAAGCTTACGTAAACCTGTAAACTTTAATACCATCGTCCAAGCTATTGATAAACTTGACTGGTATGAAGAAAGTGATCGTGACATGATGGGCGACATCTATGAAAGCCTGCTTGAAAAAAATGCTACAGAAAAGAAGAGTGGAGCAGGTCAATACTTTACACCACGCCCCTTAATAAATGTGATGGTTAAACTATCGGTACCAAATCTTGGTGAGCGCTGGAATGACCCGGCCGCCGGAACTTTTGGCTTTATGATATCGGCAGACCACTACCTGAAAGAAAAAACAGATAAATTCACATGGAATGATAGAGTACGTGATTTTCAGAAAAGGAAGGCCTTTTCAGGTGTTGAGCTTGTACCTGATGCACATCGTCTGGCATTAATGAATGCACGCCTACACGATATGGAAAGTGAGATTATACTTGGTGACACTTTAACTGACTTAGGCAAAAAACTGATTGGCTTTGATGGTGTGTTGGCAAACCCTCCTTTTGGAACAAAAAAAGGTGGAGAGCTCCCAACACGAGATGACTTCACCTTTCCGACAAGTAATAAACAGCTTAATTTTTTGCAACATATCTACCGTAGTTTAAAAAAGGATGGCAAAGCACGTGCAGCAGTTGTATTGCCAGACAATGTCTTGTTTGAGGATAACGATGGGCAAAAAATTCGTCGTGACTTAATGGATAAGTGCGATCTACATACCATTTTACGTCTACCTACTGGTATATTCTATGCGGCAGGTGTAAAGACCAATGTGTTATTTTTTACACGAGGAACGTCAGAGACTGGAAATACTAAAAAGGTTTGGTTCTACGATATGCGCACCAATGCGCCAGCATATGGCAAACGTACCCCTTTCACGGAAGAGGCTTTCCGTGACTTTATCTATGCCTACACGGGAGGAATTTCCGCCGATAATGTGGTCAAGGAATTCGATGGTACGATCGATCATACTAAGCGTGCAGCTGTCAAAGATGAGCGTTGGCAGTGCATCACACGCAAAACGATAGCCGAAAAGGGTGATAGTTTAGATTTAGGATTAATTGCAGATAGCAGTTTGCAGGACTCTGCAACTCTTGGTGACCCTAAAGATATTATTCAAGAGGCAAAAGATGAGATTACAACCATTCTTTCTCAGTTGGATTTAATGCTAAAGGAGTTGAAATAATGGAGAAACGATTGCCAAATAATTGGAGTGAAACAAAGTTTACAAACCTGATTAGTTTTATAATTGGTGGTGACTGGGGGTATGATTCCGAGAAAGTTATTGAAGACTCTTCTTTAGTTTATTGTATTCGTGGCGGTGAAATAAGAGACTGGAATAAAAACAAAGGTAATACAGCAGCTCTTAGAAGGCTTAAAAATACAAGTATTGAAAAACGGAAGTTAAATAAAGGAGATATACTTGTCGAGATTTCTGGAGGAGGTCCTGATCAACCTGTAGGAAGAACGCTATATATTGATGAAGACTCTATCAACAACAAGTTTCTATATCCAACAGTATGTACTAATTTTTTCAGACTAGTAAGAACATTTAAGCCTGTAGATAGTAAATACATAAACTATTATCTACACTATTTCTATATTATAGGAGGTACAATTGAGCTACAAGGAGGTAGCAATAATCTTAGAAATTTAAAAATCAAAGAATATCAACAAATTACTATTCCTTTGCCACCTTTGGCAGAGCAGAAACGGATAGCAGATAAATTGGATATACTTTTCGGGCGGTTAGAGACTATCAGAAAAGCAACTGACCATATCCCTGAGCTAATCAAAAAAATTCGCCAACAAATCCTTACTAATGCTGTTACTGGCAAACTCACCGAAAAGTGGCGACAAAAAAAGGTATTCGATGTATGTGACATTGTTGAAGTTATTGATTCAGAATATGATTCTGAAGACATTCCTGACACTTGGATATATTCTACTATTGAAAATGTAGGAAAAGTCAAGGGAGGCAAGCGTTTACCTGCTGGCGAGGAATTAGTTGAGCAAAATACAGGATTCCCATATATCAGAGCAAGAGATCTAAAAGAAGGTACAGTATTGACAAAAAATATGATGTATCTTTTGCCTGAGACACAGCAAAAAATTAAAAGTTATATAGTAAAGACTGATGATGTCTACATAACAATCGTTGGTGCTAAGATTGGAGATGCCGGGATAATTCCAGAATCGATGAATAATGCAAACTTAACAGAAAATGCAGCTAAAATAACACTACTGCATCAGGATTTGTATGCTCATTATTTGAGTTTATGGCTCAGAGCTTCAATATGCCAGAAGAATATTCAAGAATCAATTAAATCTGCTGCACAAGGAAAGTTGGCATTGGCAAGGATCAATAAATTACCTATATATTTACCGCCTAAAAAAGAGCAAGAAGAAATAGTAAGCAGAGTACAATCACTATTTGAAAAATTAAAAACAATTGAGCAAAAGTTTCAAATGCTAAAAACAAAATTAGACAATCTACCTCAAGTCCTCTTGCATAAAGCATTCAAAGGTGAATTAGTCGAGCAATTACCAACTGATGGCAACGCTGCTGACCTCCTCCGTGAGATAGAACAACTCCAAAAATCAATCAAAAAGAAGTAAACTTGTGAGAATAAAATCGCTTAAAACCTCCAAATATAAAAATCTGCACAATGTTAATATAAACTTCAATGCAGATCTCATCACGTTGTTAGTAGGGCAAAACGGACTTGGAAAATCAAATCTGATAGAGATTTTTACGTTTATATTTAAAGACCTATACACTATCAGAGAGAGGAAAGAGTTTATAGCATCAGCGAACAAAAGTGAACTTAGTGACTACATTATTGAATATGAATGTCGAGGACATCAGCTAAAGATTGACTATCACGATGATCAATTGGAAATACGTGTAAAGCATGATACAGAAGAATACCAACAAATTTCGTTTGCAGAGTTTAAGGGGAATTCCAATGTTTTTCTACCAGATAGAATAATGGGCTATTATTCAGGAGATAATAAACGCCTTGAAAAAATATTAAACGAGTACACATTAAAAGAAAAGAAGACTCAACAACGTGCATACAGAAATGGGAGTATTAATAAGAAATTGCGCAATATATTCTTCTCTGAAAATAAACACAGCCAATTAATCCTATTCACTCTTGCAGTGTATTGGGATCACTCAAGAATCAGGCAAGTTGCAGACCAAATTCTAACCGATATTTTAGGAATTGATGAAATGATAGGGTTTGAGATTATATTTAAATCACCATCATTTGCAAAACTTAATCAGCTTAAAAAGAACAAGGCAACTTTAGAATATTACGAAGGAGAAATACTTAGCACGAATGACTATAATAAGTTTACTGATATTAATATTTTCTGGGGGATAAAAGGCTCTATTGACTCTCTTTTAAGGGTGTTATTGTTTGAATATTTAGGTACACAATCATGTGTAATATATGAAGATAATAATAGAGAGTATTTAGCTATCAATGAACAATTAATGAATTATGATACTCTTGTTGATAAAATATATGCTGTATTTCCAGATCCTTTAGACTTCTTTGACGCCCTTGAAGCTGCTTCAAGTATAGGCGTTTTAGATGAACTTAAATTAGAAATCAGCAAAACAGGGGATGATGATTACTATAATTTTACAGCATTAAGCGAAGGAGAACAACAACTAATAAGCGTACTTGGATTAATGGCGATTCTTAGAGATGACAATGAAGAAGTTTTATACTTAATTGATGAACCAGATACTCATATTAATCCCCAATGGCAACGTAACTTTATTAAGTTGCTGTTAGATAACATAGGAGACGGTCAACATAGACATATGTTTATATCGACACACAGCCCATTCCTTGTCCAAGCCTACGAAGATAATGTAGTAGACATTCTACTCTTCAGAAAAGATAATGATAACGGAAAAATAATAATTGATATTGCCAATAGTACAATTAAAAACTGGCGTATTGATCAAGTGTTGATGAGTCCTTATTTCGGACTCGAAAGTACTAGACCTAGCAGTATCGATGACTTTATGAATAAAAGGTTGGCTATAATAAGACAAGGCGAATTATCAGAAGACGATAAGGCTGAATTGTTGAATTTTGAAAACGAATTAGGCTTCTTGCCAACTGGAGAGACGTTGACGGAATTGGAAAGTATGGTATTTATCCATAAAGCTGCAAAAAGATTTAAGGAGGAGAGTAAGAAATGAAGTATATAGACAAATCGAGTGTCCCTATTCCTAATATACTCACAACTAGAGGAGTGGAAGAAACAAAGAAAAATACGGCTAAATATAAAGCGAACAAAGCTAAATATACATCTGACACACCTGCTACTAGAACTACAAAAAAGTATACTGTCGCAGATTCATTTAATATTGATGAAAAAATTTATGGGCATGATGATGTAAAAAACGCACTTATAAATCTCCAAAAGAAATGCTGTTGTTTTTGTGAATCTCGGATTACTCATATATCATCGGGAGATGTTGAACATTTTCGCCCCAAACAGGGATATTCACAAGACAATAGCGACATGTTTCACAAACCTGGATATTTTTGGCTGGCATATGATTGGTCAAATTTATTGTTTGCTTGCGAACGATGTAACAGGCGATATAAAAAGAATCTCTTCCCATTAAAAAATACAGCAAACAGATGTAATCCGAGAAGAAGTTTTAATATTTCAAAGGAAAAACCGTTATTCATAGATCCAAGTAAAGTAGATCCTGCTATTCACATTACATTTAGAAAAACGACTGTAACTCATAAAACACAGGAAGGTGATATAACTATACGTGAATTAGACCTAAACAGAGGAGATCTTGAAGAAATGCGAAGAGACTCATATACTGCTATTGAAGCCTTAATGAATATTTACGAAAGAGATAGGGGAACACCTAATGAAACAGATAGCAAAACAAAATTCAGAGATGCTTTGAATGAAAAATTAAATAAAACTGCTCAATACACAATGATGTTTAGATGTAACTTCGAGAATTACATTCAAGAATTTGGTATATAATTTAAAAGATATGAAAGACACATACTGGCATATACAAATGCATATGCCCGAAGGTAATGCTAAGGGATGGATCATTGATCCAAAAGATATGTTACAAGAAGACTGTCCTGTTATCGGAACAGGAGAATGGACTGACCCTAATAATCAATGCGAAAACTTTAAGTCAGCAATAAAGATCGGGGATATTGTAATGGTCAGAAAAGGGAACTTACCGATTGCACTGTGTGAAGTCACTAGCGAAAGCTACAAAGATGATAAGTTAAAAGAAAAGTATGGAAACTCAAATTTTAGGAATGTAACTGTTTTAGATTATTGGAAAAAAGGTAAGGTGAATTTCAAGTCTCAGGGAACATTGTCCCCTCTTTATAAAAGCTCAAATTCAAATTCATGGAATATAATTAATAATTGGTATAAACAAATTCTCAACAAAATGGAAACAACAAAGATCGTTGATATACTAAAACAAAAGAAACAAATCATTCTTCAAGGCGCACCGGGTACCGGAAAAACCTATATTACGGCTTCGGTAGCTCTTTCGTTGATTGGTGAAACATTTAATCCAAATGATCATAAAGAAATCATGGAGAAATATGATAAATTGATCAATGACAAGCGCATATTTTTCACAACCTTTCACCAATCAATGGACTACGAAGATTTTATCGAAGGATTAAAGCCTGTTGTAGATACTGATAATATGATTTATGAAGTGAAAGATGGGATATTTAAAAAAATATGTAAAAGTGCAGAACAAAAAGGCAGTCTCAATGCTCTTGAACAAGCAATAGAAAAATTAAAAGAGGCATGTTCTGAAGAATCTATTACAGCTAAAACCAAAAGTAACGTAGGATTTTCTGTTACATACAGAGGGGGCATAACTTTTAGAGTGAGGTCGAATAATAGTAATGCTAAAGAAGGTAAAGATTTTCCAGCTAATATTGAGTCTATCAAGGATTATTATAGAGGTAAGACAGATAATATCTATAACATATCTTATGTAAGAGGCATTTGCGATTATTTAATGGATCAATATGGAGTAAAACCATATAAACCACAAAATAACGATTTGAATTATGTTCTCATTATAGACGAAATCAACAGAGGAAATATTTCTAAAATATTTGGAGAACTAATAACGCTATTGGAAGTCGATAAAAGAGCTGGAGGTGAACATCCAATAAAAGTAAGATTGGCCTATTCAAATGAGGAAAATTTTAGTGTTCCTTCAAATCTATATATAATTGGAACAATGAATACAACCGACAGGAGTGTCGGACATATTGATTATGCTATTAGAAGACGTTTTGCATTCTATACCTTAACTGCCAATAAAGATGCAATCACTTCCTATTATAGCACAACCAAAGATATTGAAAGTGGAACAAAAGAAATCGCTTTATACTTATTTGAAAAGATAGAAGAATTTGTAAACACTAACATATCTCCAGAATTTGACATCAATGATATTATGATTGGTCATAGCTACTTTATGGCTAAAAATAAGAGTTCCTTAAAGATGAAGCTTGAATATGAGATTATTCCACTGCTCAAAGAGTATGAAAAAGACGGTATTATAGTCCTTAGAGAAGAAGAACGCAAATCATTAGGAATAGAGTGGGTAAACTTATTTGAGACAACAAAATGAACACTCTTCCAGACATAATATCTTTAGTTGAACACAAGGGATTTGACAGTAACCATATTGAAGGAATAAAAGAACTCAATATTGATTTCTGTGAAACCAGTTATGAGTGTGCTCCCAAATATTTAGGGATTCACCCCCAAACATTGTGCGCTAGTTACTATATTGGGGCAGAGTGGCTAACCGATAACCATGCAGTGGTTGTAACTCCCAAAATACCTAATCTTGATTTTATCGAAATGTTTGTTTGTGCATTAAAGTTTGAACCATCTGCAAAATATTTTTCTAAATTTTACGACATTAACTTTAATTCTAAACCAATAAAAACCAATGTATTCAATAATCAAATAACGCCTTTAATAGTAATTCATTTCATTGCCTTGCTTAAAAAAATCACCAAGCGAGGATTGAAGAAAGCATACGTGATGAAAAACGAAAATCTACAATCCAAGATTAAAGGTAAGATAAATATTTCTCAACACATTAAACAAAACGTAATTCCACGAAGAGAGGATCGTGTATATTGTCAATATCAAGAATATACAGTAGACAATTTGGAAAATAGAATCCTAAAAAAGGCTTTAATTTATGCTGAATCGTATATAAACAGCCTCTCTACTCACAAATCATTCGTAACCCTTAGATCAACAATAAACAATATCAAAACCTATTTTACAGAAATTTCCGAAGATGTTGAATTGTATGAACTGAAATCCATAGTCAATAACAAAATTTACAAAGAGTACTCGGAAGGGATACGTATTGCAAAAATGATATTGCGTAAGTTCAACTACTCAATATCAGAAACTAAAATCAGTACAGATTTCATCCCTGCCTTTTGGATTGATATGTCACGACTGTATGAGGTATATATATATTCCAAACTTCATGAACGATATGGAGATGCCATAAAATTTCAAGTAGCAGGATATTGGAGAACTGCTGTAGATTTTGTAGATACGGATAAAAAAATCGTTATCGACACAAAGTATAAACCACAATACGATGGAAGTAATGGGGGAATTGTTGAAGATATTAGACAGATCTCCGCATATGCTAGAGATAGTAAAATTCTTAAAGCTATGGGATGCAATGGAAATAATGTTGTGGATTGCCTTATTATATATCCAGAAAAAATGATCGACAATGAACATAAAAATGAAGATGATTTTACTTTTGACGATTGTGCTCAATTGGAGTCGTTAGATGGTATTGATCATCTACTTTATAAAGCTACTCCAATAAAAGGATACGAAAGATTTTATAAGCTTAGTTTTACGATGCCATATTTGTAAATTATTACAATATCATTGTTATTGAAATATCAACTAAAGCTCATAAAGGGCAAGTTGGGCAAGGTGAGCAACGTATAAATTAGTCATCCACTATAAGTGTTCCCTTCTATATTGACCGCCAGTTCGTCAAATATGGAGAAAAAATAGTGAAGGAGAATTCGGATAAATAAATAGCAATATCAAAAAATTTCTTACCTTTACAGCAATAAACAATTCAAAATAAAATTATGGCACTTTACAAATATAATACTTCAGGCGTCTTTTCTGAAATAAAGGAAAAGCCTTTTAAATTGGAAAGAGATATTCAACGCATGTTTGAAACCAATATGTCCGAAATCATGGGACTTGAAATGATAAAGTCCGAATTTACGATCAAAGACCGCCGTATTGATACGCTTGCCTTTGATCCTCAATCGAAGGCTTTTGTTATCATTGAATATAAGAGGGAAAGAAACTCCAGTGTCATAGATCAAGGGTTTACTTACCTAAGCCTAATGCTGCAAAACCAGGCTGATTTTATTCTGGAATATAATGAAACACAAGCTAGGAACTTGAAACGGAATGATGTGGACTGGTCGCAGACAAAAGTCGTTTTTGTTTCACAAGGATTCACGCCTAACCAACGAGAGGCTGTCAATTTCAAAGATTTATCCATTGAGTTATGGGAAGTGAAGCGCTATGAGAATGATAGTGTTTCCATCACTCCTATTCGCAAAAGTCACGCATCGGCAAGCATTAAAACAGTGATGCAAAATAGTCCGGAATTTAAAGAAGTGACAGAGAAAATTAAAGAATATTCCGAGGAAAATTTGTTAAAAGGAAAATCTGACGATGTAGTAGAATTATACGAGAGTTATAAGAATGCAATTCTTAATTTGAATACAGAAATTGAAGTTAAACCACAAAAATGGTATGTTTCATTCAAAAAGGCCAACAGCCATATTTGTGCACTTGAAATCCAGAAAAATGGAATAAAGCTTACTATAAATGTAGCCAAAGGACATTTAGAAGATAGCAAGCAATTAACAAGGGATATTTCAACTGTCGGACATTTTGGCAATGGAGATTATGAACTCAAAATCTCGGATACTAAATATTTAGAATATATCATGAGCCTTGTGAAGCAAGCGATTAAATAAATATGGCTAATTATTGTAACATAGACCAATACTTATATAATTATCTGAAAGGTTTTTGGGTAGATAAAAAACTCCATGGAGTATTCCCTTCAAGAACCTGGCAGTATAACAGATATATCCAAATCTCAACTCCAGTAAATGACTCTTCTATTCACTATGAATATCGTATAGATAATGAATGGAATGGGTTAGTTGAACTTCATATAGAAGGACGCTATACTCAAACCGACTATATGCGTTTTTTACGTTATTTACAGAAGCAGACAGAGAGCAATCCTGATTTATCATGGCATCAATGGGGAAAATGTAAAGGACGATGCTGTATTGAAATTACAATCAATAATTGGGAGGACATAAAGAATGCATTCCAGAAGCTGATAATGTTTTTCGATCCGTTGCTGACGGATTGTATTGATAAATTCAATCTTCACAGAAAGAATGAGATTTCCAGCCCATACACACGGGAATTAGAGTTTAAAGAACTTACCAATTCTCAAGAAAAGGTCGTTTTGGAAACCAAAAATTTGCAAGATTTATTTTCTTCCAATTTGGTTATTCCCGATTATCAGCGAACCTATTGCTGGGAAGATAAAAATGTTACAGACCTTTGGGACAATTTGCTTGAAATGCCCCACAACAGTGACTATCATTTAGGATCTATCATCTTACAAAGAAGAACTGTGAATGATTGCACTCTTTACAACATAATTGATGGACAACAACGCCTTGTCACTTTAACGCTTATTATGCGCGAGTTAGGATATACGGGGCAGATGCCTTTGCTTAAACAAAAATTCATATCAAAAGACGCACGTCTCCATGTGGCCAATAACAAAGCACTGATTAGAACTCTCAATCAGAGAAATACAGACACAACTATGTTGGAACGTCTGTCCCATCACCTGATTTTCTCTGTACTAATTCTTAATGATAGCAATCTCGATCTGGCATATACATTCTTCTCAAATCAGAATTCAAAGGGTGTATCGCTTTCAGACTATGATTTGTTAAAAGCGCACCATCTACGCTATCTAAACATTGAGGATCAGGCAGAACATCTTGCTATGCGGTGGAATGATCTCTCATTAGAATGTGACAACAATGGAGATTCATATCTTACCCATACTTTGGGAGTACATCTCTTCAGATTAAGAAAATGGATGCGGAAGCATAATGTGGAGGAATTTCAGCCACGCAAGGTAAAGGAAGAGTTTTCGGCTGCCCGTATTATGTCCAGTATTCCTGCTTTTGGAGAAAAATTCTATTTCTATGAGAAAATCCAAGGTGGTTCGCATTTCTTTGCATACACTTCTATTTTTGTAGATAAATACAAGGAGTTTATCCGTACCAGGCAAATACAGCTACTAAGGAATCACCTTCAATGGGAGTCCCATTGGAAATATGCCGATATTATAGAAAGCCTCATGTTCGGTTATTTTATAAAATTCGGGCATCAATATTTATCTGAAGCGTTGTTCTGTATTGCCGGAATCATGGCGCAGCATAGATATAGTGCCACGCGTGCCATCTTTTATAAGATTCGTGAATTCGCAAAAGATTCAGAAATTATAATGATGATAGATCAGGCATCTTCGCCCACATTCTTTTTTGCCGAAGCCATTCCTTATATCAGGATTAGTGGATTGGAGCAAGAAGGTGACATCAAAGAGCGATTCTATAGATGTTTAAGACGTATCTTCTGTGAGCTGAATGATTTTTCGGATAAAACAATAATCGAAAAGAGAAACAATGAATATGGAGAATAAATATACGCCGGAACTTATTGCAACAAGCCAGTTTAAGTTTTCTATTCCGCTTTACCAGCGTTTATTTGCATGGAAAAGGAAAGAGGTTACCAAACTTCTTTTTGATCTAAAAGAGCATTTTGCAAAGATGCCTGCCGATGAGCCATATTATCTCGGTATGCTTACTTGTATTGATATGAAAAATCATTATGACTTAATTGACGGTCAGCAACGATTTACTGTCATAACTCTTTTTGCCATCATTTTTAAGGAATATGATGATAAATGGTCCGGTTTCTTGATGGATGGTAATCGCCTTAATTTCATAGCGAGAAGCGATGATAAGGCATATATAAAGAGCAAGATCAAAGGCTATCCGACTAAAGCATATGTCAATAAGAATATGGAAGAGGGACTCGCCGCTATAACTGGTTTCTTAGAATCCAATTTTAATACTCAGGAGAAACGGATTGAGTTTGTGCAACAGGTTTTCACACGATTGACATTTTTCTTTTCTTACTTGCCATCAAGCTATCTTGCAGATACCACTTCGCTGAATAAATATTTTGAAGCGATGAATGCACAAGGAAAAGGACTAGAACAGCATGAGATTCTCAAAGTGCAACTGATGCGGGGAGAAAAGGAACAGGATTACTTGACGCATATTTGGAATCTGACCTCCATGATGGATCATCCTATCATTGCGAAGGAAGAAAACCAGGACGAGGCTTGTTACCGACAATTTTATGAAGAAGCTATAAGTCTTTGTCGTAAGAAACTATTTCATGAAGTTTTAGAAAAGTGCAGATATACGTCTCTCGATGACGAGGAGGAGTATTCTATAGATGTGATTCAACCTGAAAAAATAGAGTTTAAACAGAATAGCTATGAAGATGGCGAAAACAGTATTATATCATTTCCGGAGTTTCTTCTTTTGGTGCTTGATGTGTGTACTGGCGGCGAGCAACCAGCCAGTCATTATCAACCGGATAAACTGATAGAGAAGTTTGATGCTCTGAAAACGCATTTCACTGCAGGGGAATTTTACGAGAAAATGCTTTATTACCGGCTACTGCTTGATTATTATACGATTAGAAGAGATATCAAGGATGGGCAGGGTAATTACAGTTTAATTCTGAAAGGTCCAAAGGATGATAATGATAAATTAAAGCAATACCAATCGATGCTTTACGTTTCAACGGAGGCTTTCTACAATTGGCTTAAACCTTATTTGAGAAAATTAGAGCAAGACGAACTCCAGTCCTGTGCAGAGATGCTCGCATTCCTTAAAAAAGAAGATAATGAACGTCACGGCGTATTACCTGCCAGAAAAGATCTTTCATATAAAGCATCCGGTAACATTAGGTACTGGTTTTGGCGTTTAGACTATTACCTTTGGGAACAACGCAGCACTTTCTTCAATGAAGAAGAACAGAAGATTGTAGAGCACTATGTGTTTCGGAGAAATCGTTCTATTGAACATCTGCATCCTCAAGACGAATCACACAATGAAGAATGGGAGGAAGAAGCTGTACATTCATTTGGCAATCTTGCCATGATTTCTCAAAGTTTCAATTCACAACAAAGTAATGACCATATACAAATAAAGTTTGCCCGAATCCATGAGCAAATCAGCAACAAATCACTGCAAAGCATTAAGATGTTTTTAATGTGTAAACTCGCTGACTTTAACTATCAAAATTGGACAATGAAATTGGCTAAAGAACACGAAAATGAAATGATTGAATTTTTAGAACGGTCTTTCTATATATCAGATTGAATCGTATATTGTTATATAACACATTATTTTAGTCTAAGTTCAAATACTTGATAGGTTTCCTTTAATTAGCAAAGCTATATGTTCTTCTCTATCTAATATTTACAATGAATATAGTACATATTTTAGTTTATATCATTTAAACTGAAAATATGTACTATATATTCTTTTACCCTATAATACTTTTAATGTAATCCGTAGGACATACATGATAGAAGTCTTTGAACTTCTTTCCAAAATATTTAGCATCACAATATCCCAGCATTCCTGCAATTTCCGAAACAGTGTACTGTTGGGAGGCTAGCAGTTTAAGCGCCCTGTCCATTTTGAACGAATAGATATAATTTTCCGGAGGATTCCCGGTTATCTCTCGTATCCTGCTATAAAAAGCAGTACGGCTCATTCCTATATCGATACTTAATTTATCTATTGTATATTTATCAGTAGAGAGGTTCTTTTCCAGGATTTTATTGACTTTATCCATAAATATCTGATCCGTATTTTCTGTTTCCATTTCTTCTTTGGTGGGGACCATTGGAAAAACAGCATCCGACAAAAACAATTTGACCCGTTCACGCAAGACCATGCGGTTTTCTACAAGCATACGTATGTTTGCCCTTAGCCTGCAAATGCTTTCTGTTCGTAATTCCAGACGATCCGCCCCACTTCCTAAATGAGACAAATAACTTTCGTTATCAAAGGCCCTTATCAAAAGAACGACCGGTATATACCCTATCATTTTATCTGTTTTGATCCGAAAACTAAGTGCATCTCCATTTGTTCCGTTTACATTATCGTCAATAATTATAGCATCAGGATTTTGGCGGACTACTGTATCCTTCAGCAAATCAGGATCCTCCAAAACTGAAATCTGAAAATACCGCGATAAAGCTTTCCTTAAATAATTCCTGAATGCCCCGTCCGCCATTACCAATAAGATATGGGATGTATCTTTTGTTTTAGTATTCGGGATACCATCTTTATCACTTTCAGAAGATTTTTTAGCCTTATTCTTCGTATTTGTTGAAGAATGTTTGATAGCCGAACATTCCTGATTCCGGCAATGACAATCTGTTGGAATGACAATTTGGAAAGCAAATGATTTGCCATGTCTATATCCGTTTATTTTTCCACCATGCAGGCGAATGATTTTTCTTACAGTCCACAAATCACTATACCCATATATGGGAAATATGACCGGAATAAAAGGAAACATTTTCCCTACTCTTTTGTCTGCTATCTCACAATTAGTAATCTGCAACTGCCAGGAATCTATTGTATGTGTTATATTGATTGATATGCAACAGCCTAAATCGGAAGCCAAAATTAGTTTGCTTATAAGATGTTGAAGCGCTGCCGTCATTATGTCCTCATTGATCCTGCAACTGACGCAATCCGAACATTCGCTGACAGTCAGTTGTATACGGCGCGAATCAGCATAGGGACGACATTGATTAACAATAGAAGTAATATAAGAAGAGAGTTCCAAATTTACTGTTGATGTCTTAGGAAGTATTTTTTTGTTTACCTTATTGAGCCTTACAATATTCTGATTACAATATATAATGCATTCGGTATATCCCAATGCCTCTTCTACCTGTTGGGAAAGCGATTCGGGAAGATTACCGGTTTTAAGTTCTTCCAATTGATTTCGTAATAGTATCAACGGGGTATGCGTAGTATGGAGCATGTTCATAGCTATCTTAAGTTTTTCATGTGACAACAACTGGACATTATACTCTACCGTAAGATACGCAAACAAAACAAGAAATAGCCCAATGCCGAAACTCTCTACGGGAACTGCATAACCAAGCAATGATAAATCAGGCAAAATTACGCCAATAGCTTGTTTACTGTTTACTAAATTGGCTCCACTATCTATAGAAAGTAAAGCGCGAAAGTTTAATAATAAACTCAGGTAACAATCATTCATACTTATATAGGATTTGATTAATACTTACATTTTCAGCAAAACACGTTTGATGACCTTTTAACGTGTCTAAATCCGGCACAAGTATAAACTTTTCAACGTCCACATATGAGGTAGATTCTAACAAAAGCAATGGGTGTTTTCTATCAAAAGTGGTAACAATATCGTTTGTTACCGAAATATCAAGGGATAGATTCTAAAATCATCATTTTATTTGGTAAAACATAGTAATTGTAAAATATTTTATCACAAAACAATACAACCACACGAGCATATAGTTCCACTTAATCATTAGAATAATGAAATAAGTAGAATTATCAAGCCGCGTATATAATTTGAAAATAATAGACTTCTGATAAGTACTGTCAGATCATAGTTTACAGGAATACCTCATCATAAGACGGAATAATCTTTGCATCGTAAACGTGAGTGGCCGCAAATACATCATCTTTCTTTATCAACAGCCAGTCTTTATCCTGATCATCCATATTGGTATGTATAAGGACAAATAGCCCTTTGAGTTTATGCCCGTGTAACTTGAATTCAAGTATTCCATTTTTAATAGCAGCGGAAATGTTACGATTATTACCAACGTAAGCATAGGTTCCACTATCCCATATTTCCACCGTACCTGCTCCATAGTTACCTTCCGGTATAACTCCTTCAAAGTGCGCATAACTCAAGGGGTGGTCTTCTACTTCTATGGCCAACCTCTTATCTTTTGGATTCATGGAAGGTCCTTTAGGCACCACCCAACTTTTTAATACTCCATCCACTTCCAAACGAAAATCGAAATGAAAATGACTGGCATCATGCTTCTGAACAACAAAAACAGGCATTCGATTGGGAGTTTCCACCGTATCCGCCATCGGTTCCGGTGTTTTACCGAATTGCCTTTTTGCCCGGTACTCTTTGAGGTTGATCATAGAGGCTTCAACCGCCTGCTTTTCTACCATTTTGATGTTTTTTCCTTCATCGGGAGAATTCTTTGCCATAATCTGTATTTTTTAGGTGAATAAAAAAACGAATGATTCAATGTGACAACAATCAGTATATCTGTTTGTTTGTCGAAATTCATCTATTTTAATGGCTTTAGAACTGTGTTTAAGTTTGCTAACTTATTTTTAGTCTTCTCCCTTTCTTACTGCCTGCATAGTGGGTACAAAAATCCCTTTCAATCGTCCTTTTATAAAAGTATAAAAGCAATTGGAAGGAAATGAATAAAAAGAGATTAATCGGATATCTGTTCGTCACGATGTCTGTTGGTTGTATTCAGGCGCAGGAACAGAAGTCTTCTGTACCCGAATACAAGCTATGGTATGACTGTCCCGCACAGGTATGGACCGAGGCATTACCCCTTGGGAATGGTCGTTTGGGGGCCATGGTATATGGAACACCAGGCACAGAACAAATACAACTAAACGAAGAAAGCATTTGGGCGGGACGTCCCAATAATAACGCCAATCCAGATGCACTGGAATATATTCCGAAAGTGCGTGAACTGGTCTTTGCCGGAAAATACCTTGAAGCTCAGACACTGGCCACAGAAAAGGTAATGGCAAAGACTAATTCAGGAATGCCATACCAAAGTTTTGGTGACCTGCGAATCGCTTTTCCAGGTCATACACGTTATTCCAATTATTACAGGGAATTAAGTCTGGATTCCGCACGTGCAATCGTACGTTATGAAGTAGACGGAGTGCAGTATCAACGCGAAACGATCACCTCATTCACCGATCAGGTAGTAATGGTACGACTGACCGCCAATCGTCCCGGACAAATTACTTTCAATGCACAACTCACTTCCCCTCACCAGGATGTTATGATCGCTTCTGAAGAGGGAAACTGTGTGACACTCTCGGGAGTCTCTTCCTTGCATGAAGGATTGAAAGGGAAAGTAGAATTTCAAGGCAGATTGACTGCTAAAAATAAAGGTGGGAAAATAGCTTGTGCCGATGGAATACTTTCTGTTGAGAAAGCCGACGAAGCGGTTATCTATGTATCCATTGCAACTAATTTCAACAACTATCAAGATATCACCGGTAATCAGACAGAGCGGGCAAAGAACTATTTGGCGAAAGCAATGGTTCATCCGTTCATTGAATCGAAGAAGAATCATGTTGATTTTTACCGACAATATCTGACACGCGTTTCTCTTGATTTGGGACGAGACCAATATGCGAATGTAACCACCGATAAGCGTGTGGAGAATTTCAAAAACACCAATGACACACATCTGGTTGCCACCTATTTTCAATTCGGACGTTATTTGTTGATCTGTTCTTCCCAACCGGGAGGACAACCCGCCAATTTACAAGGAATTTGGAATGACAAATTATTCCCTTCCTGGGATAGCAAATATACTTGTAACATCAATTTGGAAATGAATTACTGGCCTTCGGAAGTAACGAATCTAAGTGAACTGAATGAACCGTTATTCCGTCTGATAAAAGAAGTGAGTAACACAGGAAAAGAGACGGCTAAGATTATGTATGGAGCCAACGGATGGGTGTTGCATCATAACACGGATATATGGCGTATTACAGGAGCAGTTGACAAAGCTCCTTCGGGTATGTGGCCCAGTGGTGGCGCATGGCTTTGCCGACATCTTTGGGAGCGTTATCTATACACCGGAGATGTGGAATTCCTGCGTTCTGTCTATCCGATACTGAAAGAGTCCGGACGTTTCTTTGATGAAATTATGGTGAAAGAACCCGTACACAACTGGCTGGTAGTCTGCCCCAGTAATTCACCGGAGAATGTACATTCGGGAAGTAACGGGAAAGCTACTACAGCTGCCGGATGCACCATGGACAACCAATTGATTTTCGATCTTTGGACAGCAATTATATCTGCTTCTCAAATACTGGATACAGATCTGGAGTTTGCCTCTCATCTGACACAACGTCTCAAAGAAATGGCTCCCATGCAGGTGGGACATTGGGGGCAATTACAAGAGTGGATGTTCGACTGGGATGATCCGAAGGACGTACACCGTCACATTTCTCATTTGTACGGACTCTTCCCCAGCAATCAGATTTCCCCTTACCGTACTCCTGAATTATTTGATGCAGCACGTACTTCTCTGATTCACCGTGGCGACCCGTCGACCGGGTGGAGCATGGGATGGAAAGTTTGCCTTTGGGCACGCCTGCTTGATGGCGACCACGCCTACAAGTTGATAACTGACCAGCTGACTCTCGTACGCAATGAAAAGAAAAAAGGAGGCACCTACCCTAACCTGTTCGATGCGCATCCGCCATTTCAAATTGATGGAAACTTTGGTTGTGCCGCAGGCATTGCAGAGATGTTGATGCAAAGCTACGACGGTTTTATATATTTGCTTCCCGCACTGCCTACCGTTTGGAAAGAAGGTTCTATCAAAGGAATCATTGCCCGTGGAGGTTTCGAACTTGATTTGAGTTGGAAAAACGGGAAAGTTAGCCGACTGGTTGTCAAATCTTATAAGGGAGGAAATTGTCGTTTACGTTCGCTCAACCCATTAACCGGGAATGGCTTGAAGCGTGCCAAAGGTGAAAATCCGAACCCTCTTTATGCAGTCCCCACCATTCCGGAGCCATTGATTAACGAAAAGGCCAACTTGAACAAAGTGGAAATTGCAGAGACTTACCTCTACGACCTACCTACCAAAGCAGGAAAAGAATATGTATTGATTGGAAAATAATAACTCGACCGATATGAACAAAAACTTATTGAAACTGATTGTCGCCTGTGGAACTGCTTGTTTCCTGGCTTGCGCAGCACCTCAAAAAACAGAAACGGAAAAATGGAGTGAACGCATGGCACGCTCCGAAATAAAACGTTTCCCCGAACCCTGGATGATTGAAAAAGCTAAAAAACCACGCTGGGGATATACCCACGGACTAGTAGTGAAATCCATGTTGGAAGAATGGAAACATACCGGGGACAGCGTATATTATGAGTATGCCAAGATATATGCAGATAGTCTGATCGATGCTGACGGACATATCAAAACCATGAAATATCTTTCATTCAATATTGATAATGTCAACGGTGGAAAGATTCTTTTCGATCTTTACGCACAGACCGGAGACGAACGTTACAAAATAGCCATGGATACTTTGCGCAAGCAAATGGCAGAGCAACCCCGTACCAGTGAGGGAGGATTCTGGCATAAATTGAGATATCCTCATCAAATGTGGCTGGACGGAATTTTTATGGCTTCTCCTTATCTGGTTCAATATGGTGCTACTTTTAATGAGCCCGCTTTATTTGACGAAGCAACAAAACAGATTCTTTTGATAAATAGCAAGACTTATGATCCTGCAACAGGGCTTTTTTATCACGGATGGGATGAAAGTCGCGAACAGAAATGGTCAAATCCTGAAACAGGTTGTTCTCCTAATTTTTGGAGTCGCAGTATCGGATGGTATGGAGCTGCTATTGTAGATGTACTGGACTTCCTGCCACAGGAAACAGCCGGACGCGACAGCATTATACAAATTCTGCAGGGATTGGCAAAAGCGATTGTGAAATACCAAGATCCTTCATCCGGAACCTGGTATCAGGTAACCGATCAGGGAGCACGTGAAGGTAATTATTTGGAATCATCTGCCACTGCCCTGTTTATCTATACGCTTGCCAAAGCTATCAATAAAGGATATATTGGCAACGAGTATATCGAACCGACACAAAAAGCCTTTGACGGAATGGTAAAGACATTTACCCGTTTGGAAGAAGATGGCAGCTATACAATTACCAATTGCTGTGCTGTTGCAGGATTGGGCGGAGATTCAAAAAGATATCGTGACGGCTCATTTGAGTATTATATCAGTGAACCGATCATAGAAAATGATCCGAAATCGGTAGGTTCATTCATCTTGGCTGCTATTGAGTATGAGAAAATGACTAAAAAATAAACTAAAAACGATAAAATACAATGAGAAAATTCAAGATTATTCCCCTTTTGTTGCTGCTATTGACAATGGCAACTTCGGCTGCAGCACAGAAGAAAACACAAAAGACGTATATCCCCTGGGACAACGGCAAACTCGTAGTTTCCGAAGAGGGACGTTACCTGAAACACGAAAACGGTGCTCCTTTCTTTTGGTTAGGAGAAACCGGTTGGCTATTGCCCGAACGCTTGAACCGGGATGAAGCCGAATATTACCTGGAACAATGCAAACGTCGCGGATACAACGTGATTCAGGTTCAAACGTTGAACAATGTTCCGTCTATGAATATCTACGGACAATATTCGATGATTGACGGATACAACTTCAAAAACATCAATCAAAAAGGCGTATACGGTTATTGGGATCACATGGATTACATCATCCGTACAGCAGCAAAGAAGGGACAATATATCGGCATGGTCTGCATTTGGGGAAGCCCGGTGAACCGGGGCGAGATGACTGTAGAACAGGCAAAAGCATACGGCAAGTTTTTGGCAGAGCGTTATAAGGACGAACCGAATATTATCTGGTTTATCGGTGGAGATATCCGTGGCGACGTGAAAACTGCTGAATGGGAAGCTTTGGCAACCTCTATCAAAGCTATCGACAAAAATCACCTGATGACATTCCATCCACGTGGAAGAACAACTTCCGCAACTTGGTTCAATAACGCTCCCTGGTTGGATTTCAACATGTTTCAAAGCGGACATCGTCGCTACGGGCAACGTTTCGGAGATGGTGACTACCCTATCGAAGAAAATACGGAAGAAGATAACTGGCGTTTTGTAGAACGCAGCCTGGCCATGAAACCCATGAAGCCTGTGATTGACGGTGAACCGATCTATGAAGAAATACCTCATGGTCTGCACGATGAAAACGAACTGTTGTGGAAGGATTATGACGTACGTCGTTATGCTTATTGGTCTGTATTTGCAGGTTCTTTCGGACATACTTACGGTCATAATTCCATCATGCAATTTATCAAACCGGGTGTAGGTGGTGCTTATGGTGCAAAGAAACCTTGGTATGATGCGTTGAATGATCCGGGCTACAATCAGATGAAGTATCTGAAAAACCTGATGTTGACTTTCCCGTTCTTCGAACGCATACCCGATCAGTCTATCATCACAGGACAGAATGGAGAACGTTATGACCGCGCTATCGCTACACGTGGAAATGATTATCTGATGGTATACAACTATACCGGACGTCCGATGGAAGTTGATTTCAGCAAGATTAGCGGCGCAAAAAAGAATGCCTGGTGGTACACCACGAAAGATGGTAAACTGGAATACATCGGAGAATTTGATAACGGAGTGCACAAATTCCAGCACGACAGTGGTTATTGCAGTGGAAACGATCATATTCTGATTGTAGTGGATAGTAGTAAGAACTATGTAGAGAAGGCCTGGACAGAATTACCAAATGCACAACAAAAATGGGCTAAATAATTTTGTATTATTAGGCACAGATTACACGGATTTCACGGCTTTCAGAATGACAGATAATTAAAACAACAGCGTTAATCCGTGCAATCCGTGCTTAAATTTATTATATAAACGAATTATGAAAACATACTTATGAATAAAAGAATAGTATCATTTTTCTTTCTTCTGCTCTTTACCGGGTCCATATACGCAGCCATAGGTATCACTGACCTGCGAACGGAGCAGTTGAAAAATCCGGCAGGTATCGATGTGCGCCAACCCCGATTGAGCTGGCGCATCGAATCGGATGAACAGAATGTGATACAAACTGCGTATCACATTCTTGTCGCATCTTCCCCGGAGCTATTGGAACAAGGAAAAGGAGATATTTGGGATTCAGGAAAGATTGAATCTGACGCTTCCCAATGGATCACTTATCAGGGAAAAACATTAAAATGTAATGCTCCCTACTATTGGAAAGTGAAAATAGACACCAACAAAGGTGCAACGAATTGGAGTGTTCCGGCTTTCTGGATCACCGGACTATTTAATGAAGCGGACTGGCAAGGACAATGGATCGGCTTGGACAGGGCCGCTCCCGGAGACAGCGAAACACGATGGAGCCGTTTGGCAGCCCGTTATCTCCGTAAAGAGTTTGCAGTAAAGAAAAGTGTGAAACGTGCCACAGTACATATCGCCGGAATGGGATTGTACGAGTTGTTTATCAACGGACAACGCATCGGCAATCAAGTACTGGCACCTGCTCCTACCGACTACCGGAAAACAATTCTGTACAACACATACGATGTTACTTCACTGCTTCAAACAGAAAATGCTATTGGAGTAACTCTCGGAAATGGTCGCTTCTATACGATGCGTCAGAACTATAAACCGTATAAGATACCGACTTTCGGTTATCCTAAACTCCGGTTGAATCTGATTGTGGAATATGCAGACGGCAGCAAAGAAACGATTGCTACAAACACTTCATGGAAATTGACTACTGAAGGTCCTATCCGTAGCAATAATGAATATGATGGCGAAGAATATGATGCCCGTAAAGAGCTAGGAGCCTGGACTCAAACCGGATATGATGACAAAAACTGGATGCCGGCCCAACGTGTCAGTATTCCTTCAGGAACATTGCGCGCACAAATGATGCCGGGCATGAAAGTTACAGAAACCCTGAAGCCCGTTTCTATTAAAAAGCTTGGTAACAAATATATCCTGGATATCGGTCAGAATATGGCGGGCTGGGTACGTTTCCGGATAAAAGGACAGGCTGGCGATAGCATCCGTCTCCGTTTTGCAGAAAGTCTGCAAGACAATGGCGAACTTTATACAAGAAACTTCAGGGATGCCCGTTCTACAGATGTATATGTTGTCAGCGGACGCGAAACAAAAGATGCTACCTGGGCACCTCGTTTTATTTATCATGGGTTCCGTTATGTAGAAGTCAGCGGTTATCCGAATGCGAAGGCAGAAGATTTCGTTGCCGAAGTAGTAGAAGATGAAATGGAGCATACTGGTACTTTCAACTGTTCTGACGAAACTCTGAATAAGATTATCCGTAATGCATTTTGGGGAATCCGGAGCAACTATAAAGGGATGCCGGTTGACTGTCCGCAACGGAATGAACGCCAACCATGGTTGGGTGACCGTACCATGGGCTGTTGGGGAGAAAGCATGCTTTTCGATAATTACGCCATGTATACCAAATGGACGCGTGACATCCGCGAAGCACAACGGGAAGACGGCTGTATTCCTGATGTAGCCCCGGCATACTGGAACTACTACTCGGACAATGTGACCTGGCCTGCCGCTTTACCAATGGCCTGCGACATGCTTTTCACAAACTTTGGAGATAAACGTCCGATCGAAGAGAATTATCCGGCTATCAAGAAGTGGGTATCTCATATCCGGGAATACTACATGACAGAAGATTTTATCATCACCAAAGATAAATATGGTGACTGGTGCGTTCCGCCCGAATCACTGGAGTTAATTCATAGTAAGGACCCTTCCCGCAAGACTGACGGAGCTTTGATCGCAACGGCTTATTATCTAAAGGTATTACAACTGATGCACCGCTTTGCAAGCCTGCAAGGGCTGAAAGCTGACGCAGAAGAATGGGAAGATTTGGAACATCGCATGAAAGACGCATTCAATGCCCGTTTTCTACACATAAAAGAAGGTACTTCTCCCGTACCGGGACATACCTTATATCCGGACAGTATTTTCTATGGTAACAACACAGTTACTGCCAATATCTTGCCACTTGCTTTTGGTCTAGTGCCAAAGAACTACATCAATGAAGTAGCTAAAAATGCCGTAACTTCCATTATTACAACCAACAAGGGACATATAAGTACCGGAGTAATCGGTGTACAATGGCTATTGCGTGAATTGAGCCGTCGCGGTCATGCCAATGTAGCTTATCTACTGGCTACCAATAAAACATATCCTTCCTGGGGATATATGGTTGAAAAAGGTGCTACCACTATTTGGGAGTTATGGAACGGTGATACGGCAAATCCTGAAATGAATAGCGGTAATCACGTGATGCTTTTAGGTGATTTATTGCCTTGGTGCTTCAATAACCTAGCAGGTATCCGTGCGGACCGCTGGAAGTCCGGTTACAAGCATATCGTCTTCCAGCCGGCTTTTGAAATTCAGGAGTTGAGTAACGTGGATGCATCGTACATGAGTATCTACGGAAAAATAACCAGCCGATGGACAAAGACTCCCACACATTTGGAATGGGATATCGAACTTCCCGCCAATACGACGGGGGAAGTACATCTTCCGGATGGACGGAAAGAAAAAATCGGTTCGGGAAAATATCATTTCAGTGTAGACATTCCCACCCGGAATACGGCTATTCTGACTGATGAATTTCTGTATGAAAACGCTTCTTTCCCCGAATGTCATGGAGCTACGATAGTAGAGCTGAAAAATGGTGATCTCGTAGCCTCTTTCTTCGGAGGAACCAAAGAGCGCAATCCGGATTGTTGCATCTGGGTATGTCGTAAACCTAAAGGCTCTAAAGAATGGACCGCCCCCAAACTTGCTGCCGACGGTGTGTTTTCACTCAAAGACCCACAAGCAGTATTGGCCGGAATCGATTCAACCTGTACCCCGGTGAAAGATGCAAAAGGAACACTTATTGCCCGCAGAAAAGCTTGCTGGAACCCGGTTCTTTTCCAGATTCCCGGAGGTGACCTGATTCTGTTTTATAAAATAGGTTTGAAAGTGAGCGACTGGACAGGATGGCTTGTCCGTTCACGCGACGGAGGAAAAACCTGGAGCAAACGCGAAGCGCTTCCGAAAGGTTTTCTTGGACCTATTAAGAATAAACCGGAATATATCAATGGGCGTATCATCTGCCCTTCCAGTACGGAAGGAAGTAACGGATGGCGTGTCCATTTCGAGATTTCCGATGATAAAGGCAAGACCTGGAAGATGGTCGGACCACTGGATGCCGAGTTATCTGTCCCCACCCAAAATCGTAAAAAGGGAGGTGTGAATGTGGATGACCAGGAAGGCGGAGAAGCGATCGAAGGAGAAGGAGCCAAACCTGTTTATGCAATACAACCCAGTATTTTGAAGCATAAGGATGGAAGATTACAGATACTCTGCCGTACACGTAACGCACAGGTAGCAACTGCGTGGAGCAGTGATAATGGTGACACATGGAGTAAAGTTACGTTGCTGGATGTCCCGAATAATAATTCCGGTACGGATGCCGTGACAATGAAAGACGGTAGACATATCCTTATCTACAATAATTTCTCTACATTGCCCGGAACTCCGAAAGGTCCGCGTACTCCGCTCTGTGTGGCCGTTTCAGAAGATGGTATCAATTGGCAGCCTGTTCTTACATTAGAAGATAGTCCGATCAGCCAATACTCTTACCCTAGCATTATTCAGGGGAAAGACGGGAAGCTGCATGCCATTTATACATGGCGTCGTCAACGAATTAAATATGCAGAGATAGATCCGACGAAGTTTTAAATATTGAACGATCATCTGAATGAAATCGACCGCTCCTTTGCCCGCAAAAGAGCGGTCGATTCTTGTATTTATCCATTTTATACTTTACATTTGCCAATAAATAAAAAATAACGATGGCAGATAATTACATAGAAAGACAACAGGAACAATACGAAGCCCGAAAAGCTGCTTGGAAACAAGCACAAAAATATGGTAAGAAGAAACTAACAGCAGTACGTCCGGCTGAATCGAAGTCTCACACTTCAACGGTTTCAAAACCGGAGGATTCAAAAAGAAGAGTATTTATAACAGGCGGAGCGGAAGGAATAGGCAAAGCAATAGTAGAAGCTTTTTGCCTAGCTGGAAATCAAGTTGCCTTTTGTGATATAAACGAAACATCGGGACAGGAGACTGCGAAGGCAACCGGGGCTATGTTCCATAAGGTCGACGTAAGTGATAAAAACGCACTTGAAAGTTGTATGCAAACCATTCTTGCCGAATGGAACGATATTGATATTATTGTCAACAACGTCGGTATCAGCAAATTTTCTTCTATCACAGAAACAAGTGTAGAGGATTTCGACAAAATTCTTTCTATTAACCTGCGTCCTGTATTCATCACTTCCCGGCTGCTTGCCATCCATCGTAAAAAGCAGCCCTCTCCCAACCCATACGGCCGAATTATAAATATCTGCTCTACACGTTATCTGATGAGTGAACCGGGAAGTGAAGGTTATGCAGCTTCGAAAGGTGGTATCTATTCTTTGACTCATGCATTGGCTTTGTCTTTATCCGAATGGAATATCACCGTAAATTCCATTGCTCCGGGATGGATACAGACCCATGATTATAATCAACTCCAACCGGAAGACCATTCACAGCATCCTTCACGCCGGGTAGGTAAACCGGAAGATATTGCCCGCATGTGTCTGTTTCTCTGCGAGGAAAACAATGATTTCATCAATGGAGAAAACATCACGATTGACGGGGGAATGACGAAAAAGATGATTTATATTGAATAAAAATCTATCACTTTAATGAATACTATTTATTGCATTAATATTCTTCGAGCAACTTCCACTCCAGTTTTCACTATCGAAGCAGCATGATGGAACTCCAACATATCATACGTATCGCCGGAAATTTGAATTAAGATATCCGGCTGACAACGTTCTATCTGATAACGGGTGATTTGCTGCATCATCATCCTGGAAGATTCTGTCAACAGATTATAAGGAGATACTTTCTTTTTCTTTCCGGTATCAATGGGGGCATTCACATCGACAGCTATCAGAATGTCTCCTTCAGTGCGTTGCACATGACTCAATGGAAGAGGATTCAGAATACCTCCATCAATCAATACCATACCGTCTTTTCTTAATGGGCGGAAAAGCATAGGGATAGAAATAGACGCACGAATAGCTTCATGTAAGCTCCCTCTGTCAAACCTGACTTCCTGATCGCGGACAATATCCGTAGCCATCGCTACATAAGGGACAGGCAGGTCTTCAATATTCATGTCCGGAATAATTTGTTTCAGTTCTTTAATAAAACGGTCACCTTTCACTAATCCATCCCGGCTTAAGGTAAGATCCGCCAATTCCCACATCTTGCGTTTGTCCCAACTATACAGCCATTCTTTACATTCTTCCATTTTTCCTGAAGCATACATTGCTCCCACCATTGCTCCCATGGAACTTCCTGCAATGGAAGTAATCTCAAAGTTGTGACGAAGTAATTCTTCAATTACTCCTATATGTGCTATTCCACGTGCTCCACCCATGGAAAGGACTAATGCTACTTTTTGCTTATCCATATCATATACATTTCTGTTAGCCATCTACAAAATAACACATTTTCTGCGAAAAAGATGTTTAGTAATCGTGAAGAAATAAATTATAGCAGTGTTTTAGGGGAACTAAAGCATAGCTTTAGATATGATAAAGCTATACTTTGTCAGTTGCAAAGCATAGCTCTATTATATTCTTCTATTATCCCGGAGATTTTCCGGTTATGTAGGAGGTTAAGGGTTTACCCTCATTTATTTCTTTCCTTGAGCCTTCTTTTCTGCGTTTCGCTTATTCACGTAATCTTTGAACATCTGCCGCCAGTTGCGACCATGCTCATTGAAATACTGTTCGCATTTGGTTTTATAAATTTCGAAGATAGCAGAAATCTGCTTCATATTCTTGTAGTCAATAGCCTGTTCGCGAGCCAGTTTCAACTGTTCCAGAACAAAAGTCGTTTCCTCCTCCGTCATATTGGGCACGATGGCCTGATAACCTTTCAAGGTAAAAGCAACTTTACCTACCGTGTATTTATCCAGGATTTGTTCAATCTGTTCTTCCGTCAATACTCTGTGTAAATCTTTCATTAGCCTTTCATGCACTTCTTTCGGCATAGCAGAATCTGCAATCATTTCACGGTCGAGCTTAGAAAGCGGTTTGCCTGTCAGGGGATTGATACCCTCGGGGATTGTTGTATAAGGGTGCTCATTGTGCCAGTCACGCACTTTACGAAGATGATTATAAATGGCAGTTACTGCAAAACCTGCTTTTTTATCATCGTTCAACTCTAAAGAAGCTACCCAGTCGATGGCTTTCTTTTCGAGAGAAGCATCTGATTTTAAATTAGCAAAAGCCTTCTTGTCAAAATAAGCAGCTACCTTGTCAAAAGAACGGATGGCGCCTTCAGGAAGCAAAGCTCCTTTTTCGCCAAAACTATACATAGCGGATTCCGGTTCAATGGTGACCTTGCTTTCATCCAACATCTTTTTATCCAATTTGAATACTTCTGCGAAGAAGTCATAAACAGCATTCCGCTTATTCGGGCCAAAGTCATGTTTCTCTTTGGGAAGATGTACATTCGTTACTTTATCTTTTGCCTGGTAGAATCCGTAGATTCGTTGCAGATAAGGAAATTCAAGAGTAGGAACACTGGCCGTCCAGTCGCCGCCATCCGATACGATCAGTTGTGGACGAGGAGCAAAAGTAGCGGCTAATTCCGCATTACAGGTTCCTCCTGCAGATAGTTGAATAGGCATTCCGCTTTCGCAGGGACAGCCACCGTCGAAGTGAGAAGCCAGGCTCACTACCGGAGCTGAAGCGGTGAAACGATCATCTAATACGCTCAACAATACAGTATGGGTACCTCCACCCGAACCGCCATTCGTACCGATACGGCTGGTATCAATGTCCTTACGGGAAGCAAGCATGTAGTCAAGAATCAGTAAGCCGTTCATTGCCTGAATAGTGTGCGCCGCGCTACTACGGTGTGCCGCACTGCCAACTTGCAAAGCCGACTCTCCCCATCCGAACAAATCATAGTCTACACAAACAGCTCCCATACGTGCTAAAGTTCCCATACGTTGTTGTTGGTCTTCCCGATAACGTCCGCCACCAAAATGTCCGTTAGGGCAGATTATCAACGCATGTTTTCCTTTCGATTGGGGCGTATAGATAGAACCGCAAATGTATAATCCGGGAAGTGTTTCAAGTGCGAAATTCTGCACGGTATAGCCATCAAACTTACGTATCTTTGAAAGAATAGGTTTGGTTTTGACACATTGAGCCAACAAAGTATCAATACCTAAACGCTGACGTACCTCTTTTTTCAGAGAATCGGCACGAAGTTGAAAGGACTGTTGGTCTGTATAGAGTGTATTCAGATAAGCCAGCATCTTCTCTCCGTCTGCATCTGTACGACGTGGATACTCGTATGCTTTCAGCTTATACATATTTCCTTTCTGCTTAACAAATTTATAATCGAAAGGTGCCAATACATTCGTCAAGGATTCTTCCACGGAATAAGGACGAATACGGAAATCGGCATAAGACAGCACTTTTCCCACCGTATCAATGTCATATTTCAAACGGACTCCGAAACGGTTCTGTATATCCGTCAGTACTTCATTCAAGGGACGGGCAAATTCCGTCTCGTATGTTTGCGTCTGGGCTTCGGCCGAAAGAGATGCGGCAAGAAGCATAGTAAAAAGGATTCGTTTCATTTATTTTTAATTTATGTAAGTTGTTTTTTCACCACAGATTACACAGATTTTCACAGATTTATTATTCTTATAATTTAGTCGAATTAAAAATCTGTGTTAATCTGTAGTATTTGTGGTGCTTTTAATTACTTCACCATTGACGATTACGTCATCCATCGTGATACGTTCACAATTTTCGAAGATACATTTCTGTTTCCCTTCTTGAATGTGAATATCACGCAAAACGATGTCAGATATCGGCGCTTCTTCCAAGCCCACTATTTTGATCGGAGTCTTTACGTTTGTCACAGTCATTCCGCTGATATGTACGTTACGGAATATCGGAGTGCGTTCACTCTTAGGTTCGACAGGCATTTTACTGTATTTCAAATTCAATACGACAGCTTCCTGTTTAATGTTGCTCATTACGACGTTGCTGACACGAATATCTTCAACGACTCCTCCCCTTCCACGGGTCGACTTAATACGGATTCCACGATCTGTTCCGTCAAACACGCAATTAGAAATAGTAACTTTACGCACACTCCCACTCATCTCGCTGCCGATAACAACGCCTCCGTGACCGGAAAGCATGGTGCAGTTGGTGATAGTGATATTCTCGCAAGGTACTCCCAAACGACGGGCCTGCGCATCTCTTCCCGACTTGATTGTGATGCAATCGTCTCCTACTGATATATGGCAGTCGCTGATATGTACGTTGCGGCAGGATTCCGGATTCACTCCGTCCGTATTTGGTGAGGGCGCATTATCTATGGTGATCCCCTTTATAGTTACATTGTCGCAAAACTCCGGATTGACCGTCCAGAAGGGAGAATTTATGATTTTCACTCCTTCAATCTTTACTTTCTTACAACGAACGGGCTGAATGAACGGAGGACGGAAAAAGCGACGTTGCAATGTATTTACATAATCCTTGTTCGTTTCAGCATAAATTGCTGTCGTATCATTTGCTGCATCCCACATGGACTGATATTTATTCACATCACGCATGCCATTGTCTTTCAAATCAATCATGACACGAAAGAACTCCATCCACCATTTCTTTCCTTGTCCGTCCAAAGTTCCTTCTCCTTTGATCGTAATATTCTCGGCATCTACCGCATAAATCAAAGGCTGGAAACTTTTCATCATCACTCCTTCATGACGAACCTCGACAAAAGGAAGATAGTCATCAAAGTTATCGGAAAAGAGCAAGGTAGCTCCGGCTTCCAACTCCAGTGTAATATTACTTTTCAGATGGATACTCCCCGTCAGGTAAGTTCCGGCAGGAAAGAAAAGAGTACCTCCGCCGCCACGGTTCAGACGGTCAATCGTTGAATTGATTAGCTTTGTATTAAGAGTCTTGCCATTTGCTTTTGCACCGGCCTTCAGCATATCTACACGCTCGGCACGAAGAACTGTGGTTGCACAGAAGCAAAGAAAGACAAAAAGAGTTGTTCGTAAATTCATAATCGATATTATTAAAGTATATTTCATCGTTTCCTTCTAAAAAATCATGCTAATAGAATCTTTTTTTCTTCCCAATGTTTGAAGACAATCATTGAGATGTTTTTTTCAAACATGCTACATGATTAAAATAAAGATGCTGCATGATTTTTTATACGAATACATTGTTTTTTAATTCTACAAATATATACAAAAAGGTTCTTTTATTTTGCACAAACCAATTGATATGTTCCGCTCTGTATTTCTTTCGGTTCTTTTCCGCCCGGGAGATAAACAACAGCGGTAGTATTCACCGGAACAGACACGTTTAAAGTGAAAGTCCCATTCTCACAAGTCCAGTCCACATTAATGGTACCGTATAAAGTTTCATACGACGCTTTGACATATTTCAAATCTCCCACAGGTTGGGGAGCGATGATGAACTTCTGATAACCTTGTTTTGGAGTGGTAGAAGGACGAATACCGACCAGTGAATTAAAGAACCATTCATCAATCTGTCCCATCATAAAGTGATTCCAGGAAGAACCTTGACGGGGGTCCCATTGCTCGGTCAAAGTTGTAGCGCCGAATTTTAACTGGAAACCATATCCGGGAGCTTCTTCATGATTGAACATTTTATAAATAAGTTCATGTTCCCCATTACGCGCCAATGTCTGAATCAGATAACGGTTTCCCACATCACCGGTAGTCAAACGGTTGCCATGTGCTTCCACATCTTTTATCAGATTCGCGAATACTTTCTCATTCAAATCTGCATCCGGTCGGTAGTTACCTTGTTCATCTTCATCCTGCGTCATTTGGAGGAACAGCGGAAGCGCATTACTACATTGGCTTCCTGTACCATATTGTGCCGTATCTTTATGAAGAAAACATTTATTAAATGCAACCATTATATCCTGTGCCAACGAAGTGTAATAATGAATGTCAAAGTCATTACCTACCATTTTCGCAGCTTGTACCAAATACATGACTGTCATGTAATAATGCGCAGTAGCCACCAAAGGAACGGGCGTATTCCGTGAGAATCCCGCACGAAAATCTCCGTAATCATACCAGTCTCCCAATCCGAAAGAAAGAATACCTTTATCTGCACGAGTCTTGAGATAATCCACGTAACGACGCATATTCGGATAATATTTCTTAATCAATGAATCGTCTCCATAAGTCTCATAGTACATAAAAGGGAAAATAACCAAAGAACCACCCCACTCCGGAGATTCGGCAAAAGCATCCATACCCGGACCTTCAAAAATCACGTATTCCGGAGCAGTTGTCGGCATGGCCCCGTTGGAATGTTGTGCATCTGCCATATTCTGCATAATCTGCGGAGCGTATGCTGTCAAATCATAGTTATACAACAAACCCGGACCATTCAGATGTACCTGTTCCAGCCACCCAAGTTTCTCACGATGCGGACAATCCGTAAACACAGACTGCATATTGCTGCGAACCGCTTTCTCGATCAATCGATGGGCAGCATTAAATATCCGGTTGGATGATTCGAAAGTGGAAACTTTCCTGGCTGAATTATAGACGAAACAGGATTGAATATTCTTTAATACAGGCAATTTCTGCGGATTCTTCTGTCCTTTTAAGACAGCCCCCTCTACCTGAATATATCTAAAACCATAATAAGAGAAACGAGGGTGCCAGGTTTCATCGCCTTCCCCTTTCAGAGTGTATTCGTAATAGTGTTGACGCCCTGTCTGACGCTGATTGCAAGCACCTTCCTCTGTCAATGCTTCGGCTACAATCAAAGTTACTTTCTGACCACGTTTGCCACGTACTGTTATTTCCGGAAAGCCAGCCAAATTCTGTCCCATATCCAACACAAAAGCAGAAAGATCGACTGTTCTCTTAGTTGATACAGAAGCTGATGCAACTTGGTCCGCATTTAGTTTGGTTACCTTTTGAATATCATACCGTTCCATGATTTTCACCGGAGCCGCCATCTGTGGACGAAGTATTCCTTTAGGAGCTTCCTGTATGACTACCGGACGCCAATGACTGTCATCAAAGCCAATCTGATTCCATCCTTTCTGTTCACGACGCGCATCATAATCTTCTCCTCCATATATGCAATTGAAGGTTACCGGACTAAAATCATATTTCCAATTATTATCGGAATGAACCGTCGTACATGTTCCATCTTCGTAGTTAATAACCAGCTCAAATAAAAGTGTGGGAGGACCAAAGCTGATCTGTAATTTGCGATAACGCCCCCCCTGCACATTATAGAATCCATTCCCCAATAAGATTCCTACGACATTTTCACCACGCCGCAATTGTTCCGTCACATCGTATGTGTTATAGTAAACAGTTTTATCATAATCACTCCACAATGGGGCAAACTCACTGTTACCCACCTTTTTGCCATTCAAAGAAAACTCATAGAATCCCAGACCACAAACGTATGCCGTTGCCTCCACTATTTTCTTGCCCGGTTTACGGTTTGCACCCCCTTCTTTCGCATCTCCTACCTGGAATGTTCTTCTCAAACAAATACTTTTCTTTGCCAAAGTGTCCACTGCTTCCCAAGCAGCTTTCACTTCCGGTTTCTTCAGCTCTCCACCGTGGAACTTACGCCCTTCCGGTAAATGAGCATTTTGTCGGGTAATAGCTCCAATCCACTGCCCCGAAGATAATCTTTCGGGTACTGCCCGGAATTTCGCTTCACTGCTCCACTCGGAAGGTGTATCTGTTTCATCCCAAACACGAACGCGCCAACTATAATTAAATGAGTTATCAGGACGTATATCTGCCCCCTTTGTAGAAACTAACTGGCTCTGCGAAGAATAAACCTTCCCACTATTCCAAACGGAACGCCCTGTAAAAGCTTCCCGAATATCAATCTCATAGGCAGATTGTCGTGTCCCATTTTCCGGCGATTCCATCACCCAGCCCAAACGGGGTGAACCTTCGACCACTACCAGTCCCTCCTGCATCTCACAGGTAAGACGACTGATGGTTATATTCTTCGCCTGTACAAAACAAGACAAACAAATTAGCAATGAAAGAAGAATCTTTTTGAATTTCATTTTTCAAGTATCTTTTATTTGTTCGATAAATGAGAATTTATCGGTTAAATGGGAATTTTGCAGTTAGGCTGAAAGCCTTACAATTATATATTTATTGGGGTGCCCTGAAAGGGCTTAATTATATAGCGTAGGGCAACACCCTACGAAAAAAACACACCAGCCACAAGCCCTGAAAGGGCGGAACCATATACAATTATGCCCTTTCAGGGCGCAAATTCAGATTGTCGCTTTTACGTAGGGCGTTGCCCTACGCTATATAATTAAACCCTTTCAGGGCACTCCGCAAAATTATCATTTAAGTGCATTTTCACAAACGATTTTTGTCAATGTATTCGCCTGCCCTACTTCCTTACCATCTACAAAAATGCGCAATCCTTTTCCGCAATGATAGCGATCACCATTCTTATCCCAAAGAATCGTCAGATTATGACCATGATATAATACATTATCCAGGCAGAACCAATCCCACTTGTCGGCAGGAATTAAGGGGTTCACTTCAATCGTATTATCCAAACGTGGACGAAGTCCGATCAATCCTGTAATTATCAGGTCGTTGAAAGTGGAATGATTATAATAACGGCTACGTTCCTGATCTCCTTTCAGCCAATAACCGGTCACCTCATCCAAATATTCACCAATATAGGGACGACCACGATGATACTGTGATTCCACATACAATTCCATCTGACGGAAATATACACTGTCAGACAATACAGTCTGCGGATAATTATTCATAAAGTTAGCCATTGCTGTCAATGTCTGTGCGGAAGCAAACGGCCAGATAGCACCGTCCCACTCACACTTGCCTACTCCACGTGTACGGAATTCCGGATGACGACGTTCTGCAGTTGTCAGTCCATAAGGAGCAGAAAAGCCTTTTTCATCCATAATTTCTTTCCAGGCAATTTCATACTTTTGGGTGGTATCCGGCAGGTTGAAATACCAAGGAATATATCCGATTGCTTCACGCACATTCGCGGAAGAGTCCGTACGCATCGTCTCAAAAAACTGATGACGTGTATTCCACAATTCATTTTCTACCAGATTTTTCAAAGTATCTGCTCTCATGCCATATTTCATAGCCATCCCCTCATCACCGGAAAGAATTCCTATACATGAAAGTGCTTTAGCATTGCCATACATATAACTATTGATTGTCGGCCGGGCATATTTCTTCCTCCGTCCGCCACTGATTGATTCTTCCATACCATCCTGTACGTCACCCTGCCAATACAATCCGTTCTTCAAACGGTTCGTACGTTCCCAACGCTGGTATTCGGTTTCCAGATCTTTCTTCATATCCAGCAGATAGTCCTTATCACCATCTACCATGTAACGAGCCAAAACAGCATCTGCGTTCCATGAGCTGAACTTATCCATTTTCTTCATCGGACCGCCATCATTGCCACGATACCATGTATGAATAATCTGATCCAAATATTTCGGATCACGCAACCAACGGCTTTCATAAATGTGATGTCCAATTGCACAGGCAATCAAATTATATTTATCTGAATAAGAACGCTGAACGAGAAACTCGGTCATGCCATAGCCAACAGGAGTCTCTTTGATATGCTTACGCAATGACCACCAACGATAATAATACATTTCTTCAAAGTTATGTTGCGGACACTCGAACAAAGGAATATTTTCCTCCATCCATTCCGAAGCCTTTGCATTGGGAATTGCCTGAACAATATTTTCGTCTTCCATACCGTTGAAATAGTCTGCATAATGACTGAAGTCAGCATACTTTAAAAAAGCAGAAGACGCATCTTTATCTGTAGAAGATGTTTTTACATTGGCAATGCCATATTCAGCCAATGGATCTTGCGCACCTGCATTCGGCAGATCATAAGTCTGGTCGGCAGGAGTATCTACAGTCGGGAATGTACGAGGTACGCCAGTACGGAATACGATTCGCTCCACAGCAGCCACGGGCGCATAGAACATACGCAACCCTACTCTCTTGCCATCTACATACACTTGAATATTACGATCAACAGTAGAAAGGACTGCTTCTACATGATAAATCTTTCCTGCTTCATATTTCATCATATTTGCAAACCGGGAGCCGCCTTTCAATCGAAAAATGCCATCATCAGTAAGTTCTATACGGGAACAGGCTATTCCATTCTCATCCAGAAATTCAATCTGGAGTGTGCCTTTATTATTCTGGCCGGCTTTCAAATCAAATGATACTTTCAATTCTTTAGAAGCCGGAATTTTACGTTCCACTTTGGCATAATCAAACGGATCTTTATCCTGCAACTTCAACCATTGATCCTCCAAAGAAACAGGAGCCCAAACCGGAGAATAAATATTCCAGTCAGTCAGTTCCGCAATTGATTTATTTTTAGAGAAATCATCATCCGCATGTGCTGAAGCATTTATTTCCACCGGGACAGGAATACGGGAAATCCACATATCTTCCTTGTTCACACTGTAAGAAACCCACAAATCACCATCGGCAGGTACCCCATTGCCTTCCTGAATACCACGTGGATATTGAGGACCGTATGATTTATAATTTCCTCCATAACGCATGGGAGTGATTTCACCATGCACCAGATTCAATGTTGTATATTCCAATCCATCTTTACTCAAAGATATAGCCAGCGGCCAACGAAATTCCGACGGATTATATACAGTAGCGTATGTACCATCACTTAAACGCTGTCCCCAAATTTTCGCGTTGCTATTAACGAAACCTTTTGCACGAAGCACAGGCTCTGCCCAAGTATGTCCGCCATCCTCACTGATAGAGGTAAGCGCATGTTTCCAAAGACTGGCAATACGTCCATCCGGCAATGTATAACAATTGAATGCTTTGTATCCTTTCTTCAGCGGGAGAATAGGATCTTCACGGTCGGCTTCTTCCACCCACTGCATCATATACAGCGGATTGTCAAGAATTTCCTGGCAAGCCTTCACAAACTCACGATCCTTGCTTTTCTTAAAATACGGATAATCAGTATTCTTTTCATTAAATCCATGATTATAATAAATGAAATAGATCGGTCCGTAAGAACCGTCTTTCTTTATTTCACGAACCACCCGGCCAATACCGTTTCCATCATTGGGATCATCTTTTTTATCCAAAGCAACTCCATAATTTCCCATTGTAATCAGCTTGCCGGATTTAGAAACATAGAATCCGACACGCTGGTGCATAATGGCAATCAGATCTTTGGCCTGCACACCCGGACGAGACTCTTTGGTGTATCCATCGGGAACTTGATAAGGAGGAAACACAATTTCCGGATTTGTCCAGCGATATCCATCCTTCGATGTCATCAGAAAAGTCTGTGAAGGCGGTACGTGTTCGTCAGAAGGATCTGCCAGGTATTGATAGAAAAACTGTCCATTCCAATAAGCCAGCATCGGCTGATGATTATACGTCCATCCATTGCCGTTCGAAGCATCGGGATGTTCACGATTGGCACGTACCAACTGAATGTTATGTACTCCGACTACCGGAGACAGTTGTCCGTCGTGACAAGCAGGATTCGATAATTCTTTTCCTGTATAATGAATTCTATCTTGTGCAAAGGCTGTAGTAGTCAACCAACCGGCAGCCAGTACAACAAGAATTTTAGCAGAGTTGTTCATGATTTATTCTGATTTAAAATTGTTTCCGGGTTTATTTCTTTTCTTCCAGCAATGCTTTTACGACTGATTCCGGAGCCGTAAATATGGTTCCATGCTTATGCCCCACAGGGATGCTTACCTCTTCTGTTACATCTGTAAAGTTCCGGAAATCCTTCGTACGCATAGCGCCATATATTTTTTTCTTATATACATCAAAATAGATTAGATAATCGTCTCCCACTTTCTCTACAGACGGTCCTTCTACAAAGGATTCAGTGAAAGGCTGGGATGCGGGCGAATAAGGACCGGTCATAGAATCGGAAAAAGCGATTTTCAGATTACGTTCTGGACGGGTGTTATCTTTGAGTACCATTACATAGTCATTCTTTGCCCGTTTCACGATAACGGCATCAATGGTACTGAATCCCGGATCATACAAAAGTTTTGCTTTCGAAACGGTTTTAAAATCTTTTGTAGTGATATAGTATAAACGATGATTATTATTCTCTTCTTCTATCCCCTTTTCGAAACGCCCGGGGACACAGGAAGCCCATACTACCATAAACTGATCGTTCTCGTCGTCATAGAAAATTTCCGGAGCCCATACATTAATAGTAGTCGGTTCGTCTGCCATTACAGGAATCATCTGTTGTTCCGACCAATGGATCAGATCTTTGGAATGTGCGTAGCCAAATCCTAAATCACCTTTCCAACTTGTAGTCCAGACCAAATGGTAGGTTCCATCCGGAGTACGTACCATCGAGGGATCCCGCATGAGCTGGTGCTGTCCCAGTTCCGGCTTTAGCCAAACTCCCGGAATACTGTCCCAGTGAATTCCGTCCTCACTATATAAGTATCTCAACCCCTCATCAGCCGGTTCATGAAACGAAGTGAACATGTAGTAGTCTTTGTTCCCCCCACAAGAAGCCAGAAACAGAAGACTTATTGCGGCTAATGTATTTCTTAACTTTTTCATTTCTATATTCTATATTTGTATCTTTTATACAGAGGAGACGATGGAAAGCGCCGTTTGTACTCAAATATACTAGAAGAATCAATAGATTCAAAATTTATATACGATAAAAGGGCGACTCTCCGAGCCACCCTTTCCACCATCAAACAAACTAACCATTTACAATGGGAAAGAATTTCACTTCTTTTTATAGTATCTTATTTTTTAATTATATAGAACCTCCACGGGCTTTTATACGTTTATACCATTCCTCTCGTTCTTTCTTCAGGTCATATCCACGTTTAGCCAGATAGTTGTTGATACGTCCTTTGTATTTTCCGAAAGCAGCGTGTTTCTTATTCGAATTTTCTGCATCCAACGCAAATTCACGTGCCTCTATCAACCAAGCATAGATTTGAGCTTTTTCTTCTTCTTTCAAAGTAGGAATCATGTCCAGATGTGAGTCATAAGTCACTTTTACTACTCCATAAGTCATGCCATCTTTAACAGTTTCTATTTGCTTTTCATCAAGAAAGAGAGATAAATTGGCAGGAAAAGCGAAATGTGAACGATATAGCGCCGCATCTTTTTCATTTTCCGCAGCTTTCAAAGCTTCATTTTTAGCCTCACCAGTCAACCCGGATTCTTTTACTTTCTTGACTTTCGCATCCCGTACCTCATAAATATCATTTAATTCGAAGTAACGATTGGCTATGACATTGCGAACATCTTCGGCTATTTTCGCATCTGTAAGTCCGAGTTTATCAACGATCTTTTGTGATCGGCCGACAATAGACTTTACATATTCAGGATCACGGTTCTCTTTATTTAAGTCGACTGCTTGCGCAGACATCCAACCGGAAATAAAAAGCAATGATAGTATCAGTATCTTTTTCATAATTACATTAATTTTCCTTTTTCAGCCAATGTATCGTAGTTGTTCTTCATATCTCTCCAATCTACTTTATGCTTTGTGCTGATACCGTTGATATATTTTTCAATATTCGTATATCCGTCACCAGTACAGTCTTTATTGGCATCACTCGGATCGTTCGGATTTAATCCGTTAGCAATTTCCCATTCGTCCGGCATACCATCTTTGTCTGTATCAACATAAGGAGTACCTTTGTATTCAGGATAACCACCCATCTGGCGAACATCAGTAATAATACCCTGCTTATAAGAATCTTTCGGCAAACGACGATACTTGAACTGTCCGTCTTCCCCCATTGACTTAGGAGACAAACCTGTCAAGTCACCATAAGCGTCTTTAGGAAGTTTCTTTTCATAATAAGGAATACCTGTTCTTACTTCTTCAATCACGCGTTCGTCAACAATATCACGACAAGGAATATTCGCACCTACATGTTTCAATACATAGTCATAAGCATCTTTAGCCCCCATGATATTGATATACGGCATCTCGAACGGCTTATAGCTACGCATGTATTCAGTATATCCGTCAGTGTTCGGTTGAGTTTCAATCTGAATACCGCCATTCCAGTTGTCTTTAGTTATTTCAGGATAGCCTTCCATTATATTTCCGTCGGCATATACTCGCCCATATTCTTTATGATCCAGCTTACTACGTCCTGCTTCCGGTTTCAAGATACGATGTCCTACATTGGAATCCTTAGGAGTAGCAGGTCCCGGTTTGTAGTAGTTGTTAATCATATTGAACATTGCGGTATAATCACCACCATCGGAAGAACGGTGCACCCAATTGAATACTACATTATTAACGAAATTGAATATGCCATTCCAGCCGATAGAAGGATTACGTCCGGAGTTACTAGCCCAAAGGTTACGGGCAAATGCACAGTTCTCACCACCTAACGTACTACCAAATGCATGATTGTATGTATCTAACGCTTTTGCCGAGATAGTATTTTGAATAGTTACGTTTACAGTAGGAAGTTTCAAGTCTTTGCTTTCATATTGTCCTTCACTCGGGTCGTACATGTGGCGATAGAAAGAAATGTTTTCATCCAATCCCCACGTACAAGAGCAGTGGTCGATCATTATATTACCAACAGGGTTACCTCCGAAAGAGTCATCACGATGCCATACTTTCGTTTCTCCACGACGGAAACGCATGTGACGTACCACCACATCATGTGTATCTACCCAAAATGATTCTCCAGCAATACAAACACCGTCTCCCGGAGCTGTTTGTCCGGCAATAGTTACGTAAGGAGCACGGACGATAATCGGAGATTCCAGACGGATGATACCAGCAACATTGAATACAATAATACGTGCACCACCAGTTTCACATGCTTCACGGAAAGAACCCGGTCCACGATCATTCAGATTTGTGACAGTTATCACTTTACCTCCACGACCCCCAAAACTGTACATACCACCACCTTCAGCACCTGGGAATGAAGGGATATCAGCCTGCGGCAAATCGTACGGACGACCAGCCCAAGGAATATATGGACGTCCTTCTCTAGCTTCTTTTTGTACTATCGGCAACGCTTTTGCCCATGCTTCATCAGAGCGTTTCCGCTCTTCAGTCATCATTTTTGTATAATTTTCTTTGGCTTCGCCAGATATTTGTGGGTATTGCGCCCATGCAACGGTCGGAGTCAACATTGTTGCAGCAAAAACTGCTAAAAGTACCTGTTTCTTCTTCATTTTTATTTGGTTTTGTGAAGTTGTTAATTCAAAAATACAATAATAAGACGAAAGAAGAAAAGATTTGTAATCAGTGATGATGATCTTTTATCAAATGCGGGGGAGAGAAACGACTTTCCAGTCTCCAATGGTCCGTGTAGTACTATCGAGAATCACTTTGCTGAAAAGTGTCTTTTTCTGCCGGTCATTTCTCTATCGGAAGAAAAAACGACGAAGGAAGGAATGTGTCACACACGAAATCCGAATAACCGGAATAGCTTGGTGTAAAAGAAAAGAGGGAATCTTAAGATTCCCTCTTTTCACATTTTCTCTTCTATTAGCTGCCGTCAGAGAGCCGGATCGGGAGCTTCGCCACTGTCGCTGCCACCGGAAGGAGGAGTTACTCCACCGCCTTCATCAGGATCGGGAGCTTCACCTTCACCAGGCGTTATCGTTCCGTTGCCTCCGGAAGGCTTTGAGGGAGCCGTAATACCTTTACGACGATTATAAGCAGCTTTTGTTTCGGCTATGACTTGGTTGAGAGCAGTAAGAAACGCTGAAGCTTCCGTTATGGAGGGAGTCAGTATATTGACAGCGGTTATGTGCATCACCAAGTCATCGTAGAGTGAATCAAGCTGCGCACGCACAGTCTTTGAGTCCGCAACCGATTCTGCTGTACGAGTAACGGAACGGGCGTCTGTCAGTGCCGAATAGTTTTTATTGGCGGTTTCGAGTGCCGTTAATATGGCATCCAAATTGAGTGCCGTAACGGCGGTTTTCACGGCTTCCTTGCGGAAATCAAGCAGTAGTCCGCTGATGGCTGCCGTTTCCTCCATATTGCGCATGCGTGCCAGTCCGGTATAAGGGCGCACCGTGATTTCCAAGGTATTATATGCATCTCGTTGCGCTGCCAACGGTGAGTTTTTGGCCGCACGGACAGTAGCCAACAAATAACTGACATACGAATCGCGTTCGGCATCCAGTTTCAGTAAATCCTTTGTTTCGGCGTTGGCCGTGGAACGGTTCACCAGGTCTTCCATTTGTACCAACTTCGGCTTGATGCTGTTCACGATGTTTGTTACTGTCAGTTTGGAAATACTTCCTGCGGTGAGGAGTGTCAGCACACGATTCATGAAATTGGTGTACTCAGTGTTGTTCAGTTGTGACAGTGTGATACCGTCTGCTTTTTGATAACTTCCCATAATTTTTTCTTTCGGGATTCATACTTGTTCTATCTATCTCTGAAAAATTCGAAGTCCGGACAAGCCCGCGAAATGGTTGCTGTAAATTCGCGGACGTTTTGCATACCTGTGAAAGCATTTTTTAAAATTTGCAGGCGTTTTTCAAGCTTGCAAAAGCGATTTAAAAAGTTTTCCGGCATTTTACAAGCTTGGGAAAGCGTTTCTGGAAGTTTGCAGGCATTCAGCAGGCTTGGGGAAGCGTTTTGAGAAGTTTGCGAAGGCAAAGATAACTAAAATCAGCTGATTTAACGAACAAAAATTCACCAATTCCTGCCGTCTTCTCAAAGAAAAGAGGGAGGAACCGGTGAATTTCTATGGTTTTCGATGCCGAAGCATCCTGTGATTCATCTCCGATGTAATTATCCCTGCACCGAAATGCAGGGTTCTTATCGAAGGAAGTTGAGTTTTTTATTCAGCCAGCGGGTCAAAAGTACCGTTTGCGCCACCGTTGTTGTAATCTCCCCAGCCGATGGTTTGCAGCAATGTACTATTATTACCCTGGATACCTTGATGGAAACCAAGGATATAATACCTTGGAAGGAACGCGATATACAATGGAGAATGGCTATCATCATAAGAATCGCCTTTCTTTGTCTTACGGGTCAAATAATTTGAATAAAATCCTTTCAGCCTATCCTGTTCGCTGGCAAGATCCTTTCTCAAATCCATTGCAGCCGGACGGGTAATTCCAGCTTTTACTAACGGATCGTCGTCAACATTTGTTCCACCAATGCCACCGTTTACAGTTGTACGGAATTCAAGATTCTCGCGACGTTGTCCGTTGAGTGGCTTAAAACCAAGATATGTACATGTGTTTCCACCCCAGCCAGTCAGTTTCCAAGTAGCAGGCGCACCTTCAGGAAGTTCTATGCCGCCATCAAACAACATCCAGCGACGCATATCATCGAAACGTTTTCCTTCGTATGCCAATTCAATTTGACGTTCATACATGATAGCTGCCATACATTTAGCTTGGTCACCATCCAAACCTGCTTCCAATCCATAATTATTTTCAGCTTTATAACCAACACGAGCACGGATTTTTTGTAATTGATCAACGGCAACTCCCATCTCACCCGCATTACATGCTGCTTCTGCATAATTAAGTAATACTTCCGCATATCTAATCTCCATATACGGCGCGGCAGAACGTGTGAATCCCCCGGACTTTTCATCATAGACATAACGGGCAATAGCATTCACATCTCTGTCATCAGAGCGTTTACGTACATAAAAACCTTTTACATCATTAAGGAGACCATCAGCGCCATAGGTCACACTGCTATTGGCTTCAATATCATCTACATAAGCTGCATCCGTATACCAGGTATAGTTCCAAAGTTCATAATCAGGACCATTGTGCGGGTATCGGTTCCCTTGTGTCGTAGGATTACCGACAAACGACCAACGAACTCCCGGGAAAGCGAATGTACGATAGAAGCGCGGATCACGATCGACGAAAGGAAATTCGCGATAATAAGGTATATCTGATTTAGTTAACGTATTGTATGTTTCACAAGTTGCAGGTATCTTGCCGTCAGACATAGGAAACATATCTACCAACATGGCGGAAGGTGTTTTGCCACCTCCTCCTCTAGCATTGTACGGCCGGATGCCATTTTCCCATGTATTATTCTTACGATAATCAGGAACTCCTTCCGTCAGCGTGTTGTGTAGCGTTACAAATACAGCTTCTTGACTCGGCACTTCAGTAAAAAGATTAGCCCAACCGGAAGCGTTCACACCGGGATTACTTTCATTAGCCAAGCCATATCCGGCAGCTGTCAGCACGTCAATAGATCTTTTTATATCATTGTAAGCCTGTGTCCAACGAGACAAATCATTGGAGCGATTAAATAACGGACTGGCATATAGTACACGTACTCGACCCAACAAAGCCACTGCTGTACCGGAAGTAACACGACCGTAATTATCACCAGACATCCATTGTCCGGCTCCCGTAAAAGGTGCTAACAATGTTTCAGCTCTCTCCAAATCGTCACAAATAAATTTGAAACAATCCTTTGCGGAAGAACGGGGAACAACAGAACTTTCAACAGGTTCCTGTACTTCCGTAATGATGGGCACACCACCATACCATTTCACCAAATTATAATAGCACCATGCACGAAAGAAGTAAACCTGCCCTAACAACTCATTCTTTTCTTCCTGCGAAAGCGTGCTTCCTTCAATGCCTGCAATGACATCATTAATATTACGAATACGTCCATAAGCGGAAGTTATAGGATCACCTTTCGTTCCTTCAAAGTAATCAGGTACAGGATTATTTCCGGTTTGATAAGTCAACGGCTTGAGTGGATCGACAAAAGCACTGAATCCACTATATTCTTCAGTCGACTTAGATTGGTCGTCTGCTAAACCGGTACTGTTATACATTGAACTGGGAGTAGCCTTAGGATCTGGCAGACATACTCTATAAACATCTGCTACACGTCCCAGTGCACCACTCCAATAATTATAAGCATCGGCAGTAGTGCTGTCAAAGTTCTGCTTGTCTTGCATGAACTGGTCGCTACAAGAAGTAAACGCAGTCATCGCCCAAAAAGCTACGCTGATACGGAATATATTTTTTCTTTTCATTTTACTGTTCTTTTAGAATGTTAAATTAACACCAATCGTGAATTTACGCAGGGTAGGATAATTCCCATAAGTAGTCATCGGATCAATAAAATTATCCGGATAAGGATTATAGAAACTTAATAGATTCTGTCCTGTAATGTTAAAACGGCAACTTTCGATACCTATCATTTTTGTATATTTTGACGGTATACGGTAAGCTAATGTAACGCGATTCAGTTTGACACGTGTTCCGCTTACTCTCCAGAAAGAAGAAGTTACTGCATTCACGCTGCCCCATCTCAAGTTCGGATATTTTCCATTGCGATTGGCTTTCACCACTACATTACCTGCTGCATCTACTACGTCGTTATACACAAACATATTGTCTGTAGTCCAGAACGAAGGCATATTTGCATATTCCAAATCATTATACTTATTAGCCGATGTTCCTTGGTTTCCTAAAGAAATTGCATCATCAGGCAAGAAACTATAACCACCCCAGCTCGCATTAAACTGAGCTGTCAAAGAAAGCCCCTTCCATTCTGCGTTCAGGTTCATTGTCATGCTGTAAGGATTGCTTCGATTAGATAACCGTACTTGGTCATCTTCAGAGCTAACCACACCATCCGGTCCGGCGTATGTACCATCATCTTGTCTGGCTCCACGCACGTCTTTATAAATCAACATACCCGGTTTTACATCTTCTTTAACGTTACCCATATAGGAAGTAATATTGTACTTGGCAAAATACTCGTCAATATCCTGATAGCTGCGGAACATACCGATACACTGCATACCCCAGATGCCTTGATCCAAACGATCACCCTTCTTATAGCTCTTATAAGTAGGCTTCTGATCCCAGTCTCTTACCAAAATCTCATTATCACTATACCCGGTGTTCAACTGAATTTTATACTTAAAATCCTTACCTATCTTGTCTCTCCATGTAGCAGACAGTTCGACACCATAAGTATTCAATTCTCCATAATTCACTTTCGCAGAATTAGCTCCCACTGTAGATGGAACAGAGGCATTATAACTAAGCAACATCTCACGGTTCCATTCATAGTAAGCGTCAATATTGAATGATAAACGATTATCGAGAACATTGAAATCAAGCCCCAAATTACCTTTATAAGATTTATCCCAATGAGCATCCCGATTGATTGCTGCATTGTTTTTATTCATTGTGAGGTGACTACCGGCATTGGCCTCTGTACTAGTGCCAAATACTGGCCCTTTATCCTTATCTGTTCCGTAAGTCTGCAACCATTGCCATGCTGTTGTATTATCACGACCGGTCAAACCAAAAGATGCACGCAACTTTAAGTAATCAATCCATGTAACGTTCTTAGTAAACCATTCTTCTTGTGAAACCACCCAACCAGCAGATACTGACGGGAAAAATCCCCAATAATTTTCAGGAGCAAACTTGGTGGAAGAATCCGAACGAAGCAGGAACTCCAGTAAATATTTGTTATCATAAGAATAATTCAAACGACCGATATAAGATAAATTACCCGACTCAAAACGAGTGAATTCTGTACTAGGAGTACTATTCCAGTCTACCGAATTAGATTGTCCTGTCGTAAATTCGTATGGGTTAGTAACCATACCGTACAAATATTCTGTTTCTGATTCAGACTTTTCAATGGAGAATAAACCTCCTACAGAATGTAGTCCGAAATCCCTATTATATGCTGCAGTAAAGTTCATCTGATAGTTATCCGAACGAGTCATGGAACGAGACAAATATCCAGTAATATCACTTGTACTGGAGTTAACCACCGGTTTTCCACTATTTGCCAAATAAAAACTAGTATTTTCAAATGCACTGTTATCCGCTCCTTCAATTGGAGTATACAAATGTTCTCCACTACCAGAACGAGTCTCCAAATAATAAAGATTATAAGAAGTACCATAATCATTTGTCTTATTCGTATTGACACTCTTCGAATAAGTAAACTTCAATTTCAGTCCTTTCAACCATTTATTCCATCCGAAATCGTATTCCAACCCGGCATTAATATTCATGTTTGATGTCATGTTTCGTTTATAGTCGCCATTATTCTGAAGTACATTGAAATTGTAATTCTGAATATTACTTACCGATGAATTAGTAGGACCGTAAGCAGCTACCGCATATTCACCCACATATTCGGGAATATAATAAGGATGTGTCAACAGCGTATTGTAATCTTTCTCTGCAGACGAACCTCCGACCTGATTCAGAGGAGTATTTTTCTTTCCATAATCACCGGAGACCTGTACATTCGCTTTTATCCACTTGCTGATTTTCACATCTACACCAGCACGGTAATTCCAACGATTGTAATCCAGCTTACCTAAGTTACCATCCTGATCAAAATAAGAAATTCCGGCAAAATAACTGGCTTTTTCAGTAGCACCGCTCAGGTTTACACTATGCTGCTGCGTCAATGCGGATTCCCAATATTTATCCAGTAAATCATAGTGCAAACTTTTCATGGCATTCAACTCATCCTGCTGAAAAATAGCTCTTAACGGATCAATACTTGTCTCCGTCGGGTCAGCCATACGTACTGCATTCCATAACTTGCCATACTCATACGCATTCAACATCTTAGGACGAGATACTTCATCTGTAATACCAAATGTTCCATTATATGAAATTTTAGGCGCACCTAACTTTCCCTTTTTTGTGGTTACCAGAATAACACCATTTGCTGCACGAGCACCGTAAACTGCTGCAGAAGCATCCTTCAAGATAGAAATACTTTCCACAACTGATGGATCTAAGTTGTTAAACGCTTCCGCACCCAAATTAGTATAAGTACTTCCCACTTTTACTTCCGTAGGATAAATGTAACCATCAATAACATACAATGGCTGCAGGTTGGTACCTCCCATTTCTTCCAACTCACCATTCTGACGAATAGTAATCGTAGCGTTTTGTCCCGGACGAGTATCACCTCCGTTTACAGAGATACCATTTGCCAAACCGCTCAATGTACTGGCCAAACTTCCACTTGAAATATCCTGAATATCATCAACGGGAACAGTGGCGATAGCACCAGTCAAATGCGCTTTCTTCTGCGTACCATAACCCACAACTACAACTTCATCCAATTGCTGCGTATCTTCCTTCAAGATGATCTTTGTCAATTTGAATGGAGCAGAAAAACGTTGTGGTACATATCCTATATAAGAGATTTCCACTTCCTTACCATCAGGAACATTCAATGTGAAATTTCCATCTAAATCCGTTATTGTTCCCACTGTTGTTCCTACAACCTTTATGGCAGCTCCAATAATAGGTTGCTCGGTCTCATCCAGCACAACTCCTTTGAATGTTTTAGTATTCTGTGCTATTGTCGGCAAAGCCATCACAAAAGCTAGAAGCAGGCTGATACTGATTCTATATATATTCTTATGTTTCATCTTTATCGTATTCTAGATTTATTATCTTTTTAATTTAACCAACGCGGGTCGCCACTACCATGAGCAAATACTTCGGGAGCACTCGGAGTAAAATCACCGTTTGCAGCATCAGCGAATCCCGGATCCACGCCATAAGCAGAATTGCTCTTATCACCATCCGCACGATTTGAAGTCTCATCCAGTGGCAATGCGCCATTGTACCAATAACAGTTATTTTCAAAAGTTGCAGCTACCTTTGTACCCTGCATTCTTATACGACGATTGAAATTTCCCGAAAATGAGTCAATAAACAAATTGTTCTTTGAAATTACCTCATTATGTGTCTGTGACCAACCATTGCCATTAAAACTCTGTCCGGAATAGGAGAGATTATAGAATGTATTGCTTATAAATGTCATCGATCCTCTTGACCAACCATCATAACTGGTTGTTTGTCCACCTCCATAACGTAAAAAACGAGAACCGTTTTGGTTATGACTATAAATCGTAGAGTTACTTATTTCGAAGTCTTTCACAATCGAACTGCTAGAGTTAAAGTTTATCAGGTCAGCAGCTTGATAGCAATCTATTACACAATTTCTGATTGCAAAATTTTGAATACCATACTTCTTTCCGTTAATGTGAACTAAGTATTTTCTAACAGCCTTGATATTGCAAGATTGAATAACCATAGGATTAGTTACTTTTCCATGATCGGTTCTCTTTGTATCCAATATCTCTTCCGGAACATCACCAAACTTTAAAAAAGCCCCATCTGTCACTACATCACAATCAAAGTTGATAAACTTCAAGGCTAATCCTCCACCACAAGTAATAATAGAAGCCGGAGCAGTGAATTTCACATTCGCATTCCCGCGTGTTTTATTTCCGCGCAACTGTACATTATTTACGCCAAAGTTCAAATCTCCTGAAATATAATATGTCCCTCCTGCTTCCAGTTCGAAAGCAACTTCTGTATCTTTTCCCGTAGTCACCGGATGTTCAGCAAAATATGTAGTCAAGTCTGTACCATTAGGAACAAGCGTTGCGGCAACAAGTGTAGACCAACTGATTTCAGTGGCGGAAACGGAAGCTGTATTATTCAACTTTTCATTCCCCAATGCTGCAATCTCAACCTTATAGTTCGTATCTTCTACCCAAGGACATACTACAGCCGTCCCGTCTACAATACTGTCCTTCACTACAGCTACAGGATGATCAGGGTCATCTACAATGTACATAGAAAATTTATAACCACCTGCCCCCATAACAACAGACCAAGTAACTTTTACATTATTTTCAGTTGTAGCCAGTTTTTCAAAAGCCACATCCGATGCTTTCGGCGAATCCAATTGCGTATTCGTCACGCCACCGGAGAAGGTTTCTTCATCAAAACCATCTCCAGCGCAAGAGCCCATAAATAAAATCATCGATAAACAAGCTATGCTCCCGACAACTTTCATTTTAATCTTCATCTTACTCTTCATAGATTAAATTTTAATTTAAACAAAAATAATACATTATATCTTCAAAATCTAAAAGTTCTTTTAAGGAAAGACGTACAATCAAAAAATATGTAATCACTTAAAAGAATAAAAAAAATAGATTTTGCATTTTTTTCTCTCTCTTTGTAATATTAACTATATCATAATATCCTCCTATCTCTGTTGAAACACCTCTTTCAAATACTTAATATTCGTACTATAATTCTTTTTCACGTTCCGCACGTCATCCTTATCGCGCGAACGTTCTACTACCAGCCATCCAATCCATCCCATCTTATCCAGCGTCTTTTTCACCTTATTCATGTCCAATCGTTCATTATAAGGTAAAGTCACTTCATCTGTGTCCGTACAGTGAATCTGGCAAATCCTCTTTTTCCCCAGAATCTTCAACTCCTTGCACAAATCCCTTCCATTCTCCAATGCATTTTGAAATTTAAAATAGATCTTGATTCCGGGAGAATTAATTTCTTTCAGTAGTTTCACATCTCCTTTTGCATCCAATTGAGTTTCAATACCAATCACCACCCCTTCAGAAGCTGCCATATCTCCTACCTCCTTCAAGCGTTTTACAACTTCTGTCCGTAGTGCCGGAATCTTTTCCCATCCGGCTTTGATTCCTCCCAAAGGAAGAAAGGCAACTTTGGCATTCATCACTTTCATGGCATGAAGGCAATCCTGAACTAAATCTTTATAGTTAGCTCGTTCCAGAAAAGACTGTCCATAGAAACCGGACATAGCAATAGAAGAAACTTCTAATTGATATTTTTGAGCAGTTTCACGAAATAACTGCTGGAAATGGGGCTCGCGCAATTTATTATCAAACATTTCCCTCTTGCCAAGACCACCCATATCCAATTCTACACCGTCACCATTCAATTCGTGTACCAATTGGAATGAACCGATTTTCTGACGTTTCAGAATCATCCAGTCACATACGGCTATTTTATAACGTTGTTCCTTTTGCTGCGATCCGGCAATTGCCAATAGAGGAAAACACTCTGCAAGTATCAATATCCAAAGGATATGTTTAAATAAATTTCTTCTCATTTTTTATTTTATTGCATACGATTTACATAGTAGACGTATGGAATAGATTTTTGTAATCACCTATAAAACAGAGAATAACTAAAAATACTACGGAGTATAATTTAATAAAAGTAAGATAGTGACGGTATCCAAGACAAATAGTGACGCTATCTTAGTCCGATACCGTCACTATCCCGGGCATATACCGTCACTATTTTCGAAGAAGTAATAACAGAAGTAAATGTAAAAAAATGGGCTGCCGGACTATAAGAAGTCCGACAGCCCTGTCAACCCAAAAACGATACCTATGAAACACTGTGTGTTATTTCAAATCAAACTTTAAATATTTGCCGTGAACAAGTTCATCATGTGTGATATGATATTTATTGAACTTCTTGCCATTCAATAGTACCTTATCAATATATAAAGCTCCTGGTTGAGTACGATTGGTTTCAATCACCAATTCGTTCTCTTTATACCATTTCGGATCTAACCGGATCGTTACCTTATTAAAGACCGGAGTCGTCAATGTATATTCGGGCAGTCCGGGACAATCCGGATAAAAACCGATCATATTGAAAATAGCCCAGGAAGACATCGTTCCCGTATCATCATTTCCTGGAATACCATCAGGTTTTGTTGTAAAGTACTTATCTAATAAACGCTGCGTCTCTTTCTGCGTACGCCATTCTTCACCTTTAAAGTATGAGAATAAATGAGCATAAGCAATATCCGGTTCATTTGCCGGGTCGTAAAGTCCTTCGTCAAAAACCATTTGTAGTTTATCGATAAAAGGTTTCTTTCCCCCCATTAATTTCGCCAAGCCATATACATCATGTGGTACATAGAACGTATAATTCCAGGAACTACCTTCATGGAAACCGGGATTCGGTTCAAAGTTCTCTCCTTGTCTCGGATTAAACGGGCTATAAAACGTTCCATCGGGGAGAATCGGACGGAAAGTACCAAATTCTTTACTATAATAATGTTTGTATCCTAAAGAACGTTTATAGAACATCTCTGCATCTTTCTTTTTACCTAAAGCAGCTGCAAAACGAGACAATGCAAAATCGGCAATATAATATTCCAATGCATGAGAGACGGAATTGTCATACTGTTCACGAAGGGGTACATATCCTTTAGACATATAATCATCATTATCAGGACGCATCAAGTTTTCCGCCCCCGGTAACGTAGCAGATTTGTACATTGCCTCATAAGCCAAATCAACATCAAAGTCACGCAAACCTTTCATCCAGGTATCTACAATTACCGGAATACTCGGATCACCTTCCATTGTCAATGTTTCTCTGCCATATAATTCCCACTTAGGCAACCATCCATGTTCACGATACATATCAAGCATTGTGCGCACCATTTCCATCTGACGTTCCGGATAAACCAAGGTCAGCAATTGATGAACATTGCGGTAGGTATCCCAAAGAGAAAATACGGTATAGCGATCACCTTTGGTTGTCAGGATCTTATCACTTTCCATTGCCGGATATTCTCCGTTTACATCCTGCAAAATATTAGGATGAATCAGCAAATGATAAAGCGCTGTATAAAACACAGTCTTTTGGGCATCTGTACCACCTTCCACTGTTATGCGTGACAAGTCATGATTCCATTTGGAACGTGCTTCCGCATGAATCTTCTCAAAATCCTTTCCAGCCTGTTCACGATCCAGATTCAAACGGGCATTTTCTATGCTTACAAAAGAAACTCCCATTTGTACTTCTACTTGTTCACCTTCTTCTGTATCGAAGGAGAAATAAGTACCAATGTCATCTCCTGCTATTTCTTTTCCGTAGCGAGTATAAAGTTTATACTTTCCCTGATCCTTATCCCATTCAGCCTCAACCCCCATCATCGGACGTTGTTTCTTCCAATACCCTGTTGCAGAAGGATTCTTCTTAACCCGCAATACAAAGTAAATGGGGAATACAGCTTGAGGATTATAACAAAATGTGCCAAGTAGTTTGACTCCTTCCACTTCGCTATCGCTTACACGACGAAGCATAGCGCCACTCTCATTCGTTAACCCCTCACCCAAATTCAGCAGGATGTGGCTTTTCCCTTTTGGGAAAGTAAACCGGGCAATACCGCTACGCGGAGTAGCCGAAACTTCTGTTTTTACATTATATTTAGTCAGATAATTAGAATAATAGCCCGGTGAGGCCTGTTCATCCTTATACTTACTACCATATTCTTTATAATCCACATTCAGTTCTCCGGTAGTAGGCATCAATAATAAAGAACCTAATTCCGGACAACCGACTCCACTCAAATTCACATGAGCATATCCGGTAAAGAAACAATTTGTATATTCATAAGGCGTAGACCACCATCGGGCATCTTTATCGTATGTGTTTTCGGAAGATCCCATCACATTGAAAGGAACCACAGACATCATACCATTGGGGCAAATCGCTCCCGGATTGGTCGTTCCGAAATTTGTAGTTCCGATAAAAGGATCCACATAATCTATCAAAAGACTTTTATCCGTATTTTTAAGGGGAGGGCTCCCCCCTTCCCCCGCATAGGCGGAAAGAAGGGAAAAAGCAAGTGTGTAAGTTAATATAATACGTTTCATATCTTTATTAAATGATACTCGTTCGTTTCGTAAAATCAATAATCTCTTTTATATATCCGAAGGCCATACCTACCACAGTATCTGCCGCACCATAATAAACAGCAACACGTTCACCATCTTGCAAAGCAGCACAGGGGAATACGACATTAGGAACGTCACCTTGAAGTTCGTAAGGAGCAGCCGGACCAAGCAGATATTCACGTGTACGGTAAAGAACTTTTTCCGGATGATCTTTATCCAATATGGCAGCTCCCATAGCGTAACGGAAACCATTACAAGTAGTGATTACACCATGATAGAACAGCAACCAGCCTTCATCTGTAAGGAAAGGAACTGAACCTGCACCAATCTTCGTACACTGCCAAGCGCTTTCCGGGAAAGGAGTCACTTTCATTACACAACGGTGTTCACCCCAATATTTCATATCCGGACTATAGCTGATGTATATATCGCCAAACGGAGTATGTCCATTATCACTGGGACGACTCAACATCGCATACTTGCCATCGATCTTCTGCGGGAAAAGTACACCATTACGATTGAAAGGCAAGAAAGCATTTTCGCACTGGAAAAACTCCTTAAAGTCAAAAGTATAGGCAATACCAATCGTAGGGCCATGATAGCCATTACACCAAGTCACCCAATAACGGTCTTCAATCCATGTAACACGAGGGTCGTATTTATATTCCGACTCAATCATTTCCGTGTTACCTGCTTTAAACTGAATAGGTTCATGATTGATATCCCAATGAATTCCGTCCTTACTAAAACCTGCAAAGATATTCATCTGTACAGCTTTGTTATCACAACGGAATACGCCTGCAAAACCATCCTCAAAAGGAACAACAGCACTATTGAAAATACTATTAGATGAAGGAATATGATAACGTCCGATAACTGGATTTTGTGAGTAACGCCACATAACGTCCGTACATCCGACAGGACGATCTTCCCAAGGAATTTGAATTTTATTCATAATCGTTGATTTTATATTATTTATTTTTTGAGTCATCATACGTGAAAGGTATGAAATAAGTAATCAGAAAAGCTGGAATAGTTGCAATTAACACATAGATAAAGAAATTACGATATCCTAATAAGTCACTAAGATAACCACTAACCATTCCCGGAAGCATCACTCCCAGATTCATGATTCCTGAAGCAAATGCGTAATGTGACATTTGATGTTTGCCTGGAGCAATCTGTTGCATCATAAACAACGTCAGTCCGACAAAACCAAAGCCATAACCAAAATATTCCATTGTTATACAAGTTCCGATCAGATATACATTAGTAGGCTGTGCAACTGCCAAAAAAGTATAGGCTACAAACGGAAGATTAAAAATACAGCAGAGAGTAAATAGTGTCTTTTTCAATCCGAACTTAGAAACATAAATACCTGCCAACAATGAGCCTAAAACGAAAGCAGCGGAACCAAAGATACCATTTAGCGTGCCGATCTCTGTTAACGACAGTCCTAAGCCGCCTACATCCCTTGAAGCACGTAAAAACAGCGGAGCTATTTTCATGATAAAGCCTTCTGCCAAACGATATAAAATAATAAAACAGATGTAATAAAGAATATGCTTTTTAGTAAAGAAGTTAGCAATGACTGCTACCAATTCGTGCCCAACCTCCGATGCAGTTTTCTTTGTTGTTGACGGAACCTGTGTAGAAGGTAACATTTTTATATGATAAATACCGATCAGTACCATTATTGCCGCAATTACGCCGAAAATAATCATCCATGCAGATGAATATGCTCCTTTGTTAGCATCTATCGAAGCACCTTCTATTGCTCCGAAGTGCTCTGCCAATGCTCCTGCCATAGCAACTAATCCTCCATTAGCAACCAATTTGGCTACATTATAAAAAGCACCCTGCACTCCGATATATTTTGCCTGATCTTCTTTGTTCAATTCAGCCATATATACACCATCACAAGCAATATCGTGCGTTGCTCCACTAAAAGCAATCACTGCCATCGTAGAGATACTTATGGCGAAAAAGTAATCGAAAAACAAAGAAAAGGCTACTACTCCAAACAATACACCACTCAATAATTCTGTAATCAATACGAAGAATTTTTTCGTCCGATACATTTCAAGAAAAGGGCTCCACAAAAATTTCAGTGTCCAAGGCATCATAATCAGAGAAGTCCAGAATGCAATTTGCGTATCCGAAATTCCAAGATCCTTAAACATGAAAACAGAAACCAGATTAATAGCAATAAAGGGAAGTCCCATTGCAAAATAAGCAGTAGGTACCCAGCAAGCCGGGTTAATAGTTTTTCGTTGAGAAGCAGTTTTATTCTGTTGCATAAATCATAGTATATAGATGAAAAAAAACATTTTTCTGACTCATCTATATATAATACAACTAAAAGGGGGAAACTACTAACGTCTCCCCCCTACTTTTTTTATTTTATTATCACTTCGTCTATAAAGAACCACGAAGGATGGCCTACACCATAATGCCAAGTCGGACATTCTTTCGTTCCGGTGACTTCTACTTTCACATAACGAGTTTTTATCGGTTCGGCTGATTCAGCCTTGACTCCACGGAATTTTACCTCACCGGTACGTTCTTCCGGTAAATCAATCGTTTTCCAATGTGTATAATGCTCACCGTCTTCAGCATATGAATAAACCACCTTTAGAGGAAAAAGAATCCAGGCCCCTATTTGATGAAGAAAATCTGTTTCCACACTTTGTATCTCTTTTGTTTCGCCCAAATCTATAACAAATGCACCATCGGTTCCTTCCCAACCAATCCAGCTATCAACAAAGGTTGCTCCACCAAACAAACCGTCAACCAATGCGTTCTTTCCTAATGCCGCATATTTTCCGGTAGGAGGAATTAGATAAGTAACTTTTGCACCCAAAGCTAAACTTCTTTCTTTCTGCGGCATGTAACGTTCGCGATACAATTTGCAATAGTCTACCGGTGAATTGGAACGCTCATTCAATGTAGGAACTTGAAACTCTTTCACGCGTTCCTCAAAAAGGTCTAACTTCTTATTAATATCTACCAAATCTTTTTCTGTCTCTGTTCGTGCAATCTCCAGTTCTGAATACTGAATTGGCAGACGTGCCCGTTGAACTCGTTTTAAGAAATCGGGTTCTGCTGCAACAGCCTTTTCAGCCAAATCAAATAAATGATTATAACGACGCATCAAAGCAGGCTTTAACATGCCATATTTATGTGATACAGGTGAATCATATATCCACAACCTCTGTCCACTACCAATTAATGCGCCTTCCATTATCTTTATGTACTGATAAAGATATGGCGCTGCTTCCCCATAATATCCATGCAGAAAATATTGCATCAATGAGTCTACATTAACTTCTGGATTCCACATTAACTTTGACACTAAATAAGCGCGAAGTTCTGCAAAATCTCCTCCCCTGCTCCCTGCTATTTGAGAGAAATGCATGGTGGCATGATTCTTTTTGAAAAGACGGATATTGTCCTGTAAAATATGGAAATTAGGAAATGGAGCCAGATAATTATCAAAGTTAATACCGTAATCCCACACGAAAATATTATTGGTAATCTTAGACCATCCTTCCATGGCTTTCACAAACTTTTTTCCCGAAGCATTCTCCGTCAAAGTTACTTCACGGTCACAGTCAATATCACATAACATAATATTCACATTCGGCAAAGGTTTCACATGTTTCGGAGGATTCATCGTATATAGATAAGCCAATGTGGAAAATTCTTTATCCGGAAAACGGGCAGCCAACTTATTCAGAAAAGTGATGATACTTCCTGATAATGCTCCTTCATAATCATCAATTGCCTTACAAGCATCACACGTACAATTTGTATAATTACCATCATTCTGACTTACAGACATGATATGTTTATCTGGATTTGCTTTGAAAATAGAATCAACACGTTGAGCAACAATCTCAAAAACCTCCGGATTACTCAAACACCACTGACTGGCCTTTCCCGGGTGGCGTTTTCCTTTGAAGTAAGAATAATATTCCGGATGTTCTTTCCCATAAATGGATGAAGGCAGAAGCTTATCAAAAGTATGCACCCAATGACCGGCAGCAAACACTTCATTCGGTTCCTCTAAACGATTCCACCACTTATAAATAGAGTCTGTATGGATAGCATAACATTGTGTCTGACGATAACGAAAGCCCGGGTTTTCGACTTTATTAATGAAGGGTAAGTTCACCGTTTTTGAAGGGGTAAGAGAATATTCATTCTCTCCCCAATAATCGATACCCAAATATTGCTCCAATAAAGTAACAACCCCATATACAACACCGTTTTCTTTACCAGATATTTTTAGAATACCATCTTGAGTAGAAATAGAGAATCCATCCTCTGTTACTTCCGCTGGAGATTGACCACCAATGAGAATATCTCCTTTTCGAGGAGTTTGACTTATAACAACAGGCAGCTTACAACTGGTTACTTTTTGAATAAATGTTTGTAACAAATTTGCAGCTGTCCACGATATTTGATTATTCTCTTTCAAAATGATCCTAGAACTTGTATTCCCATTAGTTACTAACATAGTTTGAGAGAGAGACGGAAACGCCATACTAATTCCCATAAACCATAAACAGAACCGTAGAATAATAGATAATTTCATGTTTTTCTTGCTATTAAAAGTTATTATATAATAGTAATACAATCAATATGATACTATTAAACAATCAATCTTTTTCTTTTTTTATTTATTAACTTATATAATAAGTCCCACTTTATCCGAAAATACGAAAAAGTGGGACTTAAAAATTTTCAATAACCTATTAATTATTTCGCATATAGGTCAAATTCCGTAAGGCTGACCGTATTGGGACCTTGTTTCACATAATACTTTAAATAACGCGTTTCAATAGCTTTCGAAAACTTAATATATTGTGTGCCACTTCTTGAAATAGTTACAGTTCCGATAGATTTCCATTTTATTCCATCACCTGAAGTAAATACTTCTACTGCAGTCGGTGAATAACTACTAGCATAACACTTATTTCTTATTCCTGTTAATGTCTGCACCTTACCTATATCCACAGTTAGCCAATATTCTGCTCCTCCATCACGAGCTACATCAGAATTTGTTCCATCAATTAGATTTTTAGCATCTCCACGAGTCGTCGGGGCAACTTTTACAGTCCAGCCAGAACGATCGGCAATCAAAGTACCTTCAGCCGGTTGCCCGGACTCTACATTGACATGAATATTTTGAATTTTCACATAAACTACTCCTCTGTTAGAGCTAAGTGCATCTAAGTTATTACCTTCTATAGAAGATATGGTAACTGGCAACAAATATCCCCCTTCTGTAGTCAACGATCCTACATTTAATAGCTCTATTTTTATAACATCATTTGAATATTATATTATTTACCATCTGATCTAATGCCATCTACCCATCTGACAACTCCATTAGGCGCCGTGGCTTTATTTCCATGACCAGTTGCGTCTTTAAACTCGGTTCCTGCCCCTTCATTCAATTTCCAATAAGCCTCCAAGCCATCCGTACCCGGATTTATCGCAAACATATTATTCTGAATCTGCGACTGTGAAATAGCAGTAGTCCAAAAACGTACTTCGCTAACTATAGCATCTGTAACCATCCAATCACCATTGCATATACCAAAACTATTCTTAACAAGACGCAAAGGTTTTCTTGGAAGATCTAATGTTGCATCAATATTTCCATTTACATAAATAGTCAATTTCACTCCATCACAAACAAATGCTAAATGATACCATTGATTATTTTTAAACTTAGTAGCAGCATTTACTTGAGTACCTTGTGTTTTTATCTGCAAAATATTACCAGGAATCGGGCCATCACCAAAACGGATATAAATTTCACCATCTTCTGCGATACCATTACCTGGACCTGCAGAAAATATTGCTTGATTCTGATAGCTAGGAGGACCAGGATAACCAACTCCAGGAGTCACCCCATCCCCAAGTTCGCTCATATTAATACGCATTTCAAGTGACCATTGAGTTACTGTATAATCCTGACGCATTTCCATAGTAATTGGTTTTGTACCCGTCAACACTGGTGCAGAGGTTATAATAACCTGATCCATGATATAAATCATCACATCTGCACCTTCCAAAGTTTGTTGCCCACCTGATACAGCAGTAATAGCAACCGGTAGTGCAAATTTATCACCAGAATCAAGCATTTCCTTTGTCAACGGATCAATTGTTACTTTAACAGTAGGAGCCACTAATTCTCCTTTTTTTATAACCACTGTCTTTTGATCAAAAGAATATGAACCTTCCGGCATAGATTTATAGTTCGTACCACTTTTTGTATTATATACTTCCAACGATTTCGGACTTAGTCCCAAAGTAACTTCTATATCTTCTGTTGCAATTTGTCCCGACCGCGGAGTCACAGTGACAACACTACCCTCTTCGGCTACTGTTACCTTTTTGGACTCATAAGACAAACTACTGGATTCAGCTAAATAAATTCTACTGCCGATAGTATCATACTTTGCATCTTCACAACTTGCTATAATTGCACAAAGCAATATGGCAAAGGCGAACATTATTGTATTTTTATTTTTTACCAGATATCTCATAATTATTATATCTTTAAATTTATTATTTTACCGGTGGATTCATAATGCGGATAGCATTACGCAAATAAGGATAAGATTCTTCTGTACCATCAATTGTATATTCATACTCCATATGATAAGTTCCAACCCCTCCTTTTACACATTTTTTCCCGTTAATAATAGGTGTCCAACGTGCCATACCTTCCAATGACTTCATTTTATTTCCATATCGATCAGTGAAATCAGCCCCACCAGACAAAGCCCATTTTTCAAAGTTTTCAGTTACAATATATTTCTTAGCAACTTCTTCTGCAGTCAAATGCCCATCGAAGTTTCTTATTGTAGAGTTTAAACGGCTATCCAAATTGTCACGTCCAGTATTATCTCCTGGAGAATCATAAGCCTGCACTATAAAATAATTAAAATAAGGACCTGACTCCGATACAATACTTTGTGGCTCACCGTCAATTACTAATAGCCTGTCTGTACCCGATTTTGGTCCGATTCTTTCTCCCAAGGTCTGAATGAACAACAACATATTCTCATCACTTCCACTCATGTTACCTCGATGACCAAAATTAGGCTCATAGTCAATATCAAAGCCATCATATCCATATTTATCAATACTATCACATATTGCATGGGCATATTTCTTTATAGCTTCTTCCTTATTCTCATTCCATCCCCAGAATTCCAGATAATTATCTTTATATTCCTCGGGAGTCAATTGGTCACCGATATTTTGAACAATAAAACACATCAAAGCTTTAGTCCCTTTTACATTTTGTACATAACGCAAATCTTTTGTTTGCGCTTCTGTCAAATTTCTCCAGTTACCCCAAATAGAAACAAAATCCACACTATCAGGAAGTCCGGCTAAACATTTTTCTAAAGTAGCTCCATTTCCGGTCCAATTACCAAACCATCCGAAAGCAACCGGATGATCTGTTTTCTTATAAGCGCGAAGCTGGGCATAGTATTCTTCCGGAAGTGACGACTGAGTCATATCTTCCTGGAATTTTGGTTCCATGTCTGTCCAATCATCACACGCTGTATTCGCAACCGTTATGCCAAATAACAACATTATAAAATAGAATATCTTTCTCATACTATTTATATTAATATAGATTATACTATTATTCACTTATCCCTACGCTGCCACCAAACCTTAGTCTGATAATTATCAGCGCCACCCAATTTACTTACAGCAGCATTTACATTAGCAGCATTACGAATATATTCCGATGGTGGGAACGGAATACGATTAGCGGAAGGAAGATTGGTTACATTTCCATTCAATAACGGGAAAAAACGCGGATACCCAGTACGACGATACTCGCTCCATGCTTCTTGTCCCAAAGGCCACATTGCAATCCATTTTTGGGTTATTAATCTTTCCAGTTTTTCTTCCTCACCAGCATCATCTTTCCATTTGATAGTTATAGAACTAATAGCACTTTCATTCCCCTTATTCTCATTAGGATCTACATAATCAGCCTGAGTACTTGATTCATCATTCAGGTATTGGTCAATACCATCCGATACTCCCCATTGTGCAAAGGAAAGTCTGATAGCTGATTCATACAAATCTTTCACCGTTTCTCCTTTTACATCCCATCCTAACATTGCCGCTTCAGCTTTATTAAAAGCTGTTTCAGCTGCACTCATCCATAAAGTACGATCCATCTCTCCAACATTTATTCTAGAGAAAGTCGGTCCGGTAATATCATTACCATAAGACAAACCTGCGCGCATACCCACATAATCATCATCTCCTTTATCGCTCGTTTTCTTTTTAAAATATTTCGACATACGTGGATCGTTGTATCCTTTCATATAAGATGTAATATCGGCAGAGACACATTGGTCAGGCCATTGCACTAATACCGTATACAATTGATTTTTAGTGCCTAAAGAAGTTGCGTTATCTTCATTGGAAGTAATTACCCCTATAGAATGGTTAATAGCTTCCTCCGCCATCTGTCTGGCATATTCACGATCTGCAAAACGAATACGAATGGCCATACGTAGTTTCAGTGAATTTGCAAATTTCACCCATTTCTCAAAATCACCGTCATAAACTTTATCATACTTAGCCATCGTTCTGTTGTTTGGATTTTCGGTCACATAAACAGTCATTACATTAATTGCATCAGTCAGATCAGTAAACATTGCATGATATGCTTCCTCCATTGTATCGTAAGGAGTCGAAAGTTTATCACTTGAAATTTGGGAATAAGGAAGTGCCCCATACATATCAAGCATACGATGCATTGTCGCAATTCTTAGGATCTGTGCCCATGCAAAGTTAACCCCTGTCCCTTGGGTTACATTCTTTATTTTATTCCATGCACCATACGTCAATACCATTACATTATCATCTGCAAACTGCCAGTTTAACCAGTTCTCGGGTGCATTATATGTAGCAAAATTTGCCCCTTTAAACTTATCTGTTGCCATTACCTGATAACGTCCATAGCAGTCACCAATCAAGGATTCATTGGTATTATAAATGTTTTCAGTAGCTATGGGATATGCATAATCACATAAAGTCAAGAAGAAAGCATTGGCAGCAAATCCATCTCGTCCAAGTTCTTCTTCCGAAACTTTTCCCAACGGATCATTCAAGCTATTATCCATGCATCCTTGTAACATTGGAGTTCCAACAAGCATACAACCTGCAATAGAAATCTGCGTTATGAATTTATATATTTTCATTTGGTTATTCTTTTATCGTTAAAACTGTATTTTTACATTAAATCCCCAACTTCTCAAACTTGGTTGCATAAAGTAATCAACACCTTGATAATAAGTACCAGTAGAAGCGGTAGCTTCCGGATCAAATGGTGCTTTATTATAAATCATCCACAAGTTGTGACCTGTTATTGACAAACTAAGATTACATTTGTTATTAAACCATTTGGCTGGAAGTGAATAGCCCACCGATAACTCTTGTAAACGAACATTAGTAGCACTATATACATAGTTAGACATCAATCCACTTATTCCACCCACTTCTGTATAATAAGTCTGGGGATCCACTTTTCCATTATTTACAGGAACACCTTCATTATCACGTGCTAAAGCTGTGACCTTAGATACTCCGAACTGATCCATCACAGCTTGTGTCGGTGAAATAACAATACCTCCAAAGCGGGCAGCAAGCATAAATCCCAGGCTAATACCTTTATAAGAGAAGTCATTTCTAAAGCCTAAATTGCTTTTAGGCAATACAGAGCCAATATGAATAAACTCATCCGAATTCTTTATATCTTCTTTCTTTACATTCTGGCTCGCTTTATCAATATATACATTTCCTTCGTTATCACGTTTCAAACGATTAGTGACATACATGTCTCCCATGCTTCCTCCTTTACGAAGAATAACTTTAGCCGATCCAATACCACCTTTATCTATCTCATTCAAACTATAGTGATTACCTTCATCATCCACTGCATCATCCAAGAGTTCTACAATCTTATTTTTATTAAAACTAAAAGTCAAATTGGAATTCCATGAGAAATCTCCCCATGATTTATTATACCCTAAAGAAAATTCCATACCTTTATTCTCAATATTACCAGACTGTGCATACATAGTCGCATATACAGCGGTTCCTGACAAAGGAACCTGGAATGTTTGTTTGCGAGTATTAGCCTTATACCAGGTAACTTCCAAACTTAAACTATTATTAAAGAATTTGGCATTCAAACCAGCCTCCCAAGAATTTGTACGTTCAGGATAAAGTTTAGGCAAAGGACGGTAAGTTTGTAATTTCCATTGACTAGTCGCAGGGTCCCACTCATACGTTTTGTTAGAAGAAAGATTCTTAGGAATAGGAGCACCTACTGAAGCAAATGAACCGCGTACTTTCAAATAAGTAATAGCTTTGGGTAATTTCACCATTTCGGAAATAACTCCTGAAAGTCCTATTGATGGATAAAAGAAAGATGATTGTTCTGTATTAATCAATGCTGAATCCCAATCATTACGCCCGGTTAAAGTCATATATAACATACTCTTCCAGCCAATTTCCACACTAGCAAAAATAGAGTTGGTACGTTGTTTATATCCACTTTCTATAGGATAAGTATCTTTATCCAAGGTAGTAGTCATATTATATAGACTAAAAACATTAGACATATCTTTCAAACCACCTTGGAATCCTCTTTCGTCATAATAAGTTTGAGTAAAACTACCGCCAATATTAGCACTTAAACTTAAGTCACCAAAGCGTTTATTAATATTAGCCATCACGTCTGCATAAGCCTGTCTATCGTCAGCTTTATAGTACTTATAGAATCCATAAATAGAACTATTAGTAAAGTAAAGATCAGTAGAAGCATTTCTTTTATCTGAATAATCATTGGTTGCATTATCAATGCGAACGCGCCCTGTCACATCAAGCCAATCCAAAATTTCATATTTTAAACTAGCATTAGCCATGTAACGTTGTTTTTTCATGCCATGGTTCATCTCATTAGCCACCCAATATGGATTATTTTTCATACTGTATCCAGGATCACCCCATCCCCAGTTCTGTACATCTATCTTACGAGTTGTGTCATACGTTTTATACATCCTCACAGCTTCAAAGTTTTCGCCACGCGGGAACAGATATACGGCTGGTAGTGGATTGAAATATTCACCTTGTGCCATTAGATTAAGATCTTCTTGAATAATATAGCTAAAACCCACATCTAATGTCATTTTATCCTTCAGGAATTTTGTTGTATTTCTGAAGGTAAAATTGTAACGGTCATATTTGCTATTTTGAATGATACCAGTTGCATTAGTAGTACCTACAGACAGATAAGTTTGATTCTTTTCATTACCAACAGATAAAGAAACGTTATTCTGGATATTAGTACCAGTATTGAAAAAATCTTTTGGCTCATAAGTTCCGAAAAGAGAAGACGCTTTATCTCCCCATGAAGCAAAGGAACCTGCGCGGTTTATATAAGAATTTTGGAATTCAGGCATTATAAAAGGATTGGAAAAAGTAGAATTATTAGAAATAATAATTCGTGCCTTACCTTCTTTTCCCTTCTTTGTAGTAATTAAAATTACACCAGACGCTGCATTAGAGCCATACAAGGCCGCAGCAGCAGGTCCACTTAATACAGACATGCTTTCAATATCTTCCGGATTGATATCAGATATGCCCTCTCCTCTCGGTTGGGCTGAATATTGTCCGTTAGTGTCACCTTTATTTGTATTAAAAATAGGAACACCATCAATTACATATAAAGCATTATTGTCTGAAGATATAGATTTGGTACCACGCATAACTACACGTGTAGCCCCTCCAACACCGGATGAAGATGCATTGATATTAACACCAGCCACCTTTCCAGCCAGTGAGTTCATAAAATTGGCACTTTTTACAGTTGTCAATTCATCACCTTTTACTTCTTGCACATTATAGCTTAATGCTTTAGTTGCGCGCTTAATACCTAATGCAGTAACGACTACTTCGTCCAACACCTGCGTATCTTCTCCTAAAGTAACCTTCAAGGGTTGTGCACTAGTAAGCGTGATTGCTTGGGAGGCATAACCGATATAGGATACTTCAAGTACATCACCTTTAGCTGCTTGTATTTTGAAATTTCCATCCATATCAGTGATAGTACCATTTGAAGTTCCTTTTACCAAAATACTAACTCCAATCAATGGTTCTCCTTTTGAATCAGTAACAGTACCACTTGCAGTAATTGGTGTTTTTTTCTGCTGCTCTTCTTTATTACTCTTCGCAGAAAGTACAATATGATTATCTACTATTGAAAAACTGACATTTACTCCTCTGAATAACTGATTCATTACATTATTCAAAGATTCTTTTGTTACCTTGATAGATATGACACGATTTATATCGACATCATTTGTGTTATAGACTACTGACATTGAAGTTTGTTTCTCAATTTCTTTCAAAGCAGTGTTCAAGGGTACTTTCGATAGATTAAGAGTGATCGTTCGTTCTTGCCCATAAGCTGAAGCAAAACACGAAACCAACAAAAGGAAGAATAACAAGTATGAAAACTTGTGTTTTATAATTTCTTTCATCTTATTCTTTTTAATTAGAAATAGTTTTTAGAGAATTTGTAATTAGAGGCGGTAAATGAGATTACCGTTTTCACACAAAGGTTTCATGTATCTCTGTTTCTCATAATTAATAAATTTAAAGGTTATACTTAAAATAAATTCCATAAGCGCTTATTCAATAGTAATACATTTTATGTTGTAACCTTACTAAACGAAGATAAGATTTTTTTCGAAAAAAATAGAATAGAAAGATTCCTAATTGAAAAATAAATACTCAAATATTTGATAAATAGAATCTTATGTACTTATTAAAATCAGGCTGATTTATTACATTTGCATACATTTTGCATACAATATATGTATGCTTTACCTATTGTATAGATATAAATATTCATTTTATGTTCAAATATTCAAAAGATGGAATTTCGGTTTTAACCATATTAGATACCAGAAGAGCAAAAAAGAGTGGACAGTTTCCTGTTAAAGTTCAAGTGGTATATAGAAGAAAGCAAAAATATTACTCAACTGGGAAGGAAGTGTCAAAAGAAGATTGGGCAAGGTTATTAAAAGTAAAAAGCCGGTTATTGGCAGAAATTCGATCAGATATAGAGAGTAGTTTTTCAACTATTAAGCAACAAGTTAATGAACTGATAACAAAAGGGGAATTTAGTATTGAAACATTAAGCGTCAGGTTAGGAAGGCAGATGAATGATATGACTTTACGCAGTGCTTTTCGCTTAAAAATGAAAGAACTGGAAGCCTATGAACAAGCAAACACTTACCTAAATTATCAAAGTGCTTTAAAAAGTTTAGAAGATTTCGGAGGTTCCACTATACCTTTGGAAAACATTACAATTGATTGGCTTAAACGTTGTGAAAAATTTTGGATATCAGAAGGTAAAAGCTATTCAAGCATAAGTATTTATTTCCGAGCTTTAAAGTGTGTCTTAAATCGTGCTGTACATGATGGTATTATAAAAGAATCATCTTTTCCTTTTGGAAAGAATAAATATGAAATTCCTGAAGGGTGTGGACGTAAATTAGCACTTACTCTTTCTGAAATAAAAAAAGTAATGTCCTATCAATGTGAAACAAAAGATATAGAAGAATTTAGGGACCTCTGGGTGTTTTCTTATTTATGTAATGGCATTAATTTTATGGATTTATTATTTCTTCAGTATTCAAATATTATGGATGGAGAAATATGCTTTGTACGCTCTAAGACATCTCGAACTACCAAACATAACAAAGAGATACATGCAATCATTACTCCTGAAATGTGGAATATTATTCAAAAATGGGGTAATCCAAGATTAAGCCCGCAAACGTATATTTTTAAATATGCTAGAGGAACTGAAGATGCCTTTGAAAAGATTAGATTGGTACGGCGTATTATAACCAAATGTAACAGAAGACTTAAAAAAATAGCCCAAGACATTGGAATTTTTCAGTTGACGACTTACACGGCAAGGCATTCTTTTGCTACAGTATTAAAACGTGGAGGTGCGAAAACCTCATATATTTCTGAAAGCTTGGGACACTCTAACTTATCTGTAACCGAGCACTATTTAGCATACTTTGAAAAAGAGGAAAGAATAAGGAATGCTCAATTATTGACTAACTTTAATCTCTAGATTAATACATTTGCATGCAAATTGTATGTACAATGAAAAATGGACCAATAATTGATATAGGATAAAAGTGAGTATAATATTAAAAAACGCATATTCAGATTACCTATAATTTAGAATATGCATCTTGTTATCAGGAGTGTTTCGAAAACCGCAGGGATTTCCACTTTAGCCAAACGTAATTCAAATAAAAAAAGGATGATATTATTGCAATTTATTCTTTTTATCGCCCGCGTAGTGATAGAATAATATCTAATATTGATAATATTAATCAAATGAAAAGATTCCGTTCTTTGTATTATCTGCACTAACTAGAAGAAAACAACTACTATAAAGCAAGTTATTATTATTCTTTAAATGATTTGTTAGGTTCCATTTAAAGAATCAAAATGTTCCACACCGAGAAACGAAGTGATTCTCGGTGTGGAACATTCCTGAAAAAACGTCTTTTATCGAATATTCATACCGCATATATGAATAAAAACAATTTAATTACTGCATATTCATGTGCAATCATACTAACTTTTTCTTTCATTCATTGATTTTGCTCAATTGTATTTAGCCTGATATCTTAAAAATAGAACATTTAATCTATTTATCTAACAAGCATTGGATCTAGAGAAAGTATATGAAACTGATTTTCTCCCAAACAATCACGCTTGCCAATGCCCAACCTCTTAAAATAACCTTAGGAGAAGATACACAAGTATTGGATGAAGTTGTTGTTACTGCATTAGGTATCAAGCGTGCAACCAAGGCGTTAAGTTATAATGTACAAGAGGTAAAAGGTGATGAATTGACAGCTGTTAAGGACGCCAATTTTATGAATTCATTATCAGGAAAGGTTGCCGGTGTTCAAATTAATAGTGGTGCAACCGGTGCTGGTGGTGCCACACGTGTTGTTATGCGTGGTATGAAATCTCTGACTAAAGATAACAATGCATTGTATGTAATTGATGGTGTACCTATTTTTAATACAGGAAAAAGCGGTGGCGAAGGATTATTTGGAGAAATGGGAGGATCAGATGCTGTTGCTGACTTAAATCCTGATGATATTGCTAGTATTAGTATGATGACCGGTCCTTCTGCGGCAGCATTATATGGTTCTGCTGCGGCAAACGGTGTTGTTTTAATTACTACTAAAAAAGGCCAAACAGAGAAAACGACCATAACAGTATCCAACAGTACTACTTTCTCTAAAGCATATATTATGCCGGATATGCAGAACCGTTATGGTACAAGTTCCGGATTATTCAGCTGGGGAGAATTGGCAAACCGTCGATATAACCCATCTGACTTCTTTGAAACAGGATCCAATGTTATCAATTCGGTAGCATTATCTACAGGAAATACCAAAAACCAGACCTATCTTTCTGCTTCTACAACTAACTCCGGTGGAATTCTTCCGAATAACTCCTATAACCGTTATAATTTTACGGCACGTAATACCACCCATTTCCTGAATGATAAACTTACTCTGGATATCGGTGCACAATATATCGTTCAGAACAACAAAAACATGGTTTCTCAAGGACAGTATTATAACCCTCTCCCATCACTGTATCTATTCCCTCGTGGAGACAACTTTGACGAAATTCGTTTGTATGAACGTTATAATACTAACTACGGCTATATGGAACAATATTGGCCTTATGGTGATGCAAGTTTGTCATTACAAAATCCATATTGGATACAAAATCGCATCAACCGTACTTCCAACAAGAAACGTTATATGATGAACGCTTCTTTGAAATGGCAGGCTGCAGATTGGCTCAATGTTGTCGGTCGTGTCAATCTGGACAACTCCGACTACCGGAATAAAAACGAAAAATCTGCTTCTACATTAACAACATTCTGTGGTGTAAGCGGTGGTTTTGAAGATGCCATGCGTCAGGAACGTTCTTTATATGCCGATTTCCTGGCTAATATAGATAAAACATTTGGTGATTTTCATTTAACAGCCAATGTTGGTGCTTCCATATATCATACTTCAATGGATCAGTTATATATTGCAGGTGACCTGGTTATTCCTAACTTCTTCCAGATCAACAATATTAATTTCTCCGCCAACTATAAACCGGACCCTACCGGATATGAAGATGAAATTCAAAGTATTTTTGCCAGTGCTGAATTAAGTTGGAAAAATCAACTGTATCTAACCGTAACCGGACGTAATGACTGGGATTCAAAACTTGCATTCTCCAAACAGAAATCTTTCTTTTATCCGTCAGTCGGTTTATCGGCTTTATTATCAGAAATGGTTAAACTGCCCGAGGTGATCTCTTATGCTAAAATACGCGGTTCATATACAGTGGTAGCCTCTTCTTTCGATCGTTTCCTTACTAATCCGGGTTACGAATACAACAGCCAGACACATAACTGGGCGAATCCGACCGTTTACCCGATGGACAACATGAAACCTGAAAAGACTAAGTCCTGGGAAATCGGTTTGAACTTGAAATTCTGGGGAAACCGTTTCAATTTAGACGCAACTTACTATCGTTCTAACACACTGAACCAAACATTTAAGGTAGATATTCCCTCTTCTTCCGGATATAAACAAGCGATTGTACAAGCTGGTAACGTGCAAAACCAAGGTCTTGAATTGGCTTTAGGGTTCAACGATAAATGGGCAGGATTCGGATGGTCTTCTAATGCAACCTTCACTCTAAACCGTAACAAGGTGAAACGACTGGCAAGCGGCAGCGTGAATCCCGTGACAGGAGAAGCTATCCAAATGGATGAAATGAATGTGGGTTGGTTAGGTAAAGAGAATGTAGCTCCTCGCGTCATCCTGACAGAAGGAGGCTCCATGACTGATATCTATGTATACAACCAACTGACAAAAGACAATAACGGTAATATAAAAGTCGATCAGAATGGTAATCTGGGTATCACTTCATCAAACACTCCGGTAAAAGTAGGTAATCTGGATGCTGATTTCAACCTCGGATGGACCAATCATTTCACTTATAAAGGAATTGATTTAGGAGTTGTATTATCAGCCCGTGTAGGCGGATTAGCTTATTCGGCTACTCAAGGTATTTTAGATTATTATGGAGTATCCGAAACATCTGCAACAGCTCGTGATAATGGTGGTATACCTATTAATAACGGCAAAGTTAACGCCCAAAAGTATTACCAGACTATTGGTACGGGTGAAGGTGGCTACGGTCGTTATTATCTATATAGTGCAACCAATGTACGTTTGCAGGAATTGAGTCTAAACTATACACTTCCTAAAAGATGGTTTAAAAATGTGGCGAATGTTACTTTGGGTATTGTAGGACGTAATTTATGGATGATTTATTGTAAAGCCCCATTTGACCCGGAATTGTCTGCCTCTACCTCCAGTAACTATTATATGAATGTAGACTACTTTATGCAACCCAGCTTGCGTAACTTCGGTTTTAATGTGAAAGTTCAATTCTAAAAGAAAAAGCTAATGTTATGAGAAAATATTTAAGAAATATCACAGTCGGTGCCGCTCTGTTGTTACTGGCAGGAAGTTGTACCGATAAATTTGAGGAGTATAATACGAATCAATATCAAATTCATGATGCAGACCCTGCGACTTTGATGAAATCTATGATTGAAACAATTGTGAATATTCAACAGAATGACTCTCAAATGCAAGATCAGATGGTGGGACAGTTAGGTGGCTATCTATGCTGTTCTAACACATGGAGTGGTACAAACTTCAGCACATTCAATCAGAGTGATGCCTGGAATGCTACCCCCTGGAACACTCCGTTTGAAAAAATATATGGAAACTTTTTCCAAATACAGGAAGCAACTAATTCTACGGGACATTATTATGCTTTTGCGTGTATGATACGTGCAATAACGATGCTTCGTGTAGCAGACTGTTATGGACCGATGCCTTATAGTCAAGTAAAGAAAGGTAATTTTTATGTTTCTTATGATACTCAGGAACAAGTTTATGCAAATATATTAAGTGATTTAGCTAATGCTGCTGACGTTCTTTATAATTATTATGTAGAGACTAATGGTAACGCACCATTAGGTGCCAATGACCCGGTTTTCGATGGAAATTATTCAGGTTGGGCTAAGCTAGCCAATTCAATGCGTTTACGTGTTGCAATGCGAATCAGCGGAACATGGCCTGGCATTGCTCAAGAGGCAGCTGAAGCAGCAGTAACACATAAAGCAGGATTGATTGAAAGTAATTCGGATAATGCTATGCTTTCTTGTGGCACGCAGAGTAATCCCTATCAACTGGCAGCTGTAAGTTGGGGTGATCTGCGTGTGAATGCAAATATTGTAGATTATATGAATGCATATGGCGATCCACGTATGCCGAAGTTCTTTAATAAGTCTACCCTTGCCGGGAAAACAGATAAATATGTAGGTATGCGTACTGGAGATGCTGATTTTAAAAAGGCAGATGCAGCAGGATTCTCTATTCCTGCATATACGGCAACTTCTAAATTAATGGTTTTCTGTGCTGCAGAGACAGCGTTTTTACGTGCAGAAGGAAAATTGCGTGGTTGGAATGTCGGTTCTAAAACAGCAAAAGCCTATTACGAAGATGGTATTAATTTATCAATGGAACAATATCAGGTTTCAGCCACTGAATACATGAAGATTGACGAGGCTCCTGTCGTATCACATGAAAGTGATGTTGTGCAAAATGCTACTGCTACAATTACCAATACTGTGAGTGTAATGTGGGATGACAGCGAGTCTGACAACGTAAATGGAAAGAATTTCCAACGTGTCATTACTCAAAAATGGATCGCCAATTATCCATTAGGATTGGAAGCATGGGCTGAATATCGCCGTACAGGTTATCCGGAACTTTATCCTTGTATCGACAATCTATCAGATTGTGGTGTGAGCAGCCAACGCGGTATGCGTCGTTTAAGCTTCCCTTATACAGAGGCACAAAACAATAAAGCCAATTATGATCTGGGAGTAGCAGAACTCGGTGGTGCTGATAATGAAGCTACTGACTTAAAGTGGGCTAAAAAGAACTAATTTATATAATGCATAAAAAGGACTTTTATGAAGAAAATTTATTTATTATACATTGTACTCATATCACTGGCAACGACCTCATTGATCGGTTGCAGTGACTGGACGGAGTCGGAAGCAAAAACTTTTCCCGAATCGATCGTATCGGATGAATATTATGCGGCCTTGCGTGCCTATAAGCAGACAGATCACCAAGTTGCCTTTGGCTGGTTTGGTGGCTGGAGTGGTGAAGGTGCTTTTATGAAAAGCTCTCTAGCTGGTATTCCGGATAGCGTAGATATTGTTTCTATTTGGGATAATGGAACGAATCTTTCTGAAGCTCAACGTAAGGATATGGCTTTTTGCCAGAACATGAAAGGTACAAAAATTATATACTGTTCAATTATCGGTGGTGTAGGAGACAAACTGACTCCACAGAATATACTGGATAATTGGGAAGAAATGGGATACAATAGTAAACAGGAAGCTATTAATGATTTTTGGGGATACCCGTCAGACGAAAGTAATATAGAAGCAGTAGAAACTTCAATCCGCAAATATGCAAAAGCGATTGTAGATACTTTAAATCTATATGGTTATGATGGATTTGATATAGATTACGAACCTGTGGCCGGACCCTACACCGGAAATATAGTCAATTCAGATGAACATTTGTTTTTCTTTATTGACGAATTAGGCAAGTATCTGGGACCGAAATCCGGAACAGGAAGACTATTGGTCATTGATGGTGAACCTCAAAGAATTACTACCAAGCCTGAAATTGGAACTTACTTTGATTATTTCATTATCCAAGCCTACAAACCGGGAAGTGATTCAAATTTAGACAAACGACTTATTGATGGTAAGGTTTGGGGACCAGGGTTGGTAGAAACTTTTGGCGGAGTAATGACCGAAGAGGTAATTACGAGAAGAACTATAATGACTGAAAACTTCGAAGCGACCGATGCTGCGATGGATGGCGGTTATCCCTATACCGACCGTTATGGGAATAGTATGAAATCTTTGGAAGGCATGGCACGTTGGCAGCCTAGAAATGGTTTCCGTAAAGGTGGGGTAGGAACTTATCACATGGAAGCAGAATTTGGTACTTCACCGGAATATAAGAATATACGTCGTGCCATCCAGATTATGAATCCATCATCACATTCATTACTTAAAAATTAATGTAAACTATGAAACGTATGAATTATATAAGAACTTTATACTTCTCTGCAATTATAGCAGGCTTAGGAAGTATGGTAAGTTGCGGAGATGCGAAATATGATGCTTTAGACACACATGCTTATATTGAAGAAGCACTTTCAAGTACAAGCCAAAAAGTAACTGTACAAGCCTCTGGCGAAAGTTTTACTACTCTAAATGTGCATCTTAGCAATCTTTCTTCTACAGACAACCATTATAAGTTGGTCACGGACCAATCTGTATTGGATGCCTATAACCACATTAATGGAACCGGATATATAATGTTGCCCGAAGGATATTATACACTACCGGAAACTATTACAGTGAAAGCCGGACAGTATGCCACTGATGCCCTCTCTATTGCCTTGAAAGCTTTTAGTCAGGAAATGATGAAGTCAGGAGAATCATATGCGCTGCCTGTAAAACTTGTATTGCAGGATGGAAGCATTTCACCAATGGCAAATACCGGAACTTTTGTTATTTTAGCTGAAAGTATTATTGAGTTTTCAGCCCCGATGTTTACCGGTTCTGCTAATTTAACTTCTAATAAATATGCAGAATCATCTGAAACGTATGCACAATATACGATAGAGGTTCGTTTTCAAGTAAGTAATATGAATAATCGAAATCGTGCTATTTTTAGTAATGGTAACGGTGATGCCCTGAATAATATCTTGTTGCGTTTTGAAGACCCGCAGTCTGATAATGAAAATTTCAAGGCTCATTCATTAGTACAAGTTGTGGGCCGTAATAGTCTTTATTTGAATCCAAGCAATTCTTTTAAGCCTAATGAATGGCAACATCTAGCTCTAGTATGCGACGGTTCATCTTACCGTCTTTATATTAACGGAATAGATTCAGGTGTCTTGAGTATTCCATCGGGACCCACTATTTTTTCCAGTATAAGTTGGTTTTCTGCCGATACATGGTGGAGTGGTTGTAAGATTTTGATGAGCGAAGCACGTATTTGGTCTGTAGTTCGTTCCGCTTCTCAAATTCAAAATAACATGACTCAAGTTAGCCCAAAATCTGTGGGTTTGGAAGCCTATTGGCGATTCAATGAAGGACAAGGCAATGTATTCGAAGATGCAACCGGCAAAGGTCATACTTTGACTACTTCTGCTACTCCTACCTGGATTGACGGTATTTTATCTACAGATAAATCTACCGAATGGAAATAGTAATAATTTAATCGTATGTACATATGAAAAATATATTTCAATCACTATCAATAGCAACTCTACTCGGCTTGTTTGTCCCGTTCATTTCCTCCTGTAGCGATGATGAAGAAGTTTTTAACGAGTGGAATGCTACGTATGTGTCTCTACAGAGAAATGACTATTTATCGGGGAATGTAAAAAAGTTCAATCTGACTCATGATGCGAATGGAATCGGAGGAGATGAAATTAAGATGGCTTTTACTGTAAAAACACAGAAAGCAGTCTCTACAGATATGGTTATCGTATTAAGTGCAAAAAGTGAAACAGAAGGGCTTGATGCAAGCCAGATCGTTTTAAGTTCCTCACAGGTTACTCTCAAAGAAGGACAGATGACTTCTGAAGAAATCACTGCAACGGTCGATCCAACGATATTTGCCAGTATCATGGAAAAAACAAGTTTCTCTTTCAGTGTCTCAATCAGTAATGTAACTACCAATGATAAGAACACTGTTATTAGCAGTAGTTTAAGTACATTGCCTGTCATTATTAATAAAGCTGCCTATTGTAATCTAAAAAGCGGTATTCCTAGTAATAGCCAACTTATCAGTAATCGTGCCGGCTGGATTATTAATGTAGAAGAAGGAGTAGAAGGCGCACCCAATAATTTAATCGATGGCAAGACTGGAACTGACGTTGCTCTAAATAATAAAGGATTCTGGTTTACTGTTGATTTAGGAGAAGCTAAGGTTTTAACAGGTATCAAAACGAATCATTGGGTCAATGCATATGCTCCTAGAGAAGTGGAAATATTACAATCTGAAAATGGTACGACATGGAAATCATTGAGTTCATTAGCAATCTCCGGTGGTACACAGAATATTACGTTCATTTCTCCTATTACTACGCGATATCTGAAATATCAGATTATTACTATCTCTACAAACGGTCGTACGGATGTTACAGAATTTAATGTTTACGAACCCAAAAGTGAGTAAGTATTTATGAATAGATAACTATAAAAATATAGAATAGAGGCTATCAAACAGGCCTTAAGTTCATAAAATCACCCTCATTACAATGAACTGCACCCCAAAAGTTGAACACAAAACTTAAGGAGTGCAGTTCAGTCATGTAGTGAGGGTGATTTCTCGTTTTAAAGACTATCTAATCAAATCCCATTCCAATCAGTTTGCCACTACATATATGTGAAATGCCCCCAGAAAGTTATGTATCTAACTTTTGGGAGCACTTCACATCTTTATATAACGAACAAACCTTAATCTGTCAAGATCTAATTAGACAGCCTTTTAGAAACACTAACCTATCTCTTATTTCTTCATCACTCGGACAATCCGTCCGTCTTTCTTATAAGAGAAATGATTGGTATGCATTAATACATTCAGTATCTCATCAGCAGTGCTATCAGTAGAGAATTCACCGGTAAACCGTTCTGATTTCAATGCTTCATCCTTATAGATAAATTTGATGTCGTACAACTTCTCCATAATATTGGTTATTTCCAATAAAGACTGTTGCTTAAATTCCAACTTGCCATTAATCCAGAGAAGCACATCTGTAGGTTGGTTATATTCAATTAACTCTGCTTGATAAGTATCCGTATTTACATTCAATGTCTGTCCCGGTTTCAACAAATAACCATTCTCTTCCGTTCGCGGAGAATCTACCCGTACCAGTCCTTGAAGCAAGGTAGTCACTACCCTATTCTCATCTTGGCGTGCACGCACATTAAATTTCGTACCAAGCACACAAGTCTTGATTTGCTTACTATTTACTATAAATGGAGCATGTTTATCATGAGACACTTCAAAATAGGCTTCACCCGACAAATCGATTTGACGATCCGAACTCCATAAAGAATTATGATAAACTATTTTTGAAGATGCATTCAGCCATACCTTACTACCATCCGGCAACACAGTCTGCGCTCTCTGTCCGGCAGCAGTTATCACCTCATAATCCGAAAGCTTATTAGAAAGTAATCCCCAGGCAATTCCACCGGCAAAAACGAGTCCGGTAAGAAAAGCAGCCGCCACAGTAGCATAACGTCCCCAACGGATTGAAATACTTTTCCGCTTAGCCTTTTTCTCCTTTTCTCTGATAGCTGATTTAAATTGATCCAATGACGCCTCTGTATCTACAGTATTCATCACCGCTATACGCTCACCTACAAAGAGAGTGTAATAAAGTTGCTCCAAAGTTTTCCGGTTTTCCGGCCCTTCCTCGCACCAAGCTTCCACCCGAGCAGCTTCTTCATCATTACATTCACCTTGCAGGTAATTCACCAAGATAGTTTCATCCATGCTCTTTTATCTTTTTACAAAAAAAACTATAATACCTTTGTAGTAATACAGTTGTGAGCACAAATATACTAAAGAGAAAAAGAAAAAAATATTTTTTCTCGCATTTTTATTTCATTTATCTACTTCTTTCATTATTTTTGTCTTACATAAATTAAAAGAGAATGTCACAATCTCCGATATATTTGGATATTAATAATAATAAGTCCGTTATCACTGCCCTAAAAGCAGGAGAAGAAAAAGTTTTTGACGTCGTCTACAGACATTATTTCCGTAGGCTATGTGCTTTTTGTTCCCAGTATGTAGGTGAGCAGGAAGAAATAGAGGAGATTGTACAAGAAACGATGATGTGGCTGTGGGAAAATCGTTGCACTCTTATGGAAGAGTTGACACTCAAAACACTTCTTTTTACGATTGTCAAGAACAAAGCTCTCAACCGTCTTTCCCATTTTGAGATCAAACGAAAAGTTCATCAGGAAATCGTTGATAAATATGATAGTGAGTTCAATAACCCGGACTTCTATTTGAGTGATGAGCTTTTCCGTTTATATGAAGAAGCACTAAAAAAACTTCCGAAAGAATATCTCGAAGCTTACGAGATGAACCGCAATCAACATCTGACGCATAAAGAAATTGCCGAGAAGCTGAATGTATCTCCACAAACGATTAATTACAGGATTGGACAAGCCTTAAAGTTATTGCGAGTAGCTTTAAAAGACTATCTACCTTTATTCATACTTATTTTCGGACCTAATTTTTTCGAACAATCATGAAATCAAAATTTGTATTTAGTAGTTCAAGCCTGTTTATCGGACTTTTTCTTTTCTTCTTCACTGAAAACGTGTGTTCACAAGAATCCGCTGATAACTGGACTCTTAAACAAGCCCGTCAATGGACACAAAAACAAGAATGGGCAAACGGACTGAAGGCAATGCCTCATAAAACAACCGATTATCAGGAATTTGCGTCACAATATCATAAGAACCAGAAAGTGTGGGACAAGACTTTCCAATGGCTAGCTACCCACGACCTTGCGAATATGCCTGCCGGACGATATGAAGTGGATGGCGAACATTGTTACATCAATGTACAGGATGCAACAACACAAGATGTCAGTAAACGTAAAATTGAAGCACACCGCCATGGTATTGATCTGCAATATGTAGTGAAAGGCACCGAACGTTTCGGAATTACTTCAGCAGAATATGCAGAGCCTATCACTGAATACAAACCGGATGTTACTTTCTACAAAGCCAAGAAAATAAAATATGTAGATTCCACTCCGGATACATTCTTCATGTTCTTCCCCAAAAACTTTCATCAGGCATTGGTAAAGGCAGGGAAAGAACCGGAGGACATACGGGTCATTGTTGCTAAAATCGAATATATCCCATAAACAGAAACATGAGTGAACTTTTAGTCTATAAAGCCTCCGCAGGTTCGGGTAAGACATTTACCCTGGCAGTGGAATATATCAAACTGTTAATTCTCAATCCCCGCGCCTACCGGCAAATTCTCGCTGTCACCTTTACCAATAAGGCAACTGCAGAAATGAAAGAACGCATTCTTAGTCAGCTTTACGGCATACAGATAGGCGATAAAGATTCCGAAGCCTACCTCAACCGAATTAAAGAAGAGACAGGAAAAACCGAACAGGAGATACGGGAAGCGGCAGGCGTCGCCCTTAGCTATATGCTGCATGATTACAGCCGGTTCAGGGTAGAGACTATCGACTCATTTTTTCAATCTGTCATGCGCAATCTCGCACGGGAACTGGAACTTAGCCCGAATCTGAATATTGAGTTAAATAACACCGAAGTTCTTAGTGACGCTGTAGATAGCATGATTGAGAAACTAGGACCCACTTCTCCCGTTCTCGCATGGTTACTCGATTATATCAACGAACGAATTGCCGACGATAAACGTTGGAACGTGTCGGACGAAGTAAAAAGTTTCGGACGCAATATTTTCGATGAAGGTTATATTGAAAAGGGAGAAGGACTCCGGCAACGGTTACGAAACCCTGATACCATCAAAGAGTATCGCAAGCAACTGAAAGCGCTGAAAACGGAAATTCTGGAGCAAATGAAAGGATTCTACGACCAATTCGAAGGAGAACTGGATGGACACGCACTGACTGCTGATGATCTGAAAAACGGTTCACGCGGAATCGGAAGTTATTTTCGTAAACTTAATAATGGTATTTTAGGCAATGATATCCGTAATGCTACAGTAGAAAAATGTCTGGAAGACGCAAAGAACTGGGCAACCAAGACTTCTCCCCGCTACGCGGACATCATTAATTTAGCCAACTCTAGTCTCATGCAAATTCTGGAAGATGCTGAAAAGTTACGTTCCAAGAATAATTTGTTACTGAATAGTTGCCGATTATCCCTGCAACATCTCAACAAAGTGCAACTCCTCGCCAATATCGATGAAGAAGTACGTCAGTTGAATCACGACAACAATCGTTTTCTATTATCAGATACGAATGCCCTGCTCCATCAACTGGTGAAAGACGGTGACTCCTCTTTTGTATTCGAAAAGATAGGAACGAATATCCATAACGTCATGATAGATGAGTTTCAGGATACCAGCCGGATGCAATGGGGAAATTTCAAATTGCTCTTACTGGAAGGATTGTCTCAAGGAGCAGACAGTTTGATTGTAGGAGACGTTAAACAATCCATTTATCGTTGGCGAAATGGCGATTGGGGAATTCTCAACAGCCTGAATAATCACATCGAACATTTCCCGATCCGCGTCAAGACATTAGCTACCAACCGGAGAAGTGAAACCAATGTTATCCGGTTTAATAACCAAATCTTCACAGCTGCCGCCAACTATCTGAACGGAGTATATAAGCAACAGTTAGGCAAGGATTGTGAGGATCTGCAGAAAGCCTATGCCGACGTTGTGCAGGAATCTCCCCGAAGTACAGAAAAAGGATATGTAAAAGTCTCTTTTCTCGAACCCGACGAAGAACATGGTTATACCGAACAGACATTAATCAGTCTGGGAGAAGAAGTGCAACATCTCCTCACCTCCGGAGTACGACTGAATGATATAGCCATCCTGGTACGAAAAAATAAAAGTATTCCCCGAATCGCCGACTACTTCGATAAGGAGCTACACTATAAAGTGGTATCAGACGAAGCCTTCCGCCTTGACGCCTCTCTTGCCATTTGTATGATGCTGGATGCACTGCGATTCCTTTCCGATGAAAATAATAAAATAGCACGTGCCCAACTGGCCGTAGCCTATCAAAACGAGGTTTTACAGAAAGGACTGGATTGGAATACTCTCCTACTCCTCCCTGCCGAGAATTATCTTCCCGCCGCTTTTCTTGAAAAGACAAAGGAACTAAGGCTAATGCCTCTTTATGAGCTTTTAGAAGAACTTTTCAGCATATTCGAGATGAATCTTATCAAAGATCAGGATGCTTATTTATTCGCTTTCTTTGATGCGGTGACCGATTATCTGCAAAGCAACTCTTCCGAGCTAGACGGATTCATCCGGTATTGGGACGAAACATTATGCAGTAAAACAATTCCGAGTGGAGAAGTAGAAGGTATCCGGATTTTCTCCATACACAAATCCAAAGGATTGGAATTCCATACCGTACTCCTTCCTTTCTGCGACTGGAAACTGGAGAATGAAACCAATAATCAGCTAGTATGGTGTGCCCCGCAAACAGCACCATTCAATACATTGGATATTCTTCCTATTAACTATTCCACCCAAATGGCTGAATCGATTTATGGTAACGACTACCTGCAAGAACGTCTTCAACTTTGGGTAGATAATCTCAATCTACTATACGTTGCTTTTACCCGCGCTGGAAAAAATCTCATTATCTGGAGTAGAAAAAGTCAAAAAGGTACCATGTCCGAACTATTGGCAAACACCCTACCGATAGTAGCCCAAGAAGAAGGGATTGACTGGGAAGAAGACTGTTACGAGCAAGGACAACTATGCCCTTCCGAAAAAGAAAGAATCAAGACATCCACAAACAAGCTAACCCAGAAACCAGAGAAACTCTCTATTCGGATGGAATCCATGCGGCATGATATTGAATTTCGTCAGTCCAACCGCTCTGCTGACTTCATTCAGGGCATTGAAGAAGAAGATTCGGACGACCGCTTTATCAACCGCGGACGTATGTTACATACTTTATTTTCTGTCATCGAAACTGCAGAAGATATCGATCCAGCCATTGAACGGCTTATTTTTGAAGGAGTTATCAGAAATGATGAGAAAGAAAAAGTGGCTCGTGAAGTTGCAAAGAAAGCTTTTTCTTCTCCTGAAATTCAAGATTGGTATTCCGGAAAATGGACACTCTTTAATGAATGTGCTATTATCTATAAAGAAAAAGGAGTTCTGCAAACCCGTCGTCCGGATCGTGTAATGATGAAGGACGATCAGGTTGTTGTAGTCGATTTCAAGTTTGGTAAGGAAAATCCTAAATATAACAAACAAGTGAAAGGATATATGCAACTTCTTACCAAGATGGGATATAAAAATATCACCGGCTACTTGTGGTATGTGGATGAAGAAAAAATAGAAAAAGTATGAAAGCTGTTCCTCTCATCGGCATTGCCCGTCATCGACTAACGATTGACGGTGAAGGAGTTACAACATTAGTTGCTTTCCATGGCTGTCCGTTGCGTTGCAAATATTGTCTCAATCCGACATCTTTGCAGCCCGATGGTGTTTGGGAGAGCTATGATTGTAACCAGCTCTACGAGGAAGTACGCAAAGATGAACTTTATTTCCTGGCGAGTTGCGGAGGAGTCACATTTGGCGGTGGAGAACCTTTGTTACAAAGCGAATTTATCAGGCAATTCCGCCAACTCTGTGGCCCAGAATGGAGAATCACTGTCGAAACCTCTCTCAATGTTCCGCAACAGAATGTAGAAGAACTGATTTCTATTATAGACAATTACATAGTCGACATCAAAGATATGAATAATAACATCTATCAGCGATATACCGGAAAGAATAATGAAAACGTCTTAAGTAATTTGCGATATTTAATCGGGAAAGACAAAGCCAAGCAAATCGTTATCCGGACACCACTCATCCCTTCCTATAATACGGAGAAGGATATTGACCAAAGCATAGAACTTTTGAAAGAAATGGGAATCACCCAATTCGACCGATTCACCTATAAAACCCCTAATGATTAATGCCATGGCAAGAGGAAAACAAACCTGTAAAATCTTAAAAGAGATTCGTCGGCAGATAGCCGAAGCGAATGATATTGAATTCATTACCTCTGAATGTCAGTATCAGGGAGATTGTTTGGGTACTTGCCCCAAATGCGAAGCTGAAGTTCGATATTTGGAGCAACAGCTTGAACGAAAACGCCGTGTAGGTAAGGCCATCACTCTGTTTGGACTATCAACTGGTATACTTACAATAATACCTCCTACTTCATTGGACGCAGAAACACTGCAATGCCCTAAAATGAATTGGACCATTACTGCTGACAGCCTGATACAAGAAAAAGACATGAAAGGGGAAGCCCCCTTTTATGGTCCGGAAAAGCTACCGGAATTTCCCGGAGGAACAGAAAAATTTATAGAATTTCTGAAAGAAAATCTTCGTTATTCAGAAATAGATAGTATTGCTAATAATACATACACTGATGTAAAATTCACTATAGATTATGACGGACAAGTTATCAACCCTAAGATTACCCGCAAGATACACCCCAAAGTTGAAGCTGAAATATTAAGGGTCATGTCTCTCATTCCTCGTTGGACACCCGGCATATTGGCAAATGAGACAGTACAAGTGACATACAATCTGATGCTTTCATTCAGTGCGATGTATGGCCCGGAATTGAGAATCACTTATACTCGTATAAACTATCCTGACGTTTATGAGGAAGTAGCTGTTATGCCCGAATTTCCTGGAGGACAGAAAGCTCTCATGGTATTTCTTGCAAAAAAGATTCAACACCCTAATGCAGGATTAGGAGGTAATGGTGTACAGGGGCGTACTATTATTCAGTTCATCGTTGATAAGGAAGGAAATATAGTCAAACCAAAAGTTGTACGCGGCGTAGATCCTTATCTAGACAAAGAAGCTTTACGTGTCATTAATCAAATGCCTAAATGGAAACCGGGAGAATTGGAAGATGGTACTAAAGTTGCCGTTTATTTCACCGTTCCTGTTATGTTCCGATTACAATAAATACAAGAATCAGAAAAATAGTTTAATCAATATGCAATCATTTCTCCAACTAGTCGCTCATGATTTATATACCAAGATAGGAAACGACCTGTCACGTACGGTACTCGTTTTCCCTAATAAACGTGCTAACTTGTTCTTCAATGAATATTTAGCAGGAGAATCCGATAAACCGATCTGGTCACCAGCTGCCATGAGTATCAGCGACCTGTTTCAGAAACTATCCGTACAGAAAAGCGGCGATCCTATTCGATTGGTCTGCGAACTTTATAAAGTGTTCAAAGAGGAAACACGGAGTCAGGAAACATTGGACGATTTCTACTTCTGGGGCGAATTGTTGATTAGTGATTTTGATGATGTAGATAAGAATATGGTCGATGCCGACAAATTATTCAGTAATCTACAAGATTTGAAAAATCTGATGGATGACTATGAATTCCTTGACAAAGAGCAGGAAGAAGCCATACAACAGTTTTTTCAGAATTTCTCCATTGAAAAACGGACCGAACTAAAAGAAAAATTTATTTCCCTTTGGGACAAGCTAGGTACTATCTACCATCGTTACCGTGCGAACCTGACAGAGTTAGGCATTGCTTACGAAGGCATGCTCTACCGGAACGTGATCGAACAACTCGATACCGACCAACTCAAATACGACAAATACATATTTGTCGGGTTCAATGTTTTGAACAAAGTAGAAAGTGACTTTTTCAGAAAACTGAAAGATGCGGGCAAGGCACTCTTCTATTGGGACTATGATATCTTCTACACCCAACAAATCAAAAAACATGAGGCCGGAGAATTCCTGAAACGTAATCTCGAGGAATTTCCGAACGAACTCCCGGAAAGCTTTTTCAACACCTTTAAAGAACCGAAGAAAATACGTTATATTTCCGCTTCTACCGAGAATGCCCAAGCACGTTTCCTTCCCGGATGGATTAAGGCGATAACAAACGATCATTCACAAATTACCGTAGAAAAGGAAAAAGAAAATGCTGTAGTGCTTTGTAATGAAGCTCTGTTGCTTCCCGTACTTCATTCCATTCCGCAGGAAGTGAAGAATGTCAATATCACCATGGGATTCCCATTGGCTCAAACTCCTGTTTATAGCTTTATCAATGCCGTAATGGAACTGCAAACCAATGGTTACCGCTCCGATACCGGCCGATTCACTTACGAGGCAGTATCCGCCATATTGAAGCATCCCTATACCCAGCAATTATCATCCCATGCCGGTCCCCTGGAACGTGAACTGACCCAAACAAACCGTTTTTATCCACTTCCGTCAGAACTTAAACAGGATGATTTTCTAACTACCCTCTTCACTCCCCGTAATGGTATAAAAGAACTATGCGATTATCTGATCGAATTAATCAAAAACATTTCAACCATTTATCGGAAAGAAGGAGAGTATAATGATATTTTCAACCAACTTTATAGAGAATCCCTCTTTCAAAGCCATACGAAAATCAATCGTCTCTATAGTTTGATTGAAAGCGGAGAACTAAGCATACGCACAGATACGCTAAAACGACTGATAACCAAAGTACTGACATCTTCCAACATACCATTTCACGGAGAACCTGCTATCGGAATGCAAGTCATGGGAGTACTGGAAACACGTAATCTGGACTTCCGGAATCTTATCATGCTATCTCTCAACGAGGGGCAATTACCCAAATCCGGAGGAGAGTCTTCTTTTATTCCCTATAATCTGAGGAAAGCTTTCGGTATGACCACTATCGAACATAAAAACGCAGTATATGCCTACTACTTTTATCGCCTGATACAACGGGCAGAGAATATCACTCTACTCTACAATACTTCTTCGGATGGCCTGAATCGTGGAGAAGAATCCCGCTTTATGCTGCAATTACTGGTAGAAGGTCCGCACGATATCACTCGCGAGTATCTGGAAGCCGGACAATCTCCGCAAAGTACCCAAGAGATACGAGTAGAAAAAACACCTGAAGTACTAAGACGAATCTATCGTGCTTACGATAGCACTCATCCAAATTCACTGGTTCTCTCTCCTTCCGCCCTTAATGCTTATCTGGATTGCCGGTTGAGATTCTACTACCGCTATGTAGCGGGCTTGAAAACACCGGACGAAGTGAGTGCTGAAATTGATTCCGCTCTATTCGGAACCATTTTCCACCTCTCCGCCCAATTAGCATACACCGACCTGACTGCAACCGGAAAAACGATACAGAAAGAAGATCTTGAACGCTTATTACGCAATGACGTGAAGCTACAAAGCTACGTTGACCAAGCCTTCAAAAAAGAATTATTCAAAGTTTCTCCCGAAGAAAAACCCGAATATAATGGTATACAACTTATCAACTCTAAAGTAATTGTTTCCTATCTGAAACAATTGCTGCGTAACGACCTTCAATATACTCCTTTCGAAATGGTCGCTATGGAAAAGAAAGTTTCAGAAGAGATTACTATACAAACAGGACAAGGACCGTTCACTCTCCGTCTGGGTGGCACAATCGACCGTATGGATGCAAAAGAAAGTACCCTGCGGATTGTTGACTACAAAACAGGAGGAAGCCCTAAAATACCTGCTAATATCAAGCAACTGTTCACCCCATCGGAAACACGCCCGAACTATATCTTCCAGACTTTTCTGTATGCTGCTATCATGAGCCGGCAACAATCGTTAATGGTAGCTCCTGCTCTGCTCTACATCCACCGGGCAGCATCGGAAAACTATTCGCCTGTTATTGAAATGGGAGAACCTCGTAAACCGAAAATACCGGTAAACAACTTCGCTTTCTTTGAAGATGAATTCCGTGAACGCCTGCAAACATTATTAGAAGAAATATTCAGCGAAGAAGAGCCTTTTACGCAGACAGAAGATACTAAAAAATGTTCGTATTGCGATTTTAAGGCTATCTGCAAACGATAAACCGAAAATAGAATATACCAATTAAATAAGGGCACGATTTACATATTCATGCAAACCGTGCCCTTATTATTTCTAGTCGTATTATCTATAGTTATCTTATTTCTCCAACAATGGAATTGAGAAACTAAATGTAGACCCGTCTCCCTTCTTTGAAGTAAACCAAAGTTTACCGCCATTTTTGACAACAAAGTCCTGACACAATAACAATCCGAGTCCCGAACCTTCTTCATTGTTTGTACCAAAGGTACTGAAATGAGTATCGGTATGCAGCAACTTCTTCTGATTTTCGTCATCAATACCGCAACCACTGTCTTTCACACTTACGATTGCCATACCGTCTTCTTCTGCCAGTGACACCACTACTTCCGAACCTTCATTGCTAAACTTAATCGCATTACTGATTAAATTACGAATCACCGTCTTAATCATGTCAATATCAGCACGAACAGCCACATTCTCTACAGGCACATCTTGTACTATCTTAATATTTTTCAGACTGGCCACCATCGTAAAGATTTCACTTACGCCCTCTACGACTTCCACCATATTAATATCCTGATAAACCACTTTCAGTTTACCAATCTGGCTCTTCGTCCATTTCAGCAGATTATCAAGCAATGAGAATACATCTTCTGTTGTCTGATTAGCCATTGTCAGCAATTCATACATCTCATCACCAATTGTTTCGCTTGGCAGATTCAGAATCAGCATATTCAATACCATCTTGATAGATCCCATTGGTGAACGCAAGTCATGTGCAATCACAGAATAGAGTTTGTCGCGTCCCATGATCGTCTTACGCAACTCTTCCGTTTGTGCAACAATGATTCTTTTCGCTGCAACCAACGAAATCTGGTGCGTCACACGAATAATCAATTCTTCTTTATTGAATGGCTTTGAAATAAAGTCATTACCACCCACCTGAAATCCTTTTACGATATCCGCCGTACTATTTAGAGCAGTCAGGAAGATAATGGGAATTTCAGCCATTTCGGGGTCTGCTTTCATTTGTTGAGCTACCTCAAAGCCACTGATATCCGGCATCATTACATCCAGTAATACAAGATCCGGATTTTCCTTCTTCACTTGTTCCAACGCCTGTGTTCCATTACCGGCAGTCACAATTTTGAATTTCTCGTTGGTCAAAAGTACCTTTAATAAAAGGACGTTTGATATTACATCGTCCACAATAAGGACTTTATATTCAGAAGGATTAATTTCCATATTCATAATTTTCTTTTTTTATGCTTCAGACATTTTTAAAATATTCAATCATACGCTTCAGCCCCTCTTCAAGTTCAACAGTAGGCTGCCAGCCCAATTTCTCTTTAGCCAATGTAATATCCGGTTGGCGTTGCTTCGGATCATCATCCGGTAAAGACTTAAATACAATCTTCGAAGATGAACCGGTCATACTAATGATCCTTTCCGCCAATTCCAATACCGGAAATTCATTCGGATTCCCCAGGTTTATAGGACCTGTAAACTCGTCCTCCGTATTCATCATTCTTATCATTCCTTCAATCAAATCATCAATATACTGGAAGCTGCGTGTCTGCTTCCCATCACCATATATCGTTATATCTTCATTATTCAACGCTTGAAGAATAAAATTAGAAACAACCCGTCCGTCATTCGGCAACATTCGCGGACCATACGTATTAAAAATACGGATAATCTTCACACGCACATTGTTCTGACGGTGATAATCCATAAATAACGTTTCTGCACAACGCTTTCCCTCATCATAGCAAGACCGGTACCCCACCGGATTCACATTTCCCCAATAGCTTTCCGGTTGCGGATGAACGATTGGATCTCCATATACCTCGCTCGTAGAAGCTTGCAGAATCTTGGCATCCAGTCTCATTGCCAATCCCAGCATATTAATAGCCCCCATCACAGATGTTTTGGCAGTTTGAATCGGGTCATGTTGATAATGAATAGGAGATGCAGGACAGGCCAAATTATAGATTTCATCTACTTCAGCCGAATAAGGATAAGTGACATCATGCCTCACCACCTCAAAATGATGATTATCCATCAAGTGAATGATATTATCTTTCGAACCCGTAAAAAAATTATCCAGGCATATCACGTCGTGACCTTCGTTTATAAGCCGTGTACAGAGATGAGAGCCTATAAAACCGGCTCCGCCACTTACCAATATTCTTTTCATTCTAAATATTTCTATTGTTTACTAAAGAGACGCTGTCTCTTCGTTTTGTTTATGGTCACAAATGTAACCGATTTGCTTAAAATAAACAATTTTCGGAGAGGATATTTTAAAAAAAAGCAGATTTAAATAGTTTCAATTTCCGAAACAACTTGCCACTGACAAATGTTTATAATAGAAAAGTATTATTTATTAGAACTATTATGATGACAAATAATCCAAATGCAAACCTGATAGAAGCGATGAAAGAAAAGCTTCCGCTCAAAGGACAACTGGCAGATATGTTAATGGACACGCTATACATAGGAAAAGAGGCAGTATACAGAAGATTGCGCGGTGAAGTACCTTTCACCTTACAAGAGTCAGCCCTTATTTCAAGAAAACTGGGTATATCGCTAGACAAGATTATAGGACTAAGTTTCAAATCGAACGCCATGTTCAATATAAACATTGTAGATTATGATGACCCGTTCGAGAGTTACTACAATATCCTTGAAAAATATGTCTCGCTGATCAATACGATGCCGGATGACCCGAATTCTGTAATGGGAACTTCTGCCAACATTATTCCCCAGACTCTCTATCTGAAACATGAACTTCTGGCAAAATTCCGTTTATTCAAATGGATGTACCAGAATAAATATATTGATTGCAAGAGTTTCGAAGAGTTGGATATTCCACCGAAACTGGTCAATATCCAGAAAGACTATGTAGCAATGACACGTCATATCCACTCCATAGACTATATATGGGATAATATGATTTTCCAACACCTAATCAACGATATCCAATACTTCGCCAGCATCCATCTCATTTCCGACGAAACAAAAGAAGAAATCAAAAATGAATTATTCTTATTGGCGGACGAACTGGAAAAACTGGCTATCAATGGCAAGACAGCCGATGGCAATCGTGTACGCATCTATGTGTCGAATATCAACTTCGAGGCAACATATAGCTATGTAGACACCAATAACCTGCAACTAAGCCTCATACGTATTTATTCCATCAATTCCATTACCACGATGGACAACGAAATTTTCTGTACCTTGAAAGAATGGATTCAATCTCTGAAAAAGTTCTCCACTTTGATATCCGAAAGCGGTGAAATGCAGCGTATTCAATTCTTCAAGCAACAGCGAGAAATTATTGACGCTCTTTAATTTTATTTTCGCAGATTAGAACTTCAAAAAAAAATCAGTTCCAATAAATGAAAGTAGATAAGATTCTTATCTACTTTTTTTCATTCCCTGTCCTCACCGCTTCCGTTTGATTCCCAATCAGAAAAAGACACATACATTCATCTCTGTTTTTCCACACAAATCTTTCAAACACAAGACGTAATTTTGCATAGAATGTATCACAAAGATTATTAACATTAAAATTAAAGGAACAAACAATGAAAAATGGTATTCTAAACGAATTAATATCTACAATGAAGGAGCGAATTCCTCAAGATATGAATCTGGCCAATACTTTGGCTGACATTTTATGCATGGGAAAGGAAGCTGTCTATCGCAGATTGAGAGGTGAGGTGTCTTTTACAATAGACGAAGTAGCGCTGCTTTCTCAAAAACTCGGTATTTCTATCGACCAGATTGTCGGTAGCCATGTATCTAATAAAGTTACTTTCGACCTGAACTTACTTCATGCCACTAGTGCGCTGGAAAGTTATTACGAAATAATCAACCGTTATCTGCAAATTTTCGACTATGTGAAAACAGATAATACGACGGAGGTGTATACTGCATCCAATTCCCTTCCCTTTACACTTTATTCTTCCTATGAGAATTTGTCTAAATTCCGTCTTTGCCGATGGATGTATCAGAATGGAGATATAAAGACGCCACATTCTTTGGAAGACATGTCTGTGGATGAACGGATCGTCAATGTGCATAAGAAGTTGAGTGAAAGTATAAGACAGTGTCCAAAAACGTTTTTCATCTGGGACACAAATATCTTTTATTCTTTTGTGAAAGAGATCAAGTACTTTGCCAGCCTGAATCTGATAAACAAGGACGATGTCATGCATTTGAAAGAAGAACTTCTTCAGTTACTTGGCGTGGTAGAACATCTGTCCATAAAGGGAGAGTTCAGCGAAAACAAGAAAGTGTCTTTCTATCTGTCCAATATCAGTTTCGAAGCCACTTACAGCTATATCGAGAAACATGATTACCAAGTCAGTCTGCTGCGGGTATATTCTATCAACTCGATGGATTCGCAAAGCTCATATATCTGCCAGATGCAACGCAATTGGATTCAATCGTTAAAGCGCCACTCTATTCTGGTTTCGGAAAGTGGAGAAGCACAGCGTATTGCTTTCTTGCAAAAGCAGTTGGAAGTTATCAATACGTTGTAAACAAAGGAAAACACACTAAACATTGTGGATTCTAGGAATAAAAGAAAAGGATTTAATAGACGAGCTGTATCAGAATGAAGACAAACAACATTCTGATACAGTTCTTTTAGCTTTTATTCTATTGTGCGCACACAACGATACCAAGCCCAAGTTGTGGACTCTACCGTAGCCCATGCGCCGAATTCACCATTATTATGTCCGACCAGCCAATAGTTGCTATCGCGTGAAGTCAATGTCCAGTGCACAGCACTAATCTTCTCGAATCCGTTCCCTATCCAAGTAGTCGAGTCACCGAAACCTTGGTTTTCGATATTGGTAACAGCCCCTCCCATACTGAGTACTAAATACATCTCACGCTGAGTAGGTAGACGCCAGCCACTCCCTTTACTTTCGCATGCCGCTTTTGCTTCCGCCCAAGTTTTACCATTACTACTGGAATTTTCAATCTGAAACTTAGGAGCAACCTTATTCATTGCGACACTTGTATCCGGAGTTTCACCTGAAGCAAATAACACCAAAGGATCTGTTCCTCCACTGGCATCGCGAGAGACAATAGTGACCCCCGAGGATTCTACCATCAAATAAGGGTACTTCTTTCCGCTATTTGTATTATCCCTTACGCAACGAAAATAATTATTATTACTAACAGGTGCGGAATCCGGATAACCTGCCGACATTTCCATCCCAAAACGTGTTGTAGAGCCTTTAGCCTCATAGTATGATGAAGACCAGTAGTTACCTGTCCAGTTTTGATACCACCCATATATATTCTGACCGTCATGATAATTACTGTTAATCGCATTACCACCCAAAGCATTTTCATAGACAAATGACAGCAACAGTTCACTAGCAGTAGGCAGACGCCAACCATCGCCTATATTCCTACAGATATCCTCCGCATCGGCTACATTTTCCAATCGCCCCACACTTTGGTTAGTTCCGTTATAATATCTCCTATTATCAAACCGAAGCGGATAAAGATAGAAAAGAGGTTCCCCGGCAGTTGTGTAAGATTTGGTTTCGGACACCATCTGAAGGTCAATCGTACGATAAAACGGGAATTCTTCATCCGCCACGGTATGCATTACATTTCTGAACGTGATTCTTATCGTTCCGCTTTTTCCTTCTTTCCACTTGCCGGGGTGAAGCTTCAGCCTGAAATCGTATCCATGACCAACCACATCATTTCCCTTGCCGTCATCATAGCCTATGATAGACTCAAGATACATCTTGTCGTCCGCATTCTTTCTACCTATAATTACATCATTATCCGAATCGGTCCGAATCAGTCCGGTGCCATCATCGTTCGTTATATTCAATTCCTCAATATCCATAATTTCCCAATTGTTATTGACAAACAATTGCAAGTATTGTTCCGCACCCAGATTGACTTTATAAGTACGACTATTGACTGTAGTGGAAAGATATCGGAGTGAAAACTCCAGCTCCCCCTGATTGATGGGGAATTGTACTTGAGTAAGGTATCCTTCCTTATCGTACAGGTCGAACAACATAAAGTCCCAACGCCACCACCAGCCTGCACCATCTTCAACAGTACCATCGCCTGCTCTTCGCGGATTAGGCTGTATGGTAAACGCCTGCACCCTTTCACTGAACGGTATCGCATTCGTCCTGTCTAATTGCGGAATCAAACCGCCGACATTATATTGGACCATATTGACACCGCCAGTGCCATAAAGCTTACCTTCTATCCTATCCACGGAAAACATGACATACACCGTCTGCGGTTCGAGAGGGAGTTCGTCACCATCAGGATTTCGAATTGGAAAAAAAAGACCTCTCTCCAACACATTTCCGTATGCATCGACAAATTTGATAATTCCCGGATCTATCGTATACTGTGTCACTTCAATATTGTGAGTCAGGCGCCCTGCCGTCAACGTAACAGTAGCCTTACGCCCAACGCCAATATTTTCATTATTAAAATATGGAATCTTCAATTTGAGTTGGGTATCATCATTCGCAACGCCTGATGCCGCATCAGCTCCACCTTCAAATTTGAGCCAGTCGTTCCCTGCAGTAATGGTGGCCTTCCAGCCTCCGGGACTGTCAGTAAAAACGTCTATAGCATAACTATTATTCTGGTATTGAGTTACAGCAACCTCCGATTCACCCACTCCGAGCATATATTGCCCATTGTAGACTACATCTTTGACTTTGTCACGGTCATAGTGTATCAACCGGATTTTAAGGTTGGACATGACTGTATAAGATGCCAACGCCTCGCTAAAACTTTTATAACCGGTACCCAACGCCTTAGTAATGGTAATGATGTATTTATAGTTTCGCTTCAAGGGCAAATATTCCACCTGCTCTCCTGTATTTCCGTTTTTGGTAAAATCCACCCGGTAAAATGTCGATTCACCCGTACCGATCCTTCCTTTCACAATCAGGCAAGTAGCATCCTTACGGCTCGCTTCTCCGTCTGCTCCCGCACCACCGGCATCCTCTGCCGCCAGGGATTCAAATGTATAAATCTCCCCATCGTAGGGTGTGTTACCATTTACGGAATAACGGATTACATCCCCTTCTTCCGTCATTTTACCACTACCCGCGGGGAGAACCGGAGTATCCGGAACCGGGTCAGTAACCTGCCCGTTCGTGTTCCATGCCGGAGCAATATATCCGGTGGTATTGTGATTGGCCAGGTAAACCTCTTCGACCGTGAAATTCGAAGTGGCACTGTTATTACGGATATCAATACGCGCTAGCATACGTTTCATATTAATTTCGGTTATCGGATTCATCGAAGGAGTGATTTTGCTTATTACCTTCTCCCCGTACATCGGAATCCGCGTATACCCACCGGTTGTCGAGCCGTCTGCCAGCCATTTGCCGGTTTGGGTGTGGAGCATCTTTTCCATTGCCTCAACCTTGGTGGTCGCTCCCTTCGTGAAGCCCGACACAATATTATCAAGTTCCTTATTTGCCACAACCACGATGCAGGTAGATGCGGTAGTGGGAGAAAGCACAGCAGAGAAACTCACAGTGGAATTGTCAGCCAAGTCCTGCGTAACTCCTGTAGCGCTGACCCATTCCAGAAATACTGCCGGCGTTTTTGACATATCAAAAACAAGAATATCCACCGTTTCTATTTCGTCTTCTTTCTTTGCTGTTCCCGTTCCGGTCATCGTACGCGAAGATACGGACGGGAGGTTTACATCGGGAACCGTTAATGTAAAGCGAATACCGTTTCCTGCCGGAGAAGGCGTCGACTCAAATTCTTCCTGTACGCATCCGGTAAGCCATACCGTCATCAACAGAACAGACAAAAGATAGCACTTTCTTTTTATTGAAACCTTATATTGCATATTTCTATTTCCTTTCCTTAAACTTTGATATTGCATATTCGTCATTATGGTGCGGTCAATGTCACCGTTATTGGCAGATTATCACCATTCGTATTGGTTAGTATGAGTCTAGCCGTATCACCGGACACAGCATCGGCTCTAAAGTAGAAGTAAACCGCATCACCACTCACGCCACTTGTTTCGAGCATTGTCTCACTGTTAAGCAGAATTTTATCCGGATCTTGTATCTGGGTTATCTTCCACTCCCATATTCCCGGATTGCCCGAAGTAAAGACAATCTTGCGACGTCGCATATTTCCGGTTCCATTATCGTTGCTGTCCAACTCTACGTTTGAGGTCAGCCACTCTCCGTCTTCTCTCCACTGGCTCAACAGTACATGGTGCCGCAAATTACCAGCATTGATATAAAAGCCTGTTTCCCGCTTAGTTCCGGTTCCTGAATTAAATCTGGGCATCACAACCTGGATATTATACGTATACACTCCTTCCGAAAGGGATATCTGAGTCATATTAACTGTTGGCCACGTATCCATGGTACTTTTGTTTAATGACGCCCCCGGCAGAAATCCTGTATCCGGATTAGCATCATAATTCGTTTTCACTTCTATATTGACAGTGACCCCATCACCAGCTGTCTGTACCTTGGTCTGCGATAATTTGAGATAATATTGCTTGTCGAAAATTACATTCACCGGGCTTTCCGTCCATTCAAGCGGGGTAGCTGAAAGCTGATAGGTTTCGTTGGATATTGTAAGATTGTAGTTGATGTACTCGCCCGATTCCCAAGAATGCGGATTCTTGGCGAGAATATCACTGAACAGGAATTCCCGATCGCCAAAGTTGGTGGTAACAACGATTTTGGCGGTTGCGGAGAAAGCGTCGGTCGGCAACATGAGGAATGTATCACCTATCAAGGTGGCATCTTCAGTAACTGTTTTGTTACCGGTGGGAGTAGAAGCGACCCTCCCGGTGGCGACATCGCTCCAGACAAACTTCGGTTTGCCGTTTTTCGTCGTGGTGGTCGGAATTTCAGTCATCGCAAGGTTACCGCTTTTTCCTACATTCTGGAATTCTATTTTCTCGATAGTCACCTCATTCGGTACAGGAGCTACTTTCTTGAATGTAAAGGTAACCTTGGTCAATGTGTGGTAGAAGTGTATATTCACACCTTCAACCCATACAGGGCCCGATATAGCCGCCAATACATCGACATGATTGGCGGCAGATTCATTCGCTGTATAATTCAGCACCATTTCTCCGGGATCAATGAAACTCGCAGTAGGCGCATTCGCATCACTGTACGGATACCAGGAGAAGAACTTCATGCTCGCATTCAACAATCCTGGCCAATATTGCAACGGCGAGATGGTGGCTGTCAGGTCGGCGTTAACCGTAGCACTTGCATTGAAGTATGGTTGGGGAACAGAAGCATTGGGAGTCAGTGAGCTGTAAAGACCGAAAGTCTCTTCTTTCAGATCGGTATTCGAAGAGATTACCGTACCACGAGTGTAGACATAGCCACCTTCACCGATACGTTGCACAACAATTAATTCCTTATCACACGTCATCTCTTCTCTGACACACGAAAAGAGGACAACCGAAAGGACAGCCATTGCCATAATCATCCTAATATTATTTATAGTCTTTATCATCTTACTTCTTTTCCGAAATTAAAAACAATCAGCGAAAGATATTACAAGTCCATATCCAAATCAATGTCTTGTCTTTCACCCCAATCTTCTACGCTTATCGTCAGTATCTGAATACCTATTTTTCCTACGCGTGCCGTTACCTGATACACGTTGTTCCGACGGATCTCCGTAAAAGGTTGCGCTGTCGGACTACCTGTGCCGTCAACCTTTGTTACGCTTTCAATTACTTTCCCGGTTATTCCGGTGACGTCCGAAGGCCCTTTTAGGACATTAGCCATACTGATAGACAGTCGGTCGGAATAATCCGACTTGAATAGGCGTTCGGCTGTGTAGAACGAGCAAAGCAACTTCCGGTTTTCAGCTCCGGGAGCCGATGAGTATGCCCAAGTTTCTGTAGTCGCAGCCGTCCAGCTATGCGTTAATAAATTGCTTTCCGACACGTCTTCCTTCACCTTTCCGTAGTTTTTTGAAGAGTCGGCGTTATCACGCGTGCCGTTGCCCACATTTCCCATCACGAAATAGCTATCGTGGGAAAAATTATGCAAGGTGACACTGGTGCTTCCGGCAGTATATCCGGTCACTGCCCCGCCGTCTATAGCTTCGATAAAGACATCTACCCGGGCTACGGCACGTTCGATTACCATTTGCACTGTTTTGGTTTCATCGGGTGCTATGGATATATCCCGGATCACTCCTGTCATAGGCATTCCGGTCGCCGAAATAATCTGCCCGTCACTATTCAGTATGCTGGAGATGTCGTAAATCATCTCTTGCAACGTCAAAAGATTAGCTATACCGTCAAGTTGGCTTGTGAGACTCTGCGGTTCGTTGGCAATAACTACGACCAGGATATCATTGCTGGAAGTCACTTCGAGAAGTTGCGCATCTATATCAGTAGCTGTCTCCGGAGTGCTCAACAGGATGTGTTCATTCACATCCAGCCTCACGCCACCGGGCGTGCTGCCGAATACGATAAACCGCATGGAGTTTATCTTCTCCTGTTGTTCCACATCCCCATTATTCACCAAGTCGATGCTAAGTTGCGCCCGGGTAGTATGGGCAGGCAACTCATAAGCCACATCAGCTTCTCTACTACATGAGAACAAAAGGATGGTGGATGCCAGATAAATGATATGTAATAGCTTTTTTCTCATTCTTAAACTTCCATCCCGTGGAGCCAATGAATCCAGGTCCCCACGACAATACCAATTTGAAGGAATCCTCCTCCGTTTTTTTCAACAACTGTAAATATCAGGTTCCATTCACTCTGCCTGTCAAGATACTCCTGAAAGGGAAGTTCCGTTCCGTCGTAACGGTAAACCGGCCGGGCAATGCTCAATAGTGTCATCAGATTGTAGCTCCAGACTTCGGCTTCGGTATTCGCATCCCTTATAATAAACTTATAATCCCATCCGCTCCTGTTGAGCAAACGCATCGTATTCAGGCGTGCGGACATAACCACATCGGATATTTCACCCGGACCTGTATAGTAAGGCACATAAGTAATTGGCCCTTGTCCTGTGGGTTCGTTTTCCCAGGAATAAACCGCATTTTCCGGTGCCTGAATTTCAAATGTATATTGTGTGCCATCCACTTTATTTTCCTCATATCCCATTAACGCGAGATTAAACCGATTGGTGTCACGTATCAGGTTCACCGGATAAACTTTATGGTTGGTATTGGATGGCAGGTGATCCACTTCCACAACTTCTCCGAAGTAAAGATGCTGAAATTCGAAATTAACAACATCCGTCTCCCGCTTCAGGGATACAATGACTTGTTGGAGGGTGGTTGTTCCCGGCACCAGTTTATTACCTGCATTGTCCGAAAGCCGGAATCTGTCAGACAGACTTCCGACGGTCAGTACTTTATAACTTCCGAAATCGAGCTCGTCGGTCAACGATATCCGGCTTCCACCAACCAGCGCAGCAACCTCGGCACTTTTGGTGAAAAGCAATTTATCATCGCTGTCGAACACAAGTACATCCACCGATTTAACCTGCGGATTAAATGCATCCGCATATTCCATATTGTAGTCGAATACAAATTCCAACCAAAGTTCGCACCGTGGCAGGTCTTCGCGTATACTGTCGCACGAAGCCATACATAGCATCGAAGCAACGATAAGGAACAGCGATTTAGTTTTTCCGAACATATCTTTTCTTTTAGGGGCAACCCTATCGGTTTGCCATTTTATATTGTCAGAGATCTCTATTTTGTGACCTCCGGTTATTTCCTCTTTTTGGGGCGCGCTTTGCATTTCATTGCATCTCGGATGCGCCGGTATATTTCAGTGCTGTTTTTGGGAAGCCTGTCACCGGCTTGTTTTTACTTTTTTCGGCGGTCTGTTCCGTACGGAATATCTATTTTAAAAGTACAGGGCAGGCAGTCCGCACTGCCCTGTTTTCTTTGAAAGTAAAGAATTTATTTAGATTTCGAAATTTGTAGTCCAGTATATCCACGGAGCAACTTTAATCTCAAAATGGAGATAGGCACCTTTCTTATCGATATCTTCTTCTTCATCCGGATCTTCGGGACCACCACCAGGATACCACGGTGTACCGTTACCATTCACCTTTGTCAGCGTAAGCGTATAATAGTTATTACGTACTACACCGTATTTCCCATACTCCATGTAAGAATTGGCTGCATTGTCATGACGAATCTCATAGTAGTAATAGTTGAGACTCTTTGGATACCAATAGATGCAACCTTCTTTTTTACACAGTTCACCACCATTCTGAATGTTGTTGTCGTCAAGAATAGCCTGCGTAAGGGATGCAAAATCACCCGGATCATTGGCGGTAAGTTCAGATTTTATCTGAGTATAGAACAGTTCGCATGCCGAAACTAAAAGTTTCTCCTGGGCGGTCATAGGGTCTGAGGCTGTTTCTTTAGCTTTGGCAGGCGTATAAGCAGCCAGCAAGTCGGCAAAACTCTTGAAGTTTACAGAGTTAGTTCCGTTAGGAAGACGATACCAGTCATTTCCTAAAGTAAATTCACCAGACTTCCAAGGTGCATACTGTCCCTTAAGTACCAGACGCGTAGCCGCACCGAACTTCTGATATCCTGCGACCATCGTATTCTCGATACAGTATTTGTAATTATCACCTACAGTCGCACTTTCAGCAACCCATTCCACCTTAGGTTCGCGAGTTGCAGCATCGAGTGTATTCTTAATAATGCCTGTAAGATATTCGGTTCCACCCGCAGTCGTAAAGTTCGGGTCGACTGTATAGAAGTTACTTTTGTAAAATCCGGTAGTATGAGACGATGCTGTGGTAGTCTTCTTTGCAAAAGGAAAGAACAGGGAGTTGTAGTAATCTATAGTCCAATTTCCAAAATCAAACTGTCCTAGACTTGCATTTGTTCCATCTTCAAAAGGTCCAACTGCTAATGGACTGCCAATCATAACCTCCAATTTTGCAGCAAGGCGTTCTATCTCAAGGGTAGCCGGATTACTTTTCGCTGCATTCTGAGCTTGCGCTTCCGATTTATAGTCGCTGACCAAAACAATCTTATCCGATACATCAAGCAGACATTCATCCTCCCATGCATGATTGGATGGATCTGAATCGGAATCATCGTAGAATCCGACATTAATCATTGCACAACCATTGGAGTGTACAACCTCCTCTACCAGATAAGCATTGTTGGGCTTAGTATTGTTTTCAGGAACTGTAATCATTCCATTGATGGTAGCATAGGTTGCACCCGCTGAAAGATTATCCAAGCGATCCTTTAATTGGTAACCTGGATTGGCAATAACAAGCAAATACTTAGTATTCGGATCCACTTTAACCGGAGTATTCGGAGTCGTAACTCCACTATTTGTTCCGAAAGAACTTGATCCCAATACCGTGGCATACTTAGTTGCCTTTTCATCCTTAGTCACCACCTTACTCGCATTGAACGTAATCAAATAGAGCTCATTAATCGCACTTTCCTCCTCTAAAGCCGTCTGTTCACCAGAAGCACGTGAACCAGGCACTTTGGGATTAGTCAGACTAATTGATACGTAAGCTACATCATAACCTGCTCCCCCTTCAACCTCCGGATTTTCCTCCAGATTCTCATTTGAACAACTTGCCAGTGCCGCAACAGCCAGCAATGAAACTAAAATTGATTTAATCTTTAGCATAATACAAAAAAATATTAGAATTAATACTTATATAATTTCCCACTTAATCAGTAAGTTTTACTTACCATTCTTTTTCATTTTAGCAGCATTAGCCTTCTTCCTGACTAATTCTTCCAGATTGCCCCTAGCTGCATCCAGACCTGACTGCTCTGCAAACTTCAAATACTTCTTCGATGATTCATAATCTCCCTTCATTAACATTAATATTCCCATAGCATTATTATATTCCGGCAAATTCTTATTCGAATTCACCATGCCCAGATAACGTTCAGCCGAAACCAATTCATTGCGTGATAAAGCGGCAGTAGCAGCATTTATATTTGCAATCTCACTCTGCGGATACATCCGGACAGCCGTTTCGAACACATCAATAAATTCTTGCGAGCCTGTCGGATAGGTATTAGCTACCAGAAACATTTCATTCAAGCTCAAATTCTGCGGACGCGTCTTGATAATCTCTTTTGCTTCCTCCACACTAAAATCCCTCACTTCGTAATTCACTTTGCAGATAGCCACACGCAAACTTGGGAAAATATACTTCAACAAGTATCCGTAAGGCGTCCCTCCGTGAAGTTGCATCAGTTTTGTTTCTCTTCCTTTTTCAATAGGTATGTTCCTGATAATATCCAGCACTTCGTCTTTATATTCCAATTCGATTGTTTCAAGCGCCTTCTCCAGTCCGTCCCAGTTTTCACCTCCAAAGACAATGTAGTATTGGTTTCTCGGAAAATCGTATCTGTATGCCAGATAATCCCGGAGCGCCATGGCACGTCCTTCAGACAGACGTTTGTTCGCTGCCAATGTTCCTTCCGGAGACGCATAACCGATAATATCCAGACGGTTCACTTTCACATTCGGATCGGACTTCAGCTCATCGATCATCTTGCGGATTTTAGCCAGTTCCTGAGGGTTATTCATGTATTCGGGACGAATATTGACTTTATTCACCTCGAAATCCAGAAAACATTCTACTTGAATATCCCGTTGTTTGATTTCTTCCGCTTTCGGTTGCAGATAAGCAAACTGAGGAACCACTACATAAGGCGTCCATACACGTTCCAACGTCACTTTGCCAAATTCCTCGATGTTCATTAATGCCGTTTCACCGCAACCACATTCGTCACGCTGCATGTCCAGACGCGCATCCTTCATCCATGATTCGAACGGAACCAGATATTGATACCGAATCGTATCATTTCTTAGTTTTCCGGCTTTTTCCACTATATACGGCTTCTCATAGCTTCTCTTCTCCTTGGCGCTCATCAACGCAAGCCCACGCTCATACGCCAAATACTCGTCACGACCTTTAATAGAAACTTTCGGAAGATTCAGAGTGCGTCCGGAAGTCACCAGCCGCGGAATTAAATCCATTCCCCGGGCAGATTTCACTTTCACATTATTCAAAACAAAATCTATATCGACATGAATAAAATCACCTTTCTGTTCCAACCGCACCGGATTCACGGTAATGCCACCTTCGTAAGAGCGGGATTGAGCCATAGCTGTGTTTATATTCAGGCTGCAAACCACCAACATACACACAAGGAAACCTATATTTCTTATTATCATACTCCTTATTATTTAATTACATAAATAAGTGACACACTTGCTTTGGTAGGTCCGAAATAATTTTTGCTGCTTTCCTTCAATCTCGTACCACAGGTAGCGCAAGGATACTTGTCATATACAATGTGCGCATATCCCACTCCGACAGACGTTTCTATACTCCAGCGTTTTTTCAGAATCCACGAATATCCTACGGAAAAGCCACCGCCATAAAGATATCCCTGATAACGCGTATGCTGCATATTGTCACTGATAAAAGACCAGTCGGGCCACCCTCCTACATTGAAATCGGCATAATGTCCGTGCATTCCGATAAACATACGGCGAAAACTCTCACAAAACCAGTAACGAACTTCGGGTTGTATCCCCCAATGACGGAGGCGTTTGCCGTCGGAAAGTTTCCACGGATTATAATTGACCGGAATGTCCAGCGTCCATTTACGCACCAGTCCGATCTCCAACCCCAAATTCATGGTAGTGGTAGCGTCATACAGCAGATTGCTTTTCAACGCAACCTTCTGGGCATAACCCTCGGAAATAGCACATCCGAGCATGAATAATATGAGTATAGCAACTTTCTTCATTTATATCACATTTACTGTTATTTATTGCCCCAATTGAGTAACATCTATTTTTATGCGTTGCACATTACTGATGCCCGTTTTAACGGAAGACGCCATTGTTGTGAGATGTACGATTCCGTTTCTGGAATCCGCCTCTATATTGGGCAATACCTTAATATATATCTTACCGTCTTCAACGATAATGCGTTCTTCTCCTGTATGTTCCTCCGGCATTACGGAAGAATACAGACGGATCCAATTTTTAGCACTTTCATCCACTTCGCCCGTAAGGCAGAAATAATTGATTTCATATACCTCCGAATTTGAATTTTCAGTAGGCATGAGCTGAAGCGTACTTCCCGCAGCAGGAACAACTTTCCTTTGTCTAATATGAACTTCTTTTTCCAAATTTCCTGTTTTTAATGTTAGATACACATCATCCTGTCACCTGTTTCTCTTTGTCCTTCTTCATACTACATCAACCAGTCAGCCCCCATCTGTTACCGATGTTATTACCAGACCAAGTCCCTTGATGTGCAGACAGGTATTGTTCTGAATGCCGGACTCATACATAATATAATTCATGGAGATTGATTCTTGAGTGTCACTATAAGAGAGAGAGCCAAGCCAAGGATTGCTCAACGGCATAATCAACAACTTGGCATATATATCCGCACAAGTTGTCACTTTCGGTGTTAATTGAAAGAGAGTGCCGGTCACATTCGACCCCTGCACACACACCACAGATAATAAAAAAATCAAATATAAAAAACTGATTGTAAGTTTTGTTATTTCTCTCATTAATTCTCTAATATACTTTCCTCTACTTCTTATATATTTCTCTTTTTGCTTTTCTCTCAGGACAATATTTTTGTCCAAATCTCATATTGCAAATTTCGGAATATTAAAGGAGATACAAAATTGTATTCATTTCTGTTACAGAGAATCAATTTAGAATAAAGGGACTAATTATGTAGGTAGCGAACAACAAGGTTACGAAATTCACAACAAAAATATTCAATATCCTCATTTCTTTCGATATGCGAACATTTTAAAATTCCCAAGTTTCTTTCATAAAAACTTGGACAATAGAGGGAAGTTATAGTTTTCCGTGTCATTTAGACACAACTTAGGCACAAATTAGACAAAAGAACTAACTATTTTATACAACAAAATAAGCTAATAACTTGTATAATTTGTGCCTAAATGACAAAATACTCAATTTCTGTATATATAACTATCAGATTATAAGGTTTTACGCTCAGTTTCCGTAGGTGCCACCTCATCAGGAATACTGAATTCGCGATTAGCAAACAGATCAGCAAGTCCTGAAATTTGTTTCAGACGTAACAATTCATCACGATCCATACCAATATTTTTCATTATCCATTGATCGGACATACCTGCCTTATCAAGCTCCGCAACAATGTTGCACATCAATTCAATGTTATGCATTCCACGCGCACGGTTGTGCCGGATTGTTGAACTCATACGGTTAGACAAGTCTTTGTCTATCACCACAATCGGCAACAAACCGTTTTCACGCTTATAGATTCGTTGGGAAGTCTTCAATACCGTATAGCGATGGTAACCATCCACCAGGATATAACGGTCTTCATCTTTATTGTAGTAACATACACATGGCATCGTAAAGCCATCTTCCCAAATAGAAAGTTCCAGCAACTTCATTTCAGGCGGTGCAACGACATTCGGATTATAATCGTTCGCATATACTTTTTCTACGGGCACCGCTTTTACCTCGTAAACAGGGCTTTTATCTACACTCATGATACTATGATTCTATATTGTTCCATAATTTGACTTCTCTTACTCATCTCCTCCTTTGTAGGTGAGAATCCCATATATTTGCAGGCATGGTCATTCTTAAGAATACAAACGCACATTCGCTTATACGTGGGTATTTCTTTGAATTCCGGAATGTCGATATCATCCTGATATTCCATACGTACCGGTTTTTTCAACGTTTTGTAGTTACTGTTGTCCATAACGATAATTGGTACTTTCGCATCAATCAGCTTTTGGATGGTGGCATCACTCAGGCATCCGCCTTTTGTCCGCCAGAAATTCACGCTCACTGAAAGTTTCCGTAGATAATTCTTCCTCGCCCGCTCCGGCAGAGTAGACAACAAAAAATACATAAACTCGCGCCATGTATATCCTTCGGGAAGTTTCACCGATTGCCATCCCATTGCATGAGTACCACCATACATACCGGTAAAGTTCACACCGTTCACCCTTCCCACCATTTTACCCCAGGTATTAGGATCAAGCACCCGGTAAAGCTGCAAACTCTCTTGTGCCTCATTAATAAAGGGACTTGCTACACGCTGACGCTCCAGATTGACTCCGGCACGATAATAAAGATCGTATAAAACATTATAATCCCACTGGAATTTTCCATTGGCAGTCCATACATCCGTTGTTTTCCAGTCATAAATAGGGTAGGCATTATAAATATCGTTCCCTACTTTTGAAGTCCATTTATATTTATGATACATCTGGAATTTACGGCTCATATAGATACATCTCCACCGATTGAAACTTTCCTGTGTACGAATCCCGATCAGACAACAAGTGCGCACTGCATCATTTTTATTATGTATCCATTGCGCAAAACGCATCTGAAATTCATAATCCCACATGGTTGTATTATAAAAAGGAAAATCTTCTTTGGTCATTGCCTTTTTCGGCATGGAACGAACCCATATATTCTTTTTGCTGTCTTCCCACGGACGCCAAAAAGATTGATACATCGAGGTGCAGGTAGCCACACGGAAAGGGATGCATACCCGGTATACATCCAAAATATCCTTATTGGCCTCCAGCATCCGGTCTACATAGTCAATGGTCATTTTATACTGGATCTCATAATCCATGTGAAAAACTCCCAAACGTACCTTCAGGTTATTCTTCCGGATATAATCGATACACATATTCAGCAGTACCCCGCTGTCTTTACCTCCGGAGAATGACACATATATATTATCAAATTCATTAAATATAACTTTCAGTCGTTCTTGTGCTAATTCATATACATTCTTTGTGCCTGCTATTTTCTTTTTCGTCATAAGTTATCTATACATTTTTACATACCGTGTCCATTTCTTGTCCATCGATACAAATTCAAACTTTTCAAATGTTTCTTTATCTTGTACCAGTGTGACCGAATTGAGCAACCAACTCTCGGGCCTAAATTCCGCAACGATAGCGGGCAACAGATGTGACAGGATTTCCTCCCGTACGGTGCCTTCTGCCTTCACATAATAATTATTGATTACAGCTTTCTTCCGGCTTTTCTGTTCCACGGGGACGAAGCCCACCACTTCTTTATCTTCAATCGCAATGAACCACACATACTCTTCGCCCGTCTTGAAAGGGTAATTATTGTTTGCGCGTATCACTTCGGGATCCATCACCATCGGCGCTAAAAGCCGATATAAGTGTTTGTCTTTTCCTTTTAATCGTATTATCTGTATCATATCATTCAAAAATGGACACACAAAAATAAGGAAAAAATATCAAATTCGTCATTTCTGTTCCTAAAACATTTGTTTTTCACACTATTATCTCTATATTTCGATATTTTTGAAATCACCCATACGCCATTCCTCTTTCACGTTTAAAGTAAGTCAGTATAGTTGCAAAGCTTAAATATTCCCGTCCAGGAGTATGCAACCGACTTTTAAACTGATAGTAGGCAAAGATGACTTCGCATGCCAATTTATATTTGAAATGCAGCTTTAAACGGTGCTGCAAAAACTCAAACACCCGGCAGAGATATGCAAACACCTCCTCCACCCTAGCATTTGGAATCACTCGTGGAGCACGATTTACATCCGCTATATGCTCCATCTCATTAAGCACATATTCCAGTTGCTCAATTTCCTCACCGGTGTTTTGCATTGTACACTTCATTTGTTCTATTTTCTCTCCCTGATGGATGTACTGTTTTCGCTTTCGTTGTAAACGATCTTTTATTATTTCTATTCCTTTCAACATTATAAAATTTAGTTATATATAAATGGTTTGATATTACTGATTATTAATCGACAAAACTGCCATATAAAATCTAATTTCGAATGCAAATATAGAAAAGATTGTTTAAATAATTAGATTTTTATTTAAAAATATTCATACTTATTTTACATTTAAATTACCAGCATCAGAAAAACGTTTTTTTCATCCAATGAAACGAGTCATAATTTTGCGGCGTACTAAAATATTTTAAACAATGGATAATCAATCTTTTGACTGGCTGCTTCACGGTTGCCACGTACTATCCGAGATGGCAGTGGCTTATTTTCCCAACTATCAGGATAACTGATACAGACGATACGCTGGCAAATGCCCATACCCTCCTCGACCGATTGGAAAATGAATGTGGTACTGCCGAACATCTCTGTTCCACGTCACAACTCATAGAGGACACTGTAAGTTGATAGAGGCCCGCATGGCCAGCAACAAGAACAGTGCTACAGGACTGACTACTGGATTTGCCGACCTTGACCGGGTGACATGCGGCTGGCAACCCGGTGAGGAGATCGTTATTGCCGCCCGTCCTGCGGTAGGTAAAACAGCATTTACACTGCATCTGGTACGTACTGCAGCTTCTGCCGGTTATCATATCGCTGTGTATATTTTCACATATACAATATTTTTCTTGATGAATAACTGACTATTACCATACATTACCGATGGCAGTATGGATTTAGAAGAACACACATTTGCAAGTCATCAAGAAAATCTTGAACCTGCAAGACAAGAAAGGAAGCGAAAATATGATTTGCATAAAATTTAAATAGTCTCTAACCAATAAGTCATCTTTATACAATGACGAGTTGTTTGACAAACTTCGTAGTTAGCAATACCGGAGCAACATTCACAATTACCTATGAATCAATTATTTACAACAACTCATTCATTTAAACAAAAATTGCCTGCTAAAAATTTAGACAAAATTTGGTCAAATATTCCTTTTTATTAATTAAAAAGGCTACAGTTTCACAAACTACTATTGGAATTCGGTCTCTTTTCCATATATTTGCGCCCGCATTTTTGATTTTCGAATGAACCTCCTTATTCAATTTACCAAAACTAGATAAAACGAATGGAAAAAATAAACGCAGTAATTACAGGAGTCGGAGGATATGTACCCGATTACATCTTGACCAATGATGAGATTTCCAAAATGGTAGATACTACCGACGAATGGATTATGGGGCGTATTGGTATTAAGGAAAGACGTATTTTGAAAGAGGAAGGACTGGGAACTTCTTACATAGCTCGTAAAGCTGTCAAACAGTTAATAAAACGCACCCGAACAAATCCGGATGATATTGATCTGATAATTGTAGCTACAACAACCCCTGACTACCGCTTTCCTTCCACGGCTTCTATTTTATGTGAAAGACTGGGACTGAAAAGAGCTTTTGCTTTTGACATGCAAGCTGTTTGCAGCGGTTTTTTATATGCACTGGAGACTGGAGCCAATTTTATCCGTTCTGGAAATTACAAGAAAGTGGTAGTTGTAGGCGCTGAAAAGATGTCGTCAATAATAAATTATGCCGACCGGGCAACTTGTCCGATTTTCGGTGATGGCGGAGCAGCTGTCATGCTTGAACCTACTACTGAAGATTTTGGCATTATGGATGCTGTGTTAAGAACAGATGGTAAAGGATTGCCTTTTTTGCACATTAAAGCGGGTGGCTCTATATGTACTCCTTCTTATTATACATTGGATAATCAAATGCATTATATCTATCAGGAAGGACGTACTGTATTCAAATATGCAGTATCCAACATGGCTGATGCCTGTGAATCTATCATTGCAAGAAACCATCTAAGCAAAGAAAACATCGACTGGGTAATTCCTCATCAGGCTAATCAACGTATTATCACCGCCGTAACACAACGTTTGGAAGTTCCTGTCGAAAAGGTCATGGTCAACATCGAACGATACGGTAACACTAGTGCCGGCACTCTCCCACTCTGCCTCTGGGATTTTGAAGATAAATTCAAAAAAGGAGATAACCTAATTCTTACTGCATTTGGAGCAGGATTTGCATGGGGAGCCATCTATGTGAAATGGGGATATGATGGAAAAAAGAGATAGCGATTATTCGCTATCTTCAAAATAAAAAATCCTCTGATTTTCAGTAAATCAGAGGATTTTTTATTTCCTAATGCGGTGCGTACGGGACTCGAACCCGTGACCCCATGCGTGACAGGCATGTATTCTAACCAACTGAACTAACGCACCAAAATATTCACTTTAGCATCTCTCTCGATTGCGGATGCAAAGGTAGATATTTTTTTGAAACCTGCAATAGCTTCAGTATCTTTTTTCTGAAAAAGTGGGTTTATTAAGAATTATCGTGTACATTTGCAGCTACTAATAAAATAGAAAATAGAATGAAAAATACACCAATTGAACGACATCTGATTGACGAAACCATCAATGAGTTTCAAATTGTCGATTTTTCCAAAGCTACCATTCGTGAAGTGAAAGCTATTGCTTCAAAAGCAGAAACAGCATCGGGAGTTGAATTTATCAAAATGGAAATGGGTGTTCCGGGACTTCCTCCTTCCGCTGTAGGCGTGAAAGCGGAAATTGAAGCATTACAAAATGGCATTGCCAGTCTATATCCCGACATCAACGGATTGCCGGAACTAAAGAAAGAGGCATCCAACTTTATCAAAGCATTCATCAACGTAGATTTAAGTCCGGAAGGTTGTGTGCCTGTCACTGGTTCCATGCAAGGTACATTCGCTTCATTTCTTACTTGCAGCCAATGTGACGAAAAGAAAGATACGATTTTGTTTATCGATCCAGGGTTTCCGGTACAGAAACAGCAGTTGGTTGTAATGGGGCAAAAGTTTGAAACATTTGATGTGTATGACTACCGCGGAGAAAAACTGAAAGAGAAACTGGAAAGCTATCTGAAAAAAGGAAATATATCAGCCATCATTTATTCAAATCCCAATAATCCCAGCTGGATTTGCCTGAAAGAAGAAGAATTGAGGATTATCGGTGAATTGGCAACACTGTATGATGTGATTGTTCTGGAGGATTTGGCTTATTTTGCCATGGACTTCCGCCAAGATTTAAGTAAACCGTATCAACCTCCTTTCCAGCCATCAGTTGCCCATTATACGGACAATTACGTATTGCTGATTTCCGGCTCAAAAGCATTCAGCTACGCCGGGCAACGTATTGGGGTAAGTTGTATCTCTGATAAACTATACCACCGAAGCTATCCGGGACTGACCAAACGATATGGTGGCGGAACTTTCGGAACGGTTTTCATTCACCGTGTGCTTTATGCGCTTTCTTCAGGAACTAGTCATTCTGCACAGTTCGCCATGGCCGCCATGCTGAAAGCTGCCAACGAAGGACAATATAATTTCCTTAACGAAGTGAAGATATACGGTGAAAGAGCACGGAAATTAAAAGAAATCTTCCTCCGTCACGGTTTTCATCTGGTATATGACAACGATCTGGGCGAGCCGATTGCAGACGGATTTTATTTCACCATCGGTTATCCGGGAATGACCAGTGGCGAACTGGCGAAAGAATTGATGTACTACGGAGTCAGCGCTATCTCATTAGTAACTACAGGAAGCCATCAGGAAGGATTGCGCGCGTGTACCTCTTTCATTAAAGACCACCAATATGCTCAACTGGATGAAAGAATGAAACTATTTGCTGAAAATCATCCGATAGCCTGATTATTTGACATAAGATATTCATAAAAGCCATTCTTAAAATGAAAAAAAACGGAAAGAACGATTGTTATTCCGTTTTTTTTCTTACTTTAGTGGCATGAATATCGACTCTGACATATTTAAGATTCAATCGAATAATGTGTTGCCATCGAGAGGAAGGATTTTAATATCAGAACCTTTTCTACGTGACGCAACGTTTGGCAGATCCGTAATTTTACTGGTCGATCATACGGATGAAGGAAGTATGGGATTGGTTATCAACAAGCAACTGCCATTGTTCCTTAACGATATCATCATGGAATTTAAATACCTGGATGAGATTCCTCTATACAAAGGTGGACCTATTGCCACTGATACCCTATTTTATCTCCACACATTATCTGATATCCCCGGATCCATTTCTATCAGTAAAGGGCTTTATCTGAATGGAGATTTTGATGAAATAAAGAAATATATATTACAAGGGAATAAAATCAGTGAATGCATTCGTTTCTTCTTGGGATATTCCGGTTGGGATAGCGAACAGTTGAGCAACGAAATCAGAGAAAACACTTGGTTGGTGTCCGAGGAAGAGAAATCATATCTGATGAAAAACAATATTAAAGATATGTGGCGGAAAGCTTTAGAGAAGTTAGGCAGCAAGTATGAAACGTGGTCACGTTTCCCACAAGTGCCTACTCTCAATTAATTTCTCATTTCTTAGGATTCAAACATTGGAGAAGCAATGCATCTTTGTAACAACCCTCCACCTGCAACCAGTTTTTTAATAATCCGCATTGAACGAAACCACAAGAGGTGAACAGTTTTACACATACTTCATTATCCGTCATGACATGTGCATAGAGTTGACTTAAAGACAGAAAATCAAAAGCATATTCACAAAGCAATTTCAATGCATCAGTAGCATAACCTCGTTGCCGATAATCCTTATGGACGGCAATCCCTACTTCTCCCCGCGAATGAAGGGGTACAAAATCTGTTATATCAATTGTGCCGAGTATACACTGGTCAGATTTGCGTACAATCATCAGCCGCAATTGCTTATCGGCAAACACATCGCACTGTGAGCCTTCGATGTATTGACGAAGCACATAACGGGAATAAGGAACCGTAAAATTACTAATATCCCACATTGAAGGGTCATTTTCCATCTCGTACATAATGTCCATATCTTCCGGTTCTACCGCACGAAGATAGATACGCTCGTTCATCAAGAAAGACTGTCTCATAGCTTTTCTTCTTTTGCAATGTGAAGTTCGTTACGCAATCTCTTCTCACTGGGCAGGCAGAAAAGTGACGCCGTGAGGCCAATCAGCATACAGAGGTTACCCGTACTGCTCAACGTCAGGTAGTAACACAAAAGGTTCACTACAATAGCTACTTCAAGCACTCCCAAGCGAACAATGTTCCATTGCACATATCGCTTCAAGGCAAGCGTGATAGTCATGTGATCTATCTTTTTCTTAAGCACCAAGCTAAATAATTTGAGAGAAAGAGGCACACACAAAGCAGTGAGCAAAATGCCGACCGTCTCAAAATAATAGGTAGCTGATGCGTTATCTACCAAACCTCCTACGGGAAAAAGTTCAAATTCTCCTGCCCCAAGCAAAAATGCCGGGAGCACCCAAAAGAAAACATAACTGATATTCAAATTTCTGACAGCTCGTTTTATCTGTTCTTCCATGTTCGTTCTTAAATGATTAATAATGATTATACAGTTCCGGTAAAAAGCGTCCGGTTCACAATACTGCGTCCTAAAGTTACTTCATCGGCATATTCAAGTTCATCACCAACCGATATGCCACGGGCTATCACACTTAGTTTAACCCCTAGTTTATCCAGCTTGCGATAGATATAGAAGTTGGTAGTATCCCCCTCCATCGTAGTGCTCAATGCCAGAATAACTTCTTTGACTCCACCTTCAGCCACCCGCTGCACCAGGCTTTCAATTTGAAGGTCACTCGGTCCGACTCCGTCCATTGGAGAAATAACCCCACCCAAAACGTGATAAAGCCCGCGATACTGCTGGGTTGCTTCCACCGCCATTACATCACGGATATTTTCCACCACACAGACAGTGGAAACATCCCGTTGCGGATTAGCGCAAATCTGGCAAGTTTCAGTATCGGATATATTATGACACACTTTGCAGTATTTCACCTCACGTTTCAACGTTATGATAGAATTTCCGAAAGCTTCCACCGTAGCCGTATCCTGACGGAGCAGATGCAGAACAAGCCTCATAGCCGTCTTACGCCCGATACCCGGAAGTTTGGAAAATTCGCCGACTGCCTTTTCAAGCAGTATAGAAGGATATTGTTGGTTCATAGATAATATTTGCTGTTCTATCGATAAAACCTTGCAAAGATACAGATTATTGTTTTTAATACCTACAAAAATTGCTACCTTTGCATCTGTTATGATGATACTAGTCACTATTCTTTGCTACTTCGCGGTATTATTACTAATAGCCCGTATCACCGGACGTAAGGGCGGATCGAATGCAGCGTTCTTCAAGGGAGAGAACCAATCACCTTGGTATATAGTCTCTTTTGGAATGATTGGCGCCTCTATCTCCGGAGTCACTTTCGTCTCTGTACCGGGAATGGTGCGCGGAATGGATATGACGTATATGCAAACGGTACTCGGATTTTTCTTCGGATACATGGCCGTAGCCCATATCTTACTTCCTTTATATTATAAGTTGAATCTGACAAGTATCTACGGATATCTCGGCACCCGCATCGGGATGCGTGCCTATCGCACCGGTTCCTTTTTCTTTCTGCTGTCACGCATGTTGGGAACCGCAGCCAAACTTTATCTGGTATGCCTCATTCTCCATACGTATGTATTTCAGGAAATGCACGTTCCCTTTTGGCTGATTGCTGTCGGTTCGGTTGCATTGGTATGGATATATACTCATAAAAGCGGAATAAAGACCATTGTGTGGACAGATACCTTACAAACATTTTGCCTGATTGCCGCTCTGATTTTTATCATCTATTTTACGATCCAAAGATTAGACCTTAACTTCAGCGGCATTGTGCAAACAATCCAAAACAGCGAACACAGCCGTATTTTTGTATTTGACGACTGGGTATCCCGACAGAACTTCTTCAAACAGTTCTTCAGTGGTATCTTCATCGTCATCGTAATGACCGGACTGGATCAGGATATGATGCAAAAGAATCTTTCTTGCCGGAACCTCCAGGAAGCACAAAAAAACATGTACTGCTACGGTTTCTCATTCATTCCGCTAAATTTCCTTTTTCTATGCTTGGGAATTCTATTAATAGCGCTAGCGGGACAGATGCACCTCGAACTGCCAGCCATGAATGATGATATACTACCCATGTTTGCAGCCCAAGGTTATCTGGGACAATCCGTATTGGTACTTTTTACAATCGGTATTATCGCAGCAGCTTTCAGCAACTCGGATTCCGCCCTGACAGCCATGACAACCAGTGTATGCGTAGACCTGCTGAATACGGAAAAAGACACAGAAGAAACGGCACGTCGCAAAAGAAGCAAAGTGCATTTATCGTTATCAGTCTTATTGGCATTCTTCATCTGCCTGGTAGAAATACTTAATAATAAGAGCGTTATTGACGCCATATATATCATCGCCTCCTACACATACGGCCCCCTGCTTGGAATGTTTGCTTTCGGACTTTTTACACGCAGGCAAACGAACGACCGGTGGGTTCCTCTCATAGCCATCCTTTCACCACTGATCTGCTATCTTGCCGACTGGTGGATTGAAAAAGAAACCGGATATAAATTCGGTTATGAATTGCTAATGTTAAATGGAACGCTTACCTTTGCGGGGTTAATTTGTATGTCTAAAAAAGGGAAAACGCTGAAAGTACCATGAAAACAGGTACTCCGAAGTTTATAATAAATAATGGCAGAGTTTATTATAAACTGCGCAATAGTTTATTATAAACAATGAACAAGTTTATTATAAACGATTTTACAAAGAAATAAATGACAAGAAAATGGAAATAACAAGTGCTGAATTTGTGATTAGCAATACGGACGTGAAGAAATGCCCAGCCGGTATTTTCCCGGAATATGCCTTTATAGGCCGTTCGAATGTGGGTAAATCAAGTCTTATCAATATGTTGACCAGTCGTAAAGGTCTGGCCATGACCTCCTCTACTCCGGGAAAAACGATGTTAATCAACCACTTCCTTATCAATAAGAATTGGTATCTCGTCGACCTTCCGGGATATGGCTATGCCCGACGCGGACAAAAAGGGAAAGACCAGATACGCACCATAATCGAAGATTATATTTTGGAACGGGAGCAAATGACCAACCTCTTTGTCCTGATAGACAGCCGGCTGGAACCTCAAAAAATAGACCTTGAGTTTATGGAATGGCTGGGCGAGAACGGTATCCCCTTCTCTATCATCTTTACCAAAGCCGATAAACTCAAAGGTGGACGTTTAAAAATGAATATCAATGCCTATTTACGTGAGTTGAGTAAACAATGGGAAGAGCTCCCTCCTCACTTCGTATCTTCCTCGGAAGACCGCACAGGACGTATTGATATACTCAACTACATAGAAAACATAAACAAGGATCTCAATGTTAAATGAAAGAAGAATGAAAATGAAAAAGAGTTTTTTATCTATTGCCTTTATGGCAGTATTTATGCTGATGGCGACTAACAGCCAGGCGCAATCATGGTCCGACTTATTAAATAAGGACAACATTTCAAAAGTAGTGAATGCCATCACCGGAACCACCGAATCTATCGACATGACCGGAACATGGAACTACAAAGGTTCGGCCGTAGAGTTCGAATCGGATAACTTACTAATGAAAGCAGGCGGAGCTGCCGCAGCCACTATGGCTGAAAATAAGCTGAACGAACAATTAAGCAAAATAGGTATTAAAGACGGCCAAATGAGTTTCACTTTCAATGCCGACAGTACTTTCACCAGCACGGTGGGCAAGAAAACATTGAAAGGCACTTACTCCTACAATGCTTCAACCAAACAAGTTGATTTGAAGTATTTGAAACTTCTGAATCTGCACGCTAAAGTAAATTGCAGTTCCAGTTCACTGGAGTTACTGTTCAACTCGGACAAACTGTTGAAATTAATGGCTTTCATCGGCAGCAAAAGCAGCAGTACCGCACTGAAAACAGTTAGTTCACTGGCCGAAAATTACGATGGAATGATGCTCGGATTCCAACTCTCAAAATAGCAAAAGAGAATCGTTTAATACTATTTCGCACTCCATAAAGTATATTTTAGGGGAAAAGCATTATCTTTGTCGTTTGTAATCAAAAAGAGAAGGAAAAATGAAAAAGATACTTTTTTTAATGACCCTGTTAGTAATGGGCGTAAGCTTTGCATTTGCACAAACAAATGCAGATATCAAGTTTGACAAAACAACTCACGATTTCGGTAAGTTTTCTGAAAACAGCCCGGTTGTCAGTTGCACATTTACCTTTACTAATATCGGCGATGCCCCGCTGGTGATCCATCAGGCTGTAGCCTCTTGCGGATGTACAGTACCCGAATATACAAAGGAACCCATCATGCCGGGTAAAAAGGGAACAATCAAGGTGACTTATAACGGAACAGGCAAATATCCGGGACATTTCAAAAAATCAATCACCTTGCGTACCAACGCCAAAACAGAGATGGTAAGATTGTATATCGAAGGCGATATGACGGCAAAAGATGCAAAGTAGGAAAAAATAGACTATTACATAAAGGAGAATCTTTCGGTTCTCCTTTTTTTTTGTTTACTTTGAGGACGGAAATGTAAATTAACACATTAGCAAATTATAAAAACTATGAAACAAGAAGAAGACAAATTCACCGGGTTACCCGAGAATGCGTTCAGAGAGTTGAAACCTGGGGAAGTGTACAACCCGTTGATGGGTCCCTCTAAAAATTATCTGGAAGTTAATATCTGGTCAGTAGCATGGGGTATTGCCATGGCAATCCTTTTTTCAGCCGCCGCTGCCTATCTGGGGTTGAAGGTCGGACAGGTATTTGAAGCAGCTATTCCAATTGCGATCATTGCCGTAGGAGTTTCCGGAGCTGCCAAAAGAAAAAATGCGTTGGGCGAAAATGTGATTATCCAGTCTATCGGAGCTTGTTCCGGAGTAATCGTTGCCGGAGCGATCTTCACCCTCCCCGCTCTTTATATTCTCCAAGCTAAATATCCCGAGATGACGGTTACCTTCATGCAGGTATTCATCAGCTCTTTATTGGGTGGCGTATTGGGTATTCTATTCCTGATCCCTTTCCGTAAATACTTCGTCAGCGACATGCATGGAAAATATCCTTTCCCGGAAGCAACAGCTACTACACAGGTGTTGATCTCCGGAGAAAAAGGCGGCAGCCAGGCCAAACCATTATTGATGGCAGGTATGATCGGCGGATTATATGACTTCATCGTAGCGACATTCGGATGGTGGAACGAGAATTTTACTACCCGTGTTTGCAGTGCCGGAGAAATGCTGGCAGAAAAGGCAAAATTGGTATTCAAGGTAAACACCGGTGCCGCTGTGCTTGGTTTGGGATATATCGTCGGACTGAAATATGCTTCCATCATTTGTGCCGGTTCACTGGCTGTGTGGTGGATTATCATTCCGGGAATGTCTGCTATCTGGGGTGACAGTGTACTGAATGCATGGAATCCGGAAATCACCTCTACCGTAGGTATGATGAGCCCGGAAGAAATATTCAAATATTATGCCAAGAGCATCGGTATCGGCGGTATCGCTATGGCAGGTGTGATCGGTATTATCCGTTCCTGGGGCATCATCAAGAGCGCTGTCGGGCTGGCAGCCAAAGAAATGGGCGGTAAAGGGAATGTAGAGAAGAGCATTATCCGTACCCAACGGGATCTTTCCATGAAGATTATCGCTATCGGTTCCATCATCACACTGATATTAATCGTATTATTCTTCTATCTCGATGTCATGCAAGGGAATCTGTTGCATACATTGGTAGCCATTGTATTGGTTGCCGGCATCTCTTTCCTGTTCACCACAGTAGCAGCTAACGCCATTGCGATTGTTGGTACTAATCCGGTTTCGGGAATGACATTGATGACACTGATATTGGCTTCCGTAGTGATGGTAGCTGTCGGACTGAAAGGTCCTTCGGGCATGGTTGCCGCATTGGTAATGGGTGGTGTAGTATGTACCGCACTGTCGATGGCAGGAGGTTTTATCACCGACTTGAAGATTGGTTACTGGCTCGGAAGCACGCCTGCCAAACAGGAAACATGGAAGTTCTTGGGAACAATCGTATCGGCTGCAACAGTAGGCGGTGTAATGATTATCCTGAATAAGACATACGGATTTACAAGTGGCGCATTGGCTGCTCCGCAAGCAAATGCGATGGCGGCCGTTATCGAACCACTAATGAGCGGTGTAGGTGCACCCTGGTTGTTATATGGCATTGGGGCTGTCTTAGCTATTATTCTGACTCTTTGTAAAATTCCTGCATTAGCTTTCGCATTGGGTATGTTTATTCCATTGGAACTAAATGTACCGTTGGTAGTGGGTGGAGCAGTGAATTGGTTTGTTACAACACGTAGCAAAGATGCATCTCTGAATACGGAAAGAGGTGAAAAAGGAACTTTACTGGCATCCGGTTTCATTGCCGGAGGTGCATTGATGGGAGTAATCAGTGCCGCGATGCGCTTTGGTGGAATCAATCTGGTTAATGAGGCATGGTTGAACAATACTTGGTCAGAAGTGTTGGCATTAGGAGCGTATGCCTTACTGATTCTTTACTTTATAAAGGCTTCAATGAAAGTTAAATAAATCATTATGAGGAGACTATTATCCATTATAGTATCACTTGTAACTGCCATATCATTTGCGCAGCAGCCCGTCGAGCTACCTTTGTGGCCCGACGGTGCTCCCAACTCCAGTGGACTAACCGGAGAGGAGCAGGAAACGCGTCCTCATTTTGTCACGAATGTCACGCATCCCACCCTGACGGTCTACCACCCGGAAGAGCCGAATGGAATGGCTATTATCATGTGTCCCGGAGGCGGGTATCGTGGACTGGGTATGGATGGAGAGGGGTATGATATGGCTCCCTGGTTCTGCGGACAAGGTATTACCTATATAGTATTAAAATACCGGATGCCGAACGGACATTGGGAAGTCCCCGTATCAGACGCCGAACAAGCCATTCGCATGGTACGCCAACATGCCAAAGAATGGAATGTCGACCCTTACAAGGTAGGATTAATGGGAGCCTCTGCGGGAGGACATTTAACTGCTACACTCGCCACTCACTACAATTCGGAAACACGTCCGGACTTTCAGATATTACTTTATCCGGTGGTTACGATGATGCAAGTCACCCGTGGAAATACAAGAACTGCATTGCTAGGCAAAAATCCAACAATGGAACAAATACAGAAGTTTTCCGCCGAATTGCAAGTAACGCCCGATACTCCACAAGCATTTATCGCTCTTACCTCCGACGACCCTTCCGTAGCACCTTACCACGGAGTAAACTATTACCTTGCTTTACAGAAAAACAAGGTTCCGGCAACTCTCCATGTTTATCCTACCGGAGGACATGGCTGGGGATTTCAGGATCATTTTAAATATAAGCAACAATGGACACAGGAATTGGAGAAATGGTTGCGCGACGGCGTTGTATTCCCGGAAAACCCCGAACCCATGTTACGAATCGGGAAATCTTACCTGGGAACTAAATACGTGGCTAACACATTAGATCAAGACGGAGAAGAATCATTAGTGATCCGGACTGATGCCGTAGATTGCCTCACTTTCGTAGAATACACGTTGGCACAGGCACTCGGCTCTTCCTTTGCCGACAATCTGCAAAAAATACGTTATCGGGACGGCATCATCAACGGTTATCCTTCCCGGTTGCATTATACTTCCGAATGGATAGAGAACGGAATCCGCCACGGATTCCTCACCGACATTACTGCCAAAAACAGTGCGCATACCCAGAAAATCTCTCTTTCGTATATGTCTACCCATCCCAAGCAATATAAAAAATTGGCTGATTCGCCGGAAAATGTACGACAAATGGCCGAATATGAAAAAGCAATCTCCGGAAAAGTCGTACATTGGTTGCCGAAAAGCGAACTGCCGGAAGCCGGATTGCCCTGGATCATGAATGGAGACATTATTGCTATTACAACGAAGATGCCCGGACTGGACATTGCTCATGTGGGAATAGCAGAATATAAAGAGGGAAAACTGCACCTGCTGCACGCTTCTTCTACATTGGGAAAAGTAGTTGTCAGCGACGAACCTCTCAATCACATGCTAAACAACAATAAATCGTGGACAGGCATACGTGTTGTCCGGATGTCTCACTCTAAAAATAACTGATTATGAAACGAGTAAAACATTTCCTTCTCGCCTCGTGCTTATTCCCCACTTTGCTGGGAGCACAAGAAATGGCAAGCGCCTATTTTCTGGAACTTACTCCGGACGCCCAATCGGCAGGTATGGCAGGTACAGGATTAGCTACCACCGATAACGGTAGTACAGCTATTTTTCATAATGCTTCTACCATCGCTTTCTCACAAGAAGTGATGGGTGCGAGTTATTCATACGCTAAGATCAACCAAGATTATGCGCTACATAGCGCCTCTCTTTTCTACCGGATCGGAAGGGAAGGCATACATGGATTTGCTGTAGGTTTCCGGCATTTCAAAGATCCTAAGGTATTCGATTACCGTCCTCATATCTGGGATTTAGAAGCTGCTTATTTCAGAAATGTAGCCAAAAATCTGTCTCTTTCATTAACGTTCAGATACCTGCAAGCCAAAGCCGCGGAAAACGCAGACAGCAAGAATAGCGTTTGTCTGGACTTCGGCGCGACCTACTATCGCAATATGGCTCTATTGGACGAAATGGCTTCCTGGAGCATTGGTTTCCAAGCTGCCAACTTAGGTAAAAAGCTGGACGGACAAAAGTTACCCGCCAGATTAGGATTGGGAGGTACAATCGACCTGCCATTCAGCATAGAAAACCGTTTGCAAGTGGCTCTCGACTTCAACTATCTGCTCCCCTCTGAAATCCGTCATCTCCAGGCTGGCATAGGAGCTGAATATAATTTCCTGAAATATGGTGTTGTCCGTGCGGGATATCATTTCGGAGACAAAGACAAAGGAGCGGGCAACTACGGCACCCTAGGCTGCGGAATAAACTTCTGGCCGATACGTGCAGACTTCTCATACGCCTTGGCTGATAAAGATTGCTTTATGCGCCGCACCTGGCAACTGGGAGTTGGAATAGTTTTCTAAGCTCCTCTTCGAGGCGTTGCTTCACTTCGTCCATCGGCACATCGTGCTTTAATTCCTGACGAAGAGAAGTGACGCCTTTATCTATAAATCCGCAAGGGTGGATATAACTGAAATAACGTAAATCGGTATTCACATTCAGAGCCAGTCCATGCATCGTGACATAATGGCTGCTCCTCACTCCGATAGCACAAATCTTACGCGCACGAGGCGTATCACCTTCCAACCAGACTCCTGTCGCTTTCTCCAAACGTCCGGCCTCAATGCCATAAAAAGCACATACCCGAATCACCGCTTCTTCCAGCAAATGCACGTACTCTTTCAATCCTAACTGAAATTCTTCCAGGTTTAATATCGGATAACATACCAATTGTCCCGGACCATGATAAGTAATGTCCCCTCCCCGATCAATATGATAAAGGGTGGCATCAATTGCTTTCAGTTGTTCATCACTCAACAACATATTATTTTCTTTCCCGCTACGTCCTAATGTATAAACATGGGGATGTTCGCACATCACAATACGGTTTTCATAACTCTCGCCCTGAACTTTTGCCCGGACAATGTTATCAAACCATTCTGTCTGCCGTTGCCATGCTTCGGCGTATGGTATCAAATTCCAATCAATAAAAAATGTTTTCATAAAAACAAAGGTAAGAAATAAAAAGAAAATGCGTACATTTGTTGGCCTAATATAACACACACAACTATGAAAATGGACTTTCCACAGGTAGACTTGCCTACCGAAGTATTAGCATGGACGAATGTAACAGAAGACATTCTCAATATTTACAAGCAATCTTGCCGGTTGCAAGCATGTATTGTTGCCATCTGTACCGAAGGTTCGATGAAAGCCTCCATCAATCTGCTTGATTATGAGATTCGTCCTAATGACCTGATAACTCTGTTACCGGGAACAATCATTCAGTTTCGGGAGAGAACAGAAAAGGTATGCCTTTGCTTTGCCGGCTTTTCCGCACATTGCGCCGGACGAATCAACCTGATGAAGAATATTGGTAACGCATATCCCAAACTGATAGAACAGCCGGTGGTTCCTCTTAATGAAGAGGTAGCCAGTTATCTGAAAGACTATTTTGCTCTATTATCACGGGCCAGCTGCAATGAGAACTTCGAAATGGATTCTGAATTGGTTGAATTGTCTCTTCAGACCATCCTGACAAGCATACGATTGATATATCATAAATTTCCGGGTGAAAACGGTAGTTCGAATCGAAAAAAAGAAATCTGCCGGGAACTGATTCATGTTATCACCGAGAATTATAAAAACGAACGTCGTGCACAGTTCTACGCAGATAAATTAGGTATATCTCTTCAACATTTAAGTACGACAGTAAGACAAGTGACAGGTAAAAGTGTATTGGACACTATTGCATATATTGTCATTATGGATGCTAAAGCCAAACTGAAAGGAACCAATATGACTATCCAAGAGATAGCATATTCTCTAAACTTCCCCAGTGCCTCTTTCTTTGGCAAGTATTTCAGACGATATGTAGGAATGACGCCATTGGAATTTAGAAACAGATAATTTATACGAAGGACGATAGAAAACATAAATGGTGAGTTGTAAAACAATGAACGGTGAATAAATTGCGTATTATCCGCAAAGTATTCACCGTCTATTATTTACAGTTCGCTGTTCATAAATGACAGCTTACCATTCATCGTTTACAGCTTACAGGTTCCTGTCTTTTTATAGTTCATTTCTCATTTTCGTCCCAAGCTCAACGAATTGAGCACTACGCTCACGCTGGAGAACGCCATTGCGGCACTTGCCAGCATCGGATTCAATAACAAACCATTCAGCGGGAACAAGATACCGGCAGCAATAGGAATACCGATCAGGTTGTAAATAAACGCCCAGAAAAGGTTCTGATGAATCAGTTTGACTGTCTGCTTTGACAACTGGAAGGCTTTAGGAAGCAGCAACAAGTCCGATGTCATCAAAGTCACCATAGCCACGTCCATAGCAATATCAGTTCCTTTTCCCATAGCAATGCTGACGTCAGCCAATGCCAGTGCCTGCGAATCATTGATACCATCGCCCACCATCGCAACCTTCTTTCCCTGCATTTGAAGCTCACGTACAAATTCGGCCTTATCGTCCGGTAGAGCGTCGGCAACAAAACGTTCGATTCCTAAACGGGAAGAAACGGCTAGTGCAGTCCGTTGTCCGTCCCCCGTCAGCATACAGATGTCAATCCCTTGACGTTTCAGTTCCTTCACTGCTTCGGCAGAAGTAGCCTTTATCGGGTCGGAAACAGCAATGATAGCCAGCAACTCGTTTTCACGTCCAAAGTAAATGATGCCGTTACCGTCCGATTCATAGTGAACCAGCATTTCAGCCATCACATCGCTTACTGTCGCACTGAAATCTTTCAGGAGTTTATGACTGCCTACCCAGTAAGTATGTCCCTCATACGAGGCTTTGATTCCTTTTCCCGTAATGCTTTCAAAGCTATCCAACGCGGCAGGTTTTATTTTTTCTTCGTCCTGAAGCGCAGAGACAATAGCGCCGGCAAGCGGATGCTCCGATTTCATTTCCGCAGCTAAAAGTACATCTTTGAAATGTGGTTCCTGCGACTGCGCCCATAACCATCCGGTAGCTGTAGGATGTCCTTCAGTCAGTGTTCCCGTTTTATCCAGAACAACGACATCTACTTTGCGCATTTGTTCCAAAGCCACTGCATCTTTAATCAGAATATGCTGGCTGGCAGCTTTACCTATACCCACCATCAACGCAGTAGGTGTAGCAAGCCCCAAAGCACATGGACAAGCAATGACAAGAACAGAAACAGCCGACAAAATACCATAAGAAATATATTCACTACCACCAATGGTAACCCACAATACAAATGTCAGAATGGCAATGCCCAATACGACAGGTACAAAAATCCCCGTAATACGATCGACAATGCGTTGCACGGGAGCTTTGCTGCCCTGTGCTTCCTGCACCATAGCGATAATACGGGCAAGCACGGTTTCACTGCCTACCTGTGCGGCACGAATGATAAATGAGCCACGCTGGTTGATCGTTCCCGCCAATACTTTATCACCTTTCTTCTTTTCTACCGGAACCGGTTCACCGCTAATCATACTTTCATCGACATACGAGTCGCCTTCGGAAAGCTGACCGTCCACAGGTATTTGTTCTCCCGGGCGTACAACCACCAAATCACCTACCTGGAGTTTCTCAATCAAGATCTCCTCCTCCACTCCATTGCGCAGAACGCGAGCCGCTTTTGGCTGCATTCCCATCAACTTACGAATGGCTGTTGAGGTATTTCCTTTGGCACGTTCTTCCATCAACTTTCCGGTAAGAACGAAAGCGATAATCACCGCAGAAGCCTCATAATAGACATGCGGTTCCAATCCGCAGTCATACCAGAATTCGGGGAAGAAAGTGTTGAACAGACTGAACAGAAAAGCAATGGAAGTACTAAGCGCAACCAAAGTATCCATATTGCTCCGTCCTAATTTAGCCTGTTTCCAGGCTCCGGTGAAGAAACCACCTCCGAAAAAGACCATAACAGGGATAGCAAGTACCATTTGAATCTCATTAGAATATGGCACATGCATCAGTATCATGGAATATACCAATAACGGTACTACCAAAATCCATGCACCAATCACTTTCCACTTCAAACGAGTGTAACGCTTATGCTGTTCCTCTTCCCGGCGTTCTTCTTTGTGGGCTTCTTCCACAATCAGATCATAACCTGCCGCAAGGACAGCCGCACGAATCTCTCCGGGAGTCAAATGCTCTTTCTCATAAGAAACGGTCAATGTATTGGTAGCAAAATTAACGGAAGCCTCAATGACTCCCGGCAATTTTTTCACTGTTTTTTCTACATTATTGGCACATCCTGCACAATGCATATTAAGCACAGGAAATGCCTTTTTTGTTGTGTTACCCATATAATTATAGTTTACGGCCTTCCCCCTCCTCTCAAAAAAGGAGTTGGGGAAGAACCCTTATTTGTTTATAGAAACAAGCTAATACAGGTATTTGTTCAATTACTTCTTATCAGCCTTCTGATCGTCTTTCTTTGTTTCTTTTACAAATTCGGCTTCATAACTGAACTTATTAAACCCTGCCTGCAACTTCTTTACATTCGTTTTTTCAGCGTCATACGTAATGGTTACCATTTTCGTTTTTACTTCGGTCGAAATATCCTTCAACCCTTTCTCAAAACGCATATTGTCCTTTACTTTCTTTTCGCATTTCTCACAGTGCATCTGCGACACTTTAAATACAACAACACGAATATCTTTTGCCAATACAGCTGTTACACTCAAAAGAGCCACTACACAAGTGGCCATCCATCTTTTTGTTTTCATTTTTCCTATCAGTTTAAAATTAGTATTCTTTATTTTCTATGCGATCGTTTCTTTCATTCGCTATTTCCTGCTTTTACTCACTATTTCTAGCTAAGTTAAAACGTATTCCGATATATCCTTTTGCTCCGTGCACCGGTCCCCAAATCATGGTAGAATCAAAGTTGTTCCCCCAGGGATTTGCCGCATCGATAATCGGATTCTTTTGTTTGAAGTTTGTCAGGTTCTCGCCTCCTACGTAGATAGACCAGCGGCGGAAGTAACGGGTCACCTGCAAGCTCAACTGCTCAAAACTGCCGTAACGACGTTCCCAAGACAACTGTCCGTCTCCCTGTTCATAAGGAGTAGGCATCCTACCGCCACCATTCTGTTGCAGTGTGGCGTCAAACTGCCATATTCCCAGCGGAGTTTGGTAAGAAGCCGTGAGTAGTCCTTTATATTTGCTGGTCAGCGGTTTCTCCATTCGTTCACCTTTGTAGGTCGTTTTTGCATCTGTGAGCCGGTAAGCACCTGTCAGAGTGAATCCTTTGAAGAAAGGATAACTTGCTTCCACTTGGAACACATGCGAATAAGAGCGTCCATCCAAATTGTAAAAAGCTACTTCATGGGGGTTGCTATCCATATCCACTATCACTTGTTTCAGGAAATCCGTATAATAGTATTCTGCATTCACATTCAGCGTTTTGCCGAATATAGGGATATAAGTAGAGACGCTGGCACCGTAGTTCCATGCTTCTTCCATATCCAGGTTCTTTGCTATTTCCACCTTACGACTGCTGGAAAGCAGGTAGTTGTTTTCTGCCAACACATGATTGGTACGGTACCCTTTTCCGGCAGAAAGACGGAAATTCACATAATCATTCGGATTGTACTTCAGATGCGCACGCGGAGTCACGAAGAAACCATGTTCGTTACTGTAATCACCACGCAGACCGGCCATTACCATCCATTTATCATTCAGGTTCAACGTATATTGCACGTAAGCACCGGGAACAGCTTCCTTTTCAAAGGCTTTGAGAGGATTGTCCGTTGTATTTTCCAAACGGTAATGTTGGTCATAAGCGTCATAATTGAAGCTCAACCCTGCGGAGAAACTATTTTGCGGATTAAATTCCGTTTCAAACATCAGCGAAGCATAGACGTTGGTTTGATCCACATTATACAGTTTGCGTCCATACGTAGCATCCTGATTGTGTAAAGTGGTGGAAAGAATCAAAGCCAGGTTCGTATTCTTCTCCTTATTAAAGATATAAGCATTCTTGGTGAAGAATTCATAGCGTTCCGTATCGATCCCTACTTTATACAGGTCACCGGAGTGCATTGTCCCTCCATGATTGGCCTGTCCGCTGGTACGTGTTTCAGAAAGGGCTTTGATACCTGCCTGGAAAACATAATGGTCGCCCATGTATGCCCACCGGTTCCACACATTATACTGTTCCACCTGCGGAATATCCACAAATCCGTCATCGTTGCCATCATGCGCCTTGGTCTCATTTTCGTAATGCGCCAGCAGAGAAGTGCTCCATCGTTTGGAAAGTTTCAATGTAGCGTCCGCATTGGCTTCATACCGGTTAGTAGTGCTTGCAAAAAGATTGGCAGACACCCAATCGGCTTCCGGCAACTGTGGTTTCTTAAATTCTACGTTTATCTGTCCTGTGATGGCTTCATAACCATTCTTCACCGAAGATGTTCCTTTGGAAACCTGTATGCTCTGCATCCACGGACCGGGGACATATCCCAATCCATAAGGAGCGGCGGCTCCCCGATAATTCGGAATATTTTCCGTCAACATCTGCACATAAGTGCCGGACAGCCCCAACAATTTAATTTGTTTGGCTCCTGTTGCCGCATCGGAATAACTCACATCTACTGAAGGGTTCGTCACAAAACTTTCACCCAGGTTACAACAAGCGGCTCTACTCAATTCGGCACTGCTTATCATGTCTTCGTTCATCACGCTACTGCGCAATTTCATTGTTCCCAGTTTACGAGTGACAATATTCACTTCATTCAGTTCCACTCCATCACGAAGCACAATATCCAGTTGTTGATTTTTACTGCTCACATGAATCGTATCGTTCTGAAAACCGATAAAGCTGACAATCAGCATGTGGCTTTTAGAAGGTTTAGTAATAGAAAAACTACCATCCTCTTTGGTTGTCACTCCTTGTCCTGTATTCATCCAGAACACATTGGCACCCGGAATAGCCTCCCCGGTACTATCTTTCACTGTTCCCCGTACTTGCGCATATATATTGCCGGCAAATAACAGGAACAGTCCTATTATCATATATTTCATTCTTTCTAAAGTTACTTTCGAGATACAAAATTAATTCATTTCTCATGCAACTTAGTTGCATTCAGTGCTGCTTTACTTTCATGTTCTATTGAAAGCAAAGGATTAAATAAGAAAGAAATAGTGGCTAAATAATATAAGTGGAATATAGCGCCAGCTTCTGCCTCGAACAGAGAGGTGGCGGAGAGGTCAGACTATCATATTCTACCGATTTATCCGCATAGGTCGGAGTCAACAGATAGCAAAAATGCTCACACAAAAGATCGACTACTAAAGCTGATGTTGTCAGTTCAGTAGTATGTTTCATCAAATCGAGCTTATAGATAATAGCTGTACAACCCTTATCTTTACAACCTTTTTTTGAATCACAAGTATGAGTCTTTTTACACTTCGGACAGCCTGTATCACAACAGCTCTGCACCGTTTCACAACGGACACAGCAATAATGCACAATAGAGACTCCACCTCCTGAATAGATAATCAGGAGAGAAAGGATAAGTGCTGTTATGTAGGCTAGTTTTTTCATTTCAGAGGACAAAGATAAGAATAAAAACAGATTTTCCTATAATTTTTCGTAATTAAGATTCAATCAATCCGATACAGACACATTCTCTTTCCTTTATTTGGCTATTTTAGAGTCATATCAGCACTATTAACTCTTTTTACTCAACAATAAAACCTATCTTTGCCCCAATAAATTCTCTGATTTTTAAGTAAACGCTATGCTTACATATTTACTCATCATTATCACTCTTTATCTGGCAGGTAATGCCTACATATTTATCAGAGCAAAGCAAGCTCTGAAAGTTAAATCTCTCGGAGTAAAAATATTCCTGACCGTTTTATTCTGGATATGTGCTTTATCCTTTTTCGGCACGATGCTAACTCGTAACCTTGAGATGCCTGTCTTTATCTCCCATTCAATGTACACCATTGGAACAAGTTGGTTGATATTTACTCTATACATGGCATTATTCTTGCTTTTGTTTGATATCTTGAAATTATTCAAAGTTGTCTACAAATATAGGTTCTATCTGTCTTTAGTGTTCACGTTGGGATTGCTGGGATGTGGGGTATATAACTATCATCACCCGGAAACCAATGTAGTCAGCATTTTAACCAATAAACGATATGAAGATACTCCCCAAGCAATTAAAATCGTCGCAATCAGCGATGTTCACTTGGGAAATGGTACAGGGAAAGCCGCATTAAAAAAATATGTGGAAATGATAAATGCGCAGCATCCCGACCTGATACTGATTAGTGGTGACTTGATTGATAATAGCGTCGTACCTCTTTATACAGAGAATATGGCGGAAGAATTAGCTAACTTGAAAGCTCCTATGGGTATCTATATGGTTCTCGGCAATCACGAATACATTAGCGGTATCGATGAAAGTATCCGATATATTAAAAGCACTCAAATACAATTATTGCGCGATTCAGTAGTTACACTTCCCAACGGCATACAACTGATAGGACGTGATGACCGTCATAACCGCAAGCGTCATTCCCTGCAAGAGTTAATGGTGAATATCGATAAAAGCAAACCTATCATTTTATTGGATCATCAACCTTTTGATTTGGAAAAAACGGAAGCTGCCGGCATCGACCTGCAATTCAGTGGGCATACACACCACGGACAAATATGGCCTATTAATTGGGTGACCGATTATATCTTCGAGCAAAGCCACGGTTATCGCCAATGGGGAAACAGTCACGTGTATGTATCTTCCGGATTGTCTCTTTGGGGACCACCCTTCAGAATAGGAACGCATAGTGAAATGGTTATTTTCAATTTTCAATGAATATTATGCAGTTTTGTCACATATGTTACAGTTTCCAAGCAATCTCTGCCCTATCTTTGCAGAAAAAAGATTATGGAACAATTACATGCTCATGAAGTCCTCCACATGATGGAAGGAAATAGCTACTCGGAATCATCATTGCGGGAAGCAATCATTAAGAAGTTTGGCTCACAGCAACGTTTTTATGCTTGCTCGGCAGAAAACATGGATGTAGATACCCTTATCGAATTTCTGAAAATGAAAGGGAAATTTATGCCTGCTGAAGATGGATTCACAGTAGATATCACTAAAGTTTGCAAGCATTGATTGGCGGATAATATCCGCCAATCCCATTTTGGGGGATAAATAGCTGCATTTTTTTCTGTTTTTATTAGCCCGATTCACGAATTTCATCTATATTTGTCAATAGTGAATGATAAAACAAATGTTGAATTTACAGAAAAAATGGGTATGAAAAAACAATATGTCAGTCTGCTTGCAATTATACTTTCGGTAAGCGGCTTTTTGTTTTCTTGTCATGACAAGATGAACAAAAACACAGGTGCGTTACAGTTTGATAGCATTCAAGTGAATAAGACAGCTCACCTCTTCAATGATACAGCCAAACCGGCCTGCAATATTATTATTAATTTTGCTTATCCGATAAAATCATCGGATGATATGCTGAAAGACAGTCTGAATACTTATTTCATTTCGGCCTGTTTCGGAGATAAATACATCGGCGAAAAACCGGAAGAAGTTGTAAAGCAATATACCGAGAATTATATCAGCGAATACCGTCGCGATCTCGAGCCTATGTATACCGAAGATGAGAAAGACAAGGAAGACGAATCTTCCATCGGTGCCTGGTATTCTTATTATAAAGGTATAGAAAGCCATGTGCAACTGTATGATAAAGATCTACTTGTATATCGCATCGACTATAACGAATATACCGGAGGTGCACATGGAATTTACATGGCAACTTATTTAAATATGGACCTCACCCTGATGCGTCCGCTCCGCCTCGATGATATTTTTGTCGGAGACTACAAAGACGCATTGACCGACCTGATCTGGAATCAGCTCATGGCAGATAACAAAGTGACCACTCACGAAGCATTGGAAGATATGGGATATGCTTCCACCGGGGACATCGCTCCGACAGAAAATTTCTATCTAAGCAAAGAAGGAATCACCTTCTATTATAATGTATACGATATCACTCCTTATTCTATGGGACCTGTAAAGGTAACAATCCCATTTGCTATGATGGAACATCTATTAGGCAGTAACCCGATTCTGGGAGAGCTAAAAAATTAAAAATCATAAAAAGCTGAACACCAATGAATATCCTGTTGTTATCACTTCCATGTGACAGAATAGGATATTCATCCACATCTATCATTCAAAACTTATAATTCAAAATTCAAACAGTGGAAATCATACTGAAATATTTTCCTGATCTGACGGAAGAGCAGCGCAAACAATTCGCAGCTCTATACGACCTCTACACTGACTGGAATTCAAAAATCAACGTTATCTCCCGCAAGGACATTGAGAATTTATATGAGCATCACGTGCTCCATTCATTAGGCATTGCCAAAGTCATCCAATTCCGCCCCGGAACCAGCATCATGGACTTGGGTACAGGAGGAGGTTTTCCCGGCATTCCTTTAGCAATCCTGTTTCCCGAGGTAAAATTCCACCTCGTAGACAGTATCGGCAAAAAAGTACGTGTAGCAACCGAAGTGGCAAATGCCATCGGACTGAAAAATGTGACTTTCCGCCATGCCCGTGCAGAAGAGGAGAAACGAACGTTCGACTTTGTTGTCAGCCGTGCCGTAATGCCTTTGGCGGATTTGATTAAGATTATTAAAAAGAATATCTCTTCGAAACAACAGAATGCATTGCCCAACGGACTTATCTGTCTCAAAGGCGGTGAACTGGAGCATGAAACAATGCCGTTCAAACATAAAACGGTCATTCATAGCTTGAGCGACAACTTCGAGGAAGAGTTCTTTAAAACAAAAAAAGTGGTATATGTTCCGATTTAAACAAGACTATATGTTCTGATAGATGATAAATCATAGAGAAACCATGAAAATAAAAAGATTTGAATTTAATATGTTTCCCGTAAATTGCTACGTATTATGGGATGACACTAAAGAAGCAGTCGTAATTGATCCGGGCTGTTTCTATGAAGAAGAAAAGCAGGCACTGAAAAAGTTCATTCTTACCAATGAACTGAATGTAAAGCATCTGCTGAATACTCATTTACACCTAGATCATATCTTCGGAAATCCGTTCATGCTGAAAGAATTCGGGTTATCGGCAGAAGCAAACAAAGCAGACGAGTACTGGATTGACGAAGCACCGAAACAAAGCAGAATGTTTGGTTTTCAGTTGCAGGAAGAACCTGTACCACTGGGCAAATACCTGCATGACGGAGATATCATCACTTTCGGACATACCAAACTGGAAGCAATACACGTGCCCGGACATTCACCCGGCAGCTTGGTGTACTATTGCAAAGAAGACAACTGCATGTTCTCCGGTGACGTCCTGTTCCAAGGCAGCATCGGCCGTGCTGATCTCACAGGAGGCAACTTCGATGAACTGATAGAACATATTTGCAGCCGTTTATTTGTTCTTCCCAACGAAACAGTCGTTTATCCGGGACACGGCGCTCCCACGACTATCGGAATGGAAAAAGCTGAAAACCCATTTTTTAGATAATAAAAAAGAAGTATTAAGTATCAGGTATTAGGTATTAACAAGGCTAATCGCCCATTAACCGCAGTAATACTTAATACTTGATACTTAATACTTAATTTAATACTTGATTATTATGAAAACCGATTTGTTAGCTAGCCGTCACATCGGCATCAATGAACAAGATACAGCCATAATGCTCCGCAAAATTGGCGTGAACTCACTGGACGAACTGATTAATCAGACAATTCCCGCCAATATACGGCTGAAAGAGCCGCTTGCATTGACTAGTCCACTGACGGAATACGAATTTGGAAAACACATCGCTGAACTGGCAGCTAAAAACAAACTATATACCACATATATCGGTTTGGGATGGTACAACACGATCACTCCGGCCGTTATCCAGCGGAATGTATTCGAAAACCCAGTATGGTATACTTCTTACACTCCGTACCAGACAGAGGTATCGCAAGGACGTCTGGAAGCATTGATGAATTTCCAGACAGCCGTATGTGATCTTACTGCCATGCCACTCGCCAACTGCTCACTTCTGGACGAAGCAACTGCCGCCGCCGAAGCCGTAAGCATGATGTATGCCTTACGCTCCCGCGCGCAACAGAAAGCCAATGCGAACGTAGTCTTCGTAGACGAGAATATTTTTCCGCAGACATTAGCTGTCATGACTACACGTGCCGTACCTCAAGGCATCGAACTACGTGTAGGTAAATATAAAGATTTTGAACCTTCACCGGAAGTGTTTGCCTGTATTCTGCAATATCCGAACTCACATGGAAACGTAGAGGACTATTCTGAATTTACCGAAAAAGCACATGCCGCAGACTGCAAAGTAGCTGTTGCCGCTGATATTTTAAGTCTCGCCCTGCTAACTCCTCCGGGAGAATGGGGAGCAGATATTGTATTCGGAACCACACAACGCTTGGGTACCCCAATGTTCTATGGCGGTCCATCGGCTGCTTTCTTTGCTACCAAAGACGAATACAAACGGAATATGCCGGGACGAATCATCGGATGGTCTAAAGACAAATATGGCAAACTCTGCTACCGAATGGCTTTACAGACACGTGAACAACATATCAAACGGGAAAAAGCAACTTCAAATATCTGTACCGCACAAGCATTATTAGCTACTATGGCAGGCTTTTACGCCGTTTATCACGGTCAGGAGGGTATCACTACAATTGCATCACGTATACACAGCATTACTGTATTTCTTGAAAAGCAATTAAAGAAATGCGGATATACACAAGTCAACGCTCAATACTTTGACACCTTACGTTTCGAATTGCCCGAACACGTTTCGGCACAGCAAATCCGCACGATAGCACTTACCAAAGAAGTTAATCTGCGCTATTATGAAAATGGCAATGTTGGTTTCAGCATTGACGAAACAACAGATGTGGCAGCTGCCAATGTGTTGCTCTCGATTTTTGCCATTGCCGCCGGAAAAGATTACCAGAAAGTAGACGACATTCCGGAAAGAAGCAACATCGACAAGGATTTAAAACGTACAACTCCTTTCCTGACACATGAAGTATTCAGCAAGTATCACACGGAAACAGAGATGATGCGTTACATCAAACGTCTGGACCGCAAAGATATTTCTCTTGCACAATCCATGATTTCCCTCGGTTCATGTACAATGAAGCTGAATGCAGCCGCAGAAATGTTGCCTTTAAGCCGTCCCGAGTTTATGGGTATGCACCCGCTGGTTCCGGAAGACCAAGCAGAAGGTTATCGTGAATTAATCAAGAACCTAAGTGAAGATTTGAAAGTTATCACCGGGTTTGCAGGGGTCAGCCTACAACCCAATTCGGGTGCTGCAGGAGAATATGCAGGCCTTCGTGTGATTCGCGCCTATCTCGAAAGTATCGGTCAGGGACACCGTAACAAAGTCTTGATTCCAGCTTCGGCTCACGGAACAAATCCTGCGTCTGCTATACAGGCAGGCTTCGTAACTGTTACCTGTGCATGCGACGAGCAGGGGAATGTAGAAATGGCTGACCTACGTGTAAAAGCTGAAGAAAATAAAGATGAATTGGCTGCACTGATGATTACTTATCCTTCTACACATGGTATCTTCGAGACCGAGATAAAAGAGATTTGCGACATCATTCACGCCTGTGGTGCACAAGTATATATGGACGGAGCCAACATGAATGCACAGGTAGGATTAACCAATCCGGGATTCATCGGTGCAGATGTCTGTCACTTGAATCTTCATAAAACATTCGCTTCCCCTCATGGTGGCGGAGGTCCGGGAGTCGGTCCTATCTGCGTAGCCGAACATTTGGTTCCTTTCCTTCCCGGACACGGAATCTTCGGCAATTCACAAAATCAAGTATCGGCAGCTCCATTCGGCAGTGCAGGTATTCTGCCTATCACATACGGATATATCCGCATGATGGGTGCAGAAGGACTGACACAGGCGACTAAAATTGCGATCCTGAACGCTAATTATCTGGCTACTTGTCTGAAAGATACGTATGGAGTTGTTTATCGGGGAGCCAACGGTTTCGTAGGGCACGAAATGATTCTGGAATGCCGGAAAGTACATGAAGAAGCAGGAATCTCGGAGAATGATATTGCCAAACGCCTGATGGATTACGGTTATCATGCTCCTACCCTCTCCTTCCCCGTCCACGGTACGTTGATGATTGAACCAACAGAAAGTGAAAGTCTGGCAGAACTAGACAATTTCGTAGATGTCATGCTGAATATCTGGAAAGAAATTCAAGAAGTGAAGAATGGCGAAGCGGATAAAGATGATAATGTATTGATTAATGCTCCTCATCCAGAATATGAAATTGTAAGTGATCGTTGGGAGCACTCATATACACGCGAGAAAGCAGCTTATCCTATAGAAAGTGTACGTGATAATAAATTCTGGATAAATGTAGCTCGCGTAGATAACACCTTGGGAGACCGTAAGCTACTACCCACTCGCTATGGTACTTTCGAGTAAAAAGAGGTCTATCCAAAGAGATTTACAGAGCACTGTCTCTTAAAGAATCACCTCACAAAAATAAGGGGATGTATCAAAAACTCCCCTTTTATCGAAATCACCCTCGCTACAACTTTCTGTGGCGAGGGTGATTTTTATATGAGAGTTTCGACACAGCCTCTTATTTTATCAGACAAGAAGCTGTATTCTATCTAACGATAGTTATTGTATTAGCCTTTACCTTTTTCTCTTTTATTGGAATCTTCGAATCAGGATAACCCAAAGCTACACAACCGTAGACTTTATGATTGGCAGGAACACCTAAAGCAGTAATAAATTCACGAACCTCCGGATCATCACATGTTGTCCCCAACTGATTGATCCAACAAGAGCCGATACCTAAAGACTGGGCAGCCAGGAACATATTTTCTATGGCACAAGCACAATCCATACCAGCCCACCATTGAGTAGGCTCATTAGATACAATCACTAAAGTCGGAGCATGATAATAGCAACAATAAGTCTTACTATGTCCACGTTCCTGCAAACGAGAATCGTCGCTTTTTGCAAAAGCCCCTTTAATCCGTTCATTCAGTTCTGTCAACTTATCCATATTTTGAATAGCCGTAAAATGCCATGTTTCCAGATGCATTCCACTCGGTGCATAAGTTGCAGCTTCCAAAATAGCCTGCAAATCCTCTTCTAAAACTTGCTGGCCAGTATAAGCCCGTACGCTACGGCGTGCTTTAATGTTCTCTAAAACTTCATTTGTTTTCATGGATAACAAGTATTTTATATAAGTATGCCATCATTATTAGTTTAACTGCATCAATACATTATACTTTTCTACCGTTTGACCAGCCCAATCTTTGCATTCAGTTTGAAATAATAGACTCCATTCTCTCTCTCCAGGAACCCGTATTTGTCTTTCTCTAAAGATCCTTTTTCTAAACGGGTATTTAAAAACAAAAAATCCTCCATTATTTGCTTTTCCGATTTATGATAACAGAGCACTTCTCCATTTCCATCCACCAATAGAATACCTTCCACTGCCGAATCCAATCCATTGTAAATCTTTGCAGGACGCATTCCCAATACTAATGCCATCAAGAACTGCTTCATCTTGAATTCATAGAACTTATGCTTATTGATTAGTTCATCTTTAATCTTCAACGGATTCATTTGTTTAATAACTTCCGTCAACTCACTAATACGGGAGATACCATCCAAATGCATGATACGAACCATTTCTGTCAGTACACGTGGAAAATGCAGATCAATCATCAAAAGATTACTGCGGAATACGCGGTCGGCTACATCAGCGTATTTAAGTACGCCCCCCAAACGTTCGATCATCATCATCCGTTCGGCAACTTCATTCGGAGATTCAGGCAAAGCATTGATTTTATTCACTGTTGGAGTGGCAAATTTGACTCCACTCTGTTCCAGTTTAAGATTCGCTGCACGTCCTCCGTCCAACAACGGATTCATTACGCCCAACCGTGAACGGACATTGAAACCTCTTAACGGAGCTTTCGGATGCCAAAATGTAATGGAAAAATCTGTGCGATCTTCTGTTTTTGCTTCCAAATCGAAAATGGCAGCTTCGTCTAAAAACTCTTCTACTCCTTCTGGAGAAGCAACATCATTTTCCGGCGAAGATTTCACAGCCTGTAATATCAGATCAGCTACAATACCAAAATCTTCACGAGGCATGGACTTACTCCCATTCTCTCCTTCTATACGAATCGTATCTTCTTCAATATAATATTGACGTGTTCCATCATGTTCTTCCCGTTGAATCATTGCAACAGGCCAAAATGTATCTCCCGCCTTTGCTTCTGCTGTGCCTAACACTACTTTTCCATCTGCTAAGAGACGAAAGAAAGAATAGAGTTCGCACCATTCTTTTTTGGTTGCTTCAAATGCCATATATTTTTGTTCTTCTTTATTTTATTACAAATGTTCTATCTTAATTCTACTACTGAATTTTCCTAACTATGAGTTGCTTCTACTGATTGATAACCTGCGGTAAGGTTACAGACGACACAACCGGAGGAACTATATGAGTCACCTCCTCCAATGGAGGGAGCTTGCCTACCTGTGCAAACAGGGAGTTTCGTATCCATTCTCTGGGAGTGACTATGATAAATCGTCCCGTCCAACAACCATCAAAATAGGAAGGGTTACCCGGCTGTTTCTTAATGGGATAACAGATGTTTTCTCCTTTAGTCCGCATCTCCGGCGAACGTCCGGGATCATTCACCCACACATGTTTATCATCAATGCCACGAAGCACCATCCAGTGCCCTCTCGGACCAGGACGCAAACCACGAACTGCACCTGTATATCTCACATTTACAAGCACAGGAATGCCACGATCAATATAATCTTTCAATATCCGATAATCTTTCTGCTGGAAATGTTCGGCACTTATCATGTTTTCATAATAACGTGTCAACGAATCAATCTCAAAAGAATAATATCCTCCCTGCCCTATTGAAGTACGGCGACGGAAAGGAGCACGTTTTTTCAGAAAGTAGTTCCGCTGATATTCAATCAGTTTCTTTTCTGCATCCTGGGCTGTACGTTGTGTATCAGCCGTCATTCCCTTAAAATAATCAAAGACCATTAACGAAGAAGCCAGAGAGCAATGCGAGTAAGGGCATCCCGCGATTTTCTGCGAATACCACGGAACAGGAATATTATTAGGAGCCAGTTTTTGAGTTTCCTGTATTTGTGCTTGCGCCTGAACGCTCATCCATACAAAGGAACTTAAAAACAGACTAAAAATTATGTGACATTTATTTATCATGCAATCCACTCTCTATCTCTATTACTACTTCTAATACTTTACCTACAAAATATTCTCATCATCAAGAATCCGCGCTGTCTCCACCTTCTCCAAACGTGCACGCAACTTAGGCATCATCGAACGACGAATCCGCAATGTCATGCTACAATCCATGTCATACGACTGATTAAGAATCTCCGGTTCCTCTTCTTTCACAATGCGCATGACATCATTCATAAAAGGATATTCAAACATTACCGTCACATCCTCATCTACCGTCTTTTCTATAATAGTAGCGGCAGCAATCGCTTCGGCAGCAGCGGCCTTGTAAGCAACAATCAATCCACTTGTCCCCAACTTGATTCCTCCAAAATAACGAACTACTATAATCAGTATATCCGTCAGTTCATTCGAGTTTATCTGTCCGAGAATAGGTTTACCCGCTGTTCCGGAAGGTTCTCCGTTGTCATTGGCACGGAAATCCTTTCGCGCAGCTCCCAACATATAAGCATAGCATACATGCCGTGCATCATAATACTTTTTCTGATACGTTTCAAGATGCATCTTTATCTCATCGAGAGTACGCACAGGAAGGGCTATAGCAATGAACTTGCTTCGTTTTTCCGTATAAATACCTTCGGAAGGCTCAATGATGGTTTTATAAGTATCTTCAGCAGTCATGTTGCAAAGATACGGCTTTAATGAGAAAAGTCAATCTATCATTTGGAAATATTAATGTTCCACTTATCGATGATAGGCAGTTGGGGGAATTAAAAATAGTGACGCTATCCAATAAAAATAGTGACGGTATACCACAACGATACCGTCACTATCCCGGGCATATCCCGTCACTATTTTTTCTACATCAATCAAGCGTCACATCTACTGATATAGTCCCTATCAACAATGATTTTCGCATCATCTTACAGATATTTTTTAATCTAACTTATGAATCACCAGTCCCGAACGAAGTTTCGGTTCAAACCAAGTAGTCTTCGGCGGCATAATATTGCCTGTATCTGCAATATCCATCAACTGTTTCATAGATACGGGATAGAGAGCCAAAGCCACTTTCATTTCACCGCTATCCACACGCTTCTTGAGCTCTCCCAATCCACGGATACCACCGACAAAATCAATACGTTTATCAGAACGCAGATCCTTTATACCTAAAACTTCATCCAAAATCAAGTTGGAAGAGATTGTAACATCAAGCACACCAATAGGGTCGTTATCATTATACGTACCGGCCTTAGCAGTCAAGCTGTACCATTTACCACCCAAATAGAGTGAAAAATTATGTAAGCCGGATGGTTTATAGATATCCGCACCCTTCTCTTCTACTATAAAGTTTTTATCAAGTGCAGCCAGGAATTGCTCGGGAGTCAAACCATTGAGATCTTTCACTACACGATTATAATCGATGATGGTTAGCTGGTTTGCAGGGAAGCAAACAGCCATGAAGTAATTATATTCTTCATCACCACGATGATTCGGATTTTGCTTTGCTTTCTCTGCTCCCACCAATGCAGCAGCGGCAGAACGGTGATGCCCGTCAGCAATATAAAGAGCAGGCATTTTAGCAAATTCGGCAGTAATGGTAGCAATATCTGCATCCTGGTCGACAATCCAGAAAGTATGTCCAAAGCCATCACCCGGAGCGATAAAGTCATAAACCGGCTTGTTTGCTGTATATTTCTTTATAATAACATCCAGCTTCTCATTATCAGGATAAGCAAAGAAAACAGGCTCAATGTTTGCGTTGTTCACACGTACATGTTTCATACGATCCTCTTCCTTGTCACGACGGGTAAGCTCATGCTTTTTGATAATACCATTCATATAATCGGGAACATAAGCACCGACCACCAATCCGTATTGCGTTTTCCCGTTCATCGTCTGGGCATAGATATAATAGTTTTCCTTATTATCCTGCACCAACCAGCCTTTGTCCTGAAACAGTTGGAAATTCTCGGCAGCTTTAGCATACACCCGTTCGTCGTGTTCATCCATACCAACAGGGAAATCTATTTCCGGTTTAATAATATGATAAAGAGACTTTTCGTTACCTTCCGCTTCTGCGCGGGCTTCTTCAGAGTTCAGTACATCATAAGGACGTGAAGCGACCTGTTCTACGAGGTTTTGCGGAGGACGAATGCCCTTGAAAGGTTTGATTATTGCCATGATATTAGTATTTTATATGTAAAAAATTAAAGCCACAGACTTCTTGAAAATCTGTGGCTCAAATATACTACTTATTTCTAAAAAAGACATTCTGCAACGGATTGTTTTTATTCAGATACTACCATAGTTATCCTGAAAAATCCGGCAGACTTATTCAGAATCTTACTTGTTTACTCTAAATTTCTCGCAACCATCTTTCAAGAAGCCCACAATTTGTTGAGCAGCAGCAATACCGGCATTGATATTTGCTTCGGCAGTTTGAGCACCCATCTTCTTAGGAGTTGAGAAATAACGTCCGGCAAACTTTTCTGCAAACTCTGCGTTAGCAGCAGGCATAATATCTGTGATATATTTGAAGTCTGCACGCTCTTCCATCAGTTTGATTAGTTCTGCTTCGTTAATCACTTCCTTACGGGCAGTGTTTACCAACATAGCACCTTTCGGCATATCTTTCAACAGAGCATAATTGATAGAGTTCTTTGTTTCGGCAGTTGCCGGAATATGAAGAGATACCACCTGGCAAGTCTTGTACAATTCTTCTGCAGAATCAAGTGCTTTCACACCATCTTTTTCGATTACTTCTTTCGGGCAGAATGCATCATAAGCATACACTTCCATTCCGAAACCTTTGGCAACACGAGCTACATTGCGGCCTACGTTTCCATAAGCATGAATACCCAATTTCTTGCCCATCAATTCTGTACCGGAAGTTCCGTTATAGAAGTTACGGACAGCATATACCATCATACCCAAAGCAAGTTCGGCAACAGCATTAGAATTCTGTCCCGGAGTGTTCATCACGCATACATTGTGAGCTGTGGCAGCAGCCAGGTCCACATTATCGTATCCTGCACCGGCGCGAACTACGATTTTCAATTCTTTAGCAGCATCAAGCACCTCTGCATCAACAATATCACTACGGATAATGATGGCATTAGCATCTTTCACTGCATCCAGTAACTGGGCTTTTTCTGTATATTTCTCAAGTAAAGCAAACTCGTATCCGGCTGCTTCTATTTCTTTACGGATACCGTCTACTGCAACTTTAGCAAACGGTTTATCAGTAGCTACAAGTATTTTCATAATCTAATTCTGTTTATAAAGACTCACCACAGATTACCCAGATTCTCACAGAATAAAAAAAATCTGCGTCCGTCTGTATAATCTGTGGTGAAAATATTATTAATGAAGTTTTTCAAATTCCTGCATACAATCAATCAAAGCTTGTACGCTTTCTTTCGGCAGAGCATTGTAGCAAGATGCACGGAAACCACCTACAGAACGGTGTCCCTTGATACCTACCATACCTCTTTCAGTAGCAAACTTCAAGAAGTCAGCTTCGAAGTCTTTGTATTCGGGAGCCATCACGAAACAGATGTTCATACGTGAACGGTCTTCTTTGGCAGCAGTACCCACGAACATTTTGTTACGGTCGATTTCAGCATACAACATATCCGCTTTTTCAATGGCACGACGTTCCATTTCTTTCACACCACCCTGTGCTTTGATCCAGCGAAGCGTCTGCAATGCTGCATAAATAGGTACAACAGGAGGAGTGTTAAACATAGAGCCACTGTCAACATGAGTCTGATAATTCAACATCGTTGGAATGTAACGGGAAACCTTACCCAATGCGTCATTCTTAACGATAACGAATGTAACACCAGCAGGAGCCAGATTCTTTTGTGCACCACCATAAATACAGATATATTTAGAAACGTCGATCGGACGTGAGAAAATATCAGAAGACATATCGGCAACCATCGGAACTGGAGAATCGAGATCTTTCTTCAATTCTGTACCGTAAATTGTGTTGTTAGTCGTAATGTGGAAATAATCTGCGTCTGTCGGGATTGTATAATCTTTTGGGATATAAGTATATGTAGCTTCAGCAGAGGAAGCAACTTCTACAACTTCGCCAAACCCTTTAGCTTCTTTCATTGCTTTCTTAGCCCATACACCAGTGTTCAGGTAAGCAGCTTTTTTTTCCAGGAAGTTATAAGGAACCATGCAGAACTCCATACTAGCACCTCCACCCAGGAACAGTACCGAATAGCCTTCGGGGATATTGAGTAATTCCTTGAATAATGCCTCTGCTTCGTCAACCACAGGTTGGAAGTCTTTGGCGCGGTGGCTGATTTCCATCAAAGAGAGACCAGAACCGTTGAAATCTAAAATAGCCTTCGCTGTATCCTCTATCACCTCACGCGGAAGAATGGAAGGTCCTGCATTGAAATTATGCTTTTTCATTTGAAGTTTGTTTTTGGTTTAACAATTTCGTTACTTTTGTCTTTTGACCTTGCGAATTTACGAATTTATTTCCGCCGCACAAATCTTTCCTTATAAAAATACTGTTTTAAAGCAGATTTTCCTTTCTTTTTATTGGTTTATACAGGATATATACACCATTTTGTTATCCATAGATGTCAAGTAAGGTATCTTACAGAAAAGATCTTTACTTCGCTTCTTCTATAATAGTCTTCATTCCTTTGATTTTCTCCCCCTGAATCAGATTCAAGAGTTGCTTCACCTTAGCCCGGCGAACAGCGACAAAAGCATAATGTCCTTTGACGTCAATCGCTCCGACATCTTCGCGGGTCAGATTTCCTTTTTTATATAAGAATCCGGCAATATCTATCCGGCTAAGTTTCTCCTTTTTTCCTTTACCTATATAAATGGTAGCCCAGACCGATTTCGGAGGCCGGGGAGGGTTTTCAGGCAACGCCACTGTTTCCATTTCTTCCGGGATATAAGAAGGAAGTTTCTCTTCGGCATGAAGAATCAGATAAGACGTTCCGGTCGCATCCCAACGTGCTGTACGTCCGTTGCGGTGCGTAAAGGCTTCTTCATTGACCGGCAAATGATAATGGATGATATGTCCGACTTCCGGAATATCCAGTCCACGGGCTGCCAGATCGGTAGAAATCAATACATGACAACTGCCATTACGGAACTTGTAAAGCGCACGTTCACGGTCCGGCTGTTCCATACCGCCATGAAAACGTTCTGCGAGTAGTTTTTTATCCGCCAATAACTGATGTACACGGTCCACCGCATCCCGATGATTACAAAACACGATGCTCGAACTGCTCCCCAATGTACAAAGCAGGTTATATAAAGTATCAATCTTATCTTTGGAAGGCGAAAGCACCTTCATCAATTTCAAGCGCGACTCTTGTTCTTCAGAATCGTCCGAAAGGAAGTTCAACTTAACTGTGCGGTTCAATCCTGTAAATTCGGGAATCTCTGCCGCATCAGTAGCTGAAAGCAACATACGTTTTTTTAATCCCGGAAGCTGGGTAATAATCTCTGCCATTTCATCGTGGAAACCAAACTCCAACGATTTGTCGAACTCGTCGATAATTAAAGTTTCAATGGTTTCAGGGTTGAAATTGCCTTTCGACAAATGGTCGGTGATACGTCCCGGAGTACCAATGATGATAGCAGGATGATTGCCCAATATACTTTTCTTTTCTTCGGCGATAGGATGCCCACCGTAACAACAGCAGGTTTTCCAGGAAGTCCCCATTGCTTTGAATACAGAATCTATCTGTAAGGCCAGCTCACGCGAAGGAACGAGAATCAAAACCTGCACGCTGTCGTCGTTCGGTTTTAGAGTAAGGAGTAAAAGTAACAGATAGGCCAATGTCTTGCCCGATCCTGTCGGTGACAACAGTATAACGTCTTTTCTTCCGGTAGCTTGTTCAAGTGATGCTTCCTGCATCGGATTCAGTTCCTCAATCTTCAAATTGCGGAGAGCCGACTGTATAATTTCATTTTTCTCTAACATGGAGGCAAAGATACAAAAAGGAAAGAGTACGGAGATAAAAAAACAATCAAACTTTAGCCATGCCGGTCAATATATAATAACCTTTCAGATTATTCTCTTTCATGTAAATGGTTACTTCTGCCCTACAAGCGGTAACCAAGGCATATCTCGTTAAACTTGAACTCATAGCTTTGACAAATGAATACTCTGTATCATTGTGAATAAAAGATATACGATGATATTCCATAACCTATTGTACTTTAATAATTCTATTGTGTAGCCAAATATACGAATATAATAGATAAGTACAGATAAAAAAGGAGAACTATCTTTTAAACAGACATAAAATAGATAGAAAACATAGCGTAAAGACATCATGGAATACCCTAAAAAAGAAACGGGAAATCCAAGAAGCACTACTGCTTTTCAGATTTCCCACCCTGTGTTATATATTCTTTCCGGTCATTTTCCCGACCGGTTTGTTCTCTTCTGCAAATTATCCTCCGAAGTTGTCGAACATCAGGTTCTGTGCCGGAACGCCAAGATCGTCGAGCATCTTCTCAACAGCTTTCGACATCGGACCAGGACCACACATATAGTATTCAATATCTTCAGGAGCTTCGTGATTCTTCAGGTAAGTTTCGTAGATTACGTTGTGAACGAATCCCGGAGTATACTTCACGCCTGCAGCATCAGCAGCAGGGTCCGGACGGTCGAGTGCCAAATGGAAAGTGAAGTTCGGGAAGTCCTTTTCGATTTGCAGGAAATCTTCCAGATAGAACACTTCATTCAGCGCACGGGCACCATAGAAGTAAGACATCTTACGATCAGTTGTATGCAATGTCTTAGTCATGTGCATGATTTGCGCACGTAACGGAGCCATACCGGCACCACCACCAATCCACATCATTTCCTTCTTAGAATCGAAGATTGGGTGGAAGTCTCCGTAAGGACCGCTCATTATTACTTTGTCACCCGGTTTCAGAGTAAAGATATATGAAGAAGCGATACCCGGCATCACATCCATAAATCCAGGACCTTGTTCTTTCGGCTTGAACGGTGGAGTAGCGATACGTACTGTCAACATGATACGGTCACCTTCGGCAGGATAGTTGGCCATAGAGTAAGCACGAATTGTTTCCTCGTCGTTCTTACATTTCAAACCTAACAAACCGAATTTCTCCCATGCTGGCAGATATTCATCACCAATCAGGCTCTTATCGATGTCCTTATCATAATCCATTGAAAATTTAGGAATCTTAATCTGTGCATAAGAACCCGGGATAAAGTCCATGTGTTCGCCTTTAGGCAGAGCAACGATGAACTCTTTGATAAATGTAGCCACGTTCTTGTTGGAGATTACTTCGCACTCCCACTCTTTCACACCGAGTACAGATTCATCAATCTTGATAGCCATATCCCCCTTCACTTTTACCTGACAACCCAGACGCCAGTGGTCTTGCTGCTGTTTACGGCTGAAGTGAGGAACTTCAGAAGGCAGAATTTCACCACCACCTTCAAGCACCTGGCATTTACATTGCCCGCAAGATCCCTTACCACCACATGCGGATGACAGGAATATTCCGTTTACAGACAGCGTATTGAGCAAAGTAGAACCGGAAGCAACTTCCAATTCCTTTTCGCCATTGATTGTCAGTTTCACGTTTCCTGATGGCACCAGGAAATTTTTGGCAACCAGCAAGATAACAACAAGCAACAGAATAACCACAAGGAATACCCCAATGCTCGCTAATATTAAATTCATATCCATTGTCTTATTCCTTTCTTTTTAGATGTTCAAACCAGAGAAACACATAAATGCGATTGCCATCAGACCTACTGTGATAAATGTGATACCCAAGCCCTTCAACGGAGCAGGCACGTCAGAGTAAGCCATTTTCTCGCGGATAGCAGCCAGACCTACGATAGCCAGCAACCAACCGATACCGGAACCCAATGCATAAGAGAGGGCATCCCAAATATCACCAATGTATTTCGGATCACTCGGACCAACGTTAATACGTTGTTGCATAAACAGAGAGGCACCCATGATCGCACAGTTAACGGCAATCAACGGCAGGAAGATACCCAGCGAAGCATACAGTGACGGAGTGAAGCGTTCTACCACCATCTCCACCAATTGCACGATACCGGCAATTACGGCAATGAAAAGAATAAAACTCAAGAAGCTAAGGTCGACACCTTCAATGATAGCATTGGCAGCCAGCACCTTAGTTTGCAACAGGTAGTTGACCGGAAGCGTCACCAGCAACACGAAAGTCACGGCGATACCCAGTCCTACGGCAGTCTTCACATTCTTCGAAACAGCCAGGTATGAACACATACCCAAGAAGAATGCGAATATCATGTTGTCCACAAAGATAGAGCGGACGAATAAACTTAATAAATGTTCCATAATTCTTTTTGATTTATGATTTATGATTTATAATTTATGATTCAGCAGACTTATCATGCGACTATGACTATAAAGCTAGACATAAATCATAATTCAGAAATCAGAAATAATTAATTACTTTGTTCTTGCAATTCTTTATGACGTGCACGTTGATACCAGATAATGCATGCTACGATAATCAATGCCATCGGCGGCATCAACATCAAGCCGTTGTTTACGTATCCGATATTTTGAATCGGTTCATAATTCAGGATATTGAAACCAAGCAATGTTCCCGAGCCAAACAGTTCGCGGAAGAAAGCAACGATAATCAAAATCTTGGCATAGCCTAAACCATTACCTACACCATCCAAGAAAGACTCCCAAGGACCGTTCTGCATGGCAAATGCTTCCAGACGTCCCATCAAGATACAGTTAGTGATAATCAAACCTACATAAACAGAAAGCTGTACGCTTACGTCGTAAGCAAACGCTTTCAGGATTTCACTTACGATAGTTACCAAAGCAGCTACCACAACCAACTGGACGATGATGCGGATGCGGTTAGGAATAGTCTTACGCAACAGTGAAATAACAACGTTGGCAAATGCAGTAATCACCGTTACTGAAAGTCCCATCACGATGGCAGGCTCCAGCTTTGCGGTAACAGCAAGTGCAGAACAGATACCGAGCACCTGTACGGTTACCGGATTATCAATTCCCAGCGGAGCAGAGAATACTTCTTTATTTTTCTTTGAAAACAGTTGTCCCATATTCTATCTTTCTCCTCCTTATTATTTAGTTAAAAAACTCAAGTAACTATTCAGGCAAGACTTCAACATGGCATCTACACCTACTGAAGTGATTGTACCACCGGAGATACCATCCACTTGGTAATCAGGTTTCTCTACCTTGCCATTTTTTACGACTCCCAAAGTGATAGCTCCATTTTCCAAAGTCTTCTTACCTACAAATTCATTTTGGAAATGGTCGGTTGCAATTTCAGCACCCAGACCCGGAGTTTCACTAGCGTGTGAGAAGTAAGTACCGTAAACGGTATCTTTATCTTCGTTCAGTGCAACGTATCCCCAGATAGCGCCCCAAAGACCGGCACCGTAAACAGGAACTACATATTTAGTCTGACCGTCCACTTCGCATACAAACACGTGCAGACGTTGTTGTTCTTTTGCTTCTTTCTCGTAGTTGGTAGCAAATTCGCCCGTATTTTCGGTCAGCGTACCGTCTACGTTCATCAGCATATCCCCTTTCACATATTTCTGATATTCAGCATCCGCATCTTCCACATTCTTAATGTTCAATGCAGCGAGGATTTGTTTCTTAGTGTCCAACTGCACATTCTTGTCTTGTGTAGATTTCAGTGAAGAACTAACGAATGCCAGCAGGAATGCTACGATAATAACCATTACCGAAGCATAAATGATAGTATAACTATTACTATTCGTATTCATTTTCTTTCGGTATTTATTGGTTAGACTTGATAGTGCGTTTCTCGCGACGGCTGATATTGCTTTGTACTACACAGTAGTCAATCAGCGGAGCGAAGATGTTCATCAGCAGGATGGCAAGCATCATACCTTCCGGATAACCCGGATTCAGTACGCGGATAACGATAGCCATCACACCGATCAGGAATCCGAAGATATATTTACCTCTTTCTGTACGTGCGGAAGTCACAGGGTCAGTAGCCATAAATACGGCACCGAAGCAGAAACCACCAAGAACGAGATGTTCGTACCAAGGCATTTGAGCCATTGTGTTGTTTTCCATGCCGATTGAATTGAATACCCATGCCATGAATGCGCCACCGATGAATACGGAAATCATTGTCTTCCAGCTTGCAACACCTGTCCAAAGCAGGATAACGGCACCAATCAGGATAGCGATTACGCTGGTTTCACCAATAGAACCCGGAATCAGACCTGTAATCATATCCATGTTGAACGCAGGAACACTACCTGTTGTAGCAGCTTGTCCCAGCGGAGTGGCAACGGTGAGTCCGTCTACGCTTTGTCCTAAACCGAAGATGCTGTCGCCTGACACCCAAACGGCATCACCAGACATCTTGGTCGGGTATGCGAAGAACAGGAATGCACGAGTAATCAACGCAACGTTGAATACGTTCATACCTGTACCACCGAATACTTCTTTTGCGAAGATAACAGAGAATGCAGTAGCTACGGCAAGAATCCACAGCGGACAGTCTACCGGAACGATCATCGGGATCAGGATACCGGAAACAAGGAATCCTTCCTGGATTTCTTCTTTCTTCCATTGAGCTACGACGAACTCAATGCCAAGACCTACTACGTATGATACGATTATTTTAGGCAGTACTGCCAGGAATCCGTAGATAAACATTTCGATGAAGCTGCCAGTAGCACCTGTATGAGTGAAATGCTGGTAACCTACGTTGTACATACCGAACAGCAAAGCCGGTATTAACGAAATAACCACAATCGACATGATGCGCTTGCTATCGATTGCGTCATGTATGTGCGTTCCCGTTTTCGCAGTCTTGCTAGGCACGAACAGGAATGTTTCGAAGCCGTCAAACACCGACTGGAATGCGTGGAATTTGCCGCCCTCCTCAAAGTTCGGCTTTATCTTATCGAGATAATTTCTTAACGCTTTCATTTATTTAATTGAAAATTGAAAGTTGAGAGTTGAAAATTGGCTGTGCTGGGTTTATGCTGTATCCACAGAGAGCCGTTTCGCAAGATTTCAACTATCGCTTATTTTAATTTTTATTATTTAATCTCTTATTCGATTACGCCATTTCTGAACGGAGCATATCGAGTCCGGCACGAACGATGCGTTGCAGTTCCATCTTTGAAGAGCAGACGAATTCGCAAAGGGCGAAGTCTTCAGGAGCTACTTCGTAGATGCCGAGTGCTTCCATACGGTCGATGTCACCAGCGATAATTGCTTTAATCAGATATTCGGGCAGAATGTCCATTGGGAATACCTTATCGTATTCACCCGACATAATCATGTGACGTTCGCCACCTTTGATACGGGCATCCAACGTATATTCCTTCTTACCCATCAACCAGCTGAAATAAGAACGATTGGCACTGAACTGGTTGAAACGCGGCATGATCCATCCAAGCATTTCGTGAATGTCGTCACCTTCGGGGATAACAGTCAGTTGGCTATGGAATGCGCCCAAGAATCCGTTCGGAGATACTTGCTTTCCTGTCAGCACGTTACCGCTGATGTAGCGTAAGTCTTTGTCTTTTGTTACATTGCCGGCAAACACGTTGGTGAGCAATGCACCTACCTGTAGTTTGCAGTATGCAGGTTTCAACACTTCGGAACCTGTCACAGCTACTGTACGGGTGAAATCTACATGGCCTGTATTGAAGAGGCGACCGATGAAGATTACGGCTTGCGGATCAATAGTCCATACCGTTTCGCCCTTGGATACGGGGTCGAGGTGGTTGATCTGAACGCCTACATTACCTGCAGGGTTCGGTCCGTCGAATGCGGTGATTGTAACGTTCTTAGCCTGTGTCAGTGCAGCAGCGTTCTGTTTCACACTGATGTTCAGGTAGGTTTTTGCCAGTTTGGCAAGAGCATCAAGCCCTGTCTGGAAGTTTGCTTCTTCGCCTTTGAGGGCGAACTCGAAATCCGGAGCCAATGGATTGGTATCGAATGCGGAGATGAAGATTCCTTTCGGGGTTACCGTCGGATCTGCAATGATGTCATAAGGACGCTGTTTGATAAACGCGAAAAGTCCGGCTTCTAACAGAGCGGATTTCACAGCTTCAGCATCCATCGAAGCAACATTCTTTTTCCCAAAATCTTCATAGTCCTGCTCTGCAGCAGCTTCTACTACGATGTTCAATACCTTACGACGAGCACCACGTTCTACACTCGTCACCACGCCGCTCACCGGCGAAACAAATTTCACTTCAGGATGATACTTGTCGATAAACAAGGGTCCACCAGCCATTACATATTCCTGCTCTTTCACAACTACCTTAGGCGTCACTCCAGGAAAGTCATCGGGTACAAGTGCGTAGAATCCCGGTTCTTTTACTGTTGCGTACGTTTCAGCAGCTTTTCCTTTCAGGTTTATGTCAAGGCCTTTACGTAACTTTATTACATTTGCCATGCTATATAAAATAATGGTTTCATAAATTTGCCGCAAAAGTAATAAATAAGATTGGGATTCGGTAGGAAAAAAGAAAGGAATTACGGAAAAATATCCGTAATTCCTTTCGTGTTCGTGCACGTAATCTTTTATCTTTTGTTCCGAAACAAAAGACAGAAGCAAAGAAAAAGAACTATTCAGCAAACATAGGATCCCAAGCAGGAAGTCGGATAGGCTTCTGTTTCAACACCTCGAGAGCTTTTTTCGATGCATATTTCGTTTCTACTACTAGACGGAACATATATTCGTTAAACCAATCATCTGTCATAATGAGATAACCCTGATAACCGGCAGCAGGCCCCCAACTATTTTCAACCATCCATTTCGTCGGTTTTCCATTTTTGTCAAGATCGACGGCCATAAGAGTCATGGCGTGACTGGAGCCACTGGCAAAACTTTGGATACGTTGCTTCTTGTTCATGCCAAAAGAAGTACCCATAAGAGATTCGTAGTCGTAGTTTTTGACATCCAGTAGACCACGGTCAGAGTTTAGAAACTTACCTACATCGCAAGAAAAATACATCATTGTGCTATCCTTGAGAGAAGAAATAGCCATTTCTTTGATATCCTCGATGGGGAGATTGACATACGTCCAGTTTTTGCCGTCGTAACGGTGGCGGTCGTAGTCTATCTCATAACACTTATAATATTCACGGCTCGGATCGTCCATTAACATGACATAATTATCAATCAGTTTTTCGTCACCATACTTTTTCAGGAAAGAAAGTGGAGTGTAAGTTTCGGTAGACACAGGCTCACCCTTAGCGTTATATTCAGTCCAGGTAAATTCAGTAGGAGGAACACCGAGATTCAACACTAACATGCGGTAGATGGTGCTCAACATCTCTGTTTTTGTTTTCTCAAGGGCAGCAGGCTTGACACCTTGCGCAGCGAGATCACGGAGTTGAAGCCCCTGTTCACGAAGTTTCAGGGCAATCAGACCTGCCATACGGGAGGTATTTTCACTACTGTTGGTTTCCGGCATCACATCTTTGGGAACAAGCCCGTATTTACTGACAATATCGGCTACACCGGTGAATGTTCCACCATCACTCAAAGGATTACGGAAGAGCCATTCCACCATTTTATCATCCATCGGCTTACTGCTGGTATCGATAATACCTTGCAGAAAGAGGTTGGCTTTCTCCAGTTGGTCGAAGAAGAAAGGATAAGTTTGCGAGAATTCGAAGGAACCGAGGTTATGCTTGGCGATCGCTTTGGCACGCATCACATTCAAACCTGTAAAAAGCCAGCAACGACCAGAAGATTTTTGGTCGGTGATACCTTTAGAAGACACTTTGATAGAAAAATGCGTATCCATGCCTTTCAGGTTATCCTGGTTGAGAGCCAGTTTACGGATGTCGTTGTTGCCGATGGCGTTGCGGATAGCCTTGTCGGTAGGAGTGTTTGCATAACTCTGCTTGATTTGTTGCATCATGGAGTCGCTGATGCCTCCTTTCACTTCTTGCGCTTGTGTAGAATAAGAAAAAGCACAGAAAACAAAAATTGATAAAATCTGTTTATTCATTGATATAAATAATTAATTAATAGGCTGACGGATCATGATATACTGATAAATTTTGTTTTGGTGTATGGGATTAAATCATGCAATTTTATTTACCAGCATATCGAAAAACATCTTATTCTGCAAAAATACGATTCTTTTTTAGATTTATTATCTAAGAACATCAAAACTAATCGGAATAAAAGAGTTTTCTTTGCAGTCGAATTCCTCACAGAGAAATTATGAAGAAATATATAATAGGAATATTGGTGATGCTTCCATCCATCAATATGATGTCAGCTACGGCTGATAGTACGGCAGTAAAAAGCGATGAACTGCAAATGTCTACAACTTCTATCAGTGATACTACTCCTACAGATATTGAAGACACCCCGTCAGACACCATTCCTGCCCTTTCCAAGCGCGAGTTGCGTCGCCAGCGCGTGGCAAATCGGAATTTGCACTATAACATATTAGGTGGTCCCAGTTATACGCCGGACTTCGGTTTGTTAGTAGGCGGTAGCGCACTGATGACGTTTCGGATGAATCCGAGTGATACCACTCAACGGCGTTCAGTAGTGCCAATGGCCATCGCCTTGATGTTCAAGGGCGGCTTGAATCTGATGACGAAACCACAGCTCTTCTTTAAAGGCGACCGTTTCCGTATCTTCGGAACCTTCTCTTATAAAAATACAATCGAGAATTTTTATGGCATCGGATATTCCACCAATAAAGATTACGAACGTGGAGAAGATACCAGTGAATACCGTTATAGCGGCATTCAAGTAAACCCCTGGTTCTTGTTCCGTTTGGGAGAAAGTAATTTCTTTGCAGGCCCTCAAGTCGATTTGAACTATGACAAGATAACTAAACCGGCTGCCGGGATGGTTAATGAGCCCTCGTACATTGCGGCAGGAGGTACGGAGCACGGATACAAAAATTTCAGTTCGGGACTCGGCTTCCTATTGACGTATGACACACGCGATATTCCCGCCAATGCTTATAACGGAACTTACCTTGACTTCCGGGGAATGATGTACAATAAAACGTTCGGCAGTGATAATAACTTTTACCGTTTGGAAATCGATTACCGCCAATACAAAACAGTAGGACGCCGCAAAGTGATAGCCTGGACAGTGCAAAGCAAAAACGCATTCGGAGATGTACCCCTAACAAAATATGTACTTAGCGGGACCCCCTTCGATCTTCGCGGTTACTACATGGGACAGTTTCGCGACAAGTCCTCGCATGTCATGATGGCCGAATACCGCCAGATGATAAATACGGACAAAAGCACTTGGATAAAAAAGATGTTAAGTCATATAGGATATGTAGCCTGGGGAGGATGCGGTTTCATGGGACCCACTCCGGGCAAGATAGAAGGTGTGCTTCCCAACCTCGGATTGGGATTACGTATCGAAGTGCAACCCCGTATGAATGTACGCCTTGATTTCGGCAGAGACATGGTGAACAAGCAGAATTTGTTCTACTTCAACATGACAGAAGCCTTTTGACGCCATTTACACGACAAATTGTGCACAATTTACACGAAAGATTGTAAAATAGATAATAAAAGACTGCACATAAATGAAATTAATCCTTATATTTGCGCAAGCTATAACACAGCAAGAGCAAATAATAGGATTTTTTTATGAAGCAATTTATATGTTTTTTTTCGGGGTTATTACTTCTATTCGTCTCTACAACCCGTGTAGTTGCACAAGAAGTGTCTGACTATTCTCAACTAAGTGATGAAGATTATAGTAAAATAGTTCTCCCCCCACTATCCGCTTTATTCGAGAACGCCAAGAACAGTCCCGCCTATGAGGTAGCGGACGTGAAGGCGATAATAGAACGCAAATTACTCAAAAAAGAAAAATGGGCATTTCTAGGTTTCTTCAGTTTACGAGGGAGCTATCAATACGGAATGTTCGGCAATGAGTCCACCTATACGGACGTGGCAGTCGCCCCATACCTTACCTACTCCACCCAGGCACAGAACGGTTACACGATAGGCGCGGGTTTAAGCATCCCCTTAGATGATCTGTTCGATCTCAAAGGACGCGTCAGTCGGCAAAGACTCACGCTGCGAAGTGCAGAACTGGAACGGGAAGTGAAGTATGACGAAATCAAAAAGAATATTATTGAGTTGTATGCAATGGCTACTTCACAAATTAAAGTTCTCCAGATGAGAAGTGAGGGTTGGGTACTTGCCAACGTACAATATGAAATATCTGAAAAGAATTTTGCCAATGGCACCATTGATTCGTCAGAACTATCAGTAGACAAGGAACGTCAATCTCAAGCTCGCGAAGCATACGAAAAAAGTAAATTCGAATTGACAAAGAGTCTGATGATACTCGAAGTGATTTCACGTACCCCCCTTATACAAAAATAATAACGCACAAAATATGGATTTTATCATTTCTACCATACGGACCTTACTCCGCCACCTCTGGATGATACTAGTAGGTACCGCACTTTTCACACTATTTGTTATTTATTACACCCGCCACATGGTTGGAGGATACGAAGTAAAAGCCACTTTATATACAGGAGTAGCATCGGGATACAATTTGGAGAGTGACAAGCGCACAGATTGGGCTATGGTACAAAATTCTATGGATAACCTGATAAGCATAATGCAGGCCGAGAGTACCCTCAAGAGAGTATCCATGAGATTATATGCCAGAGTTCTTATCAAAGGAGATCCGAACAAAGAAGTTGACGGAATCACCCCTTCCAGTTACAATTACACTTACAATCACTTAAAGAACAGTCCGCATGGAAAAGAAATACTGGCACTGATCGACAAAACAAGTGAAGATAAGACAGTGTCTAATCTGGAAAAGTATATGCGCCCTCACAAAGACAATTACGTCTACGGGCTATTTTACTACAATCCCCATTTTTACAGTTACAACACTTTGAAAAACATCAAAGTACAACGCCGTCTGACAAGTGACTTGCTGGATATTAGCTATGCTTCCAGCGATCCGGGTATCGCATACAATACCGTAAGCATTTTGATGGATGAGTTCGTTGATGAATATCGCCGTATCCGTTATGGAGAGACAGACAAAGTAATCAAATACTTTGAAGAAGAATTGAGAAGAATCGGTGGTAAACTTCGCAACGAAGAAGAAGACCTTACCAAATACAATGTTCAGAAACGCGTAATCAACTATCTTGACGAAACCAAAGAAATAGCAGCTATTAATAAAGAGTTTGAATTAAGAGAACAAGATGCCCTTTTTGCATTCAATAGCAGCAGTGCCATGCTTGCGGAATTAGAAAAACACATGGACAGCAATGCCAAACAAGTATTAAAGAATTTGGAATTTATTGACAAGTTACGTCAAGTATCCAATGTCACCGGAAAGATTGCTGAAATAGAAGCCATGTCCGACTCCAAGAAACAAGATACCGACAATCTGGAAAGTCAAAAGAAGCAACTGCACGAGCTACAAAAAGATTTGAATCATTTAACGGATTCATACGTAGGACATAAATATACGAAAGAAGGAACTTCGCGAACGAATATCATAGAACAATGGCTGGAACAGACATTGGCCAATGAAAAAGCGAAAGCCGAACTGCTGGTCGTACAAAATGCACGCCGTGAACTCAGTGAACGCTATATGTTTTATGCCCCCGTGGGTACCACCATCAAACAAAAAGAGCGAACCATCAATTTCACGGAACGTAACTACCTGACCGTTCTGCAAAGTTATAATGAAGCATTATTACGAAGGAAAAATCTGGAGATGACTTCCGCCACACTGAAAGTTCTGAATGAGCCAACCTATCCTATTTCTCCGGGAGCAACAAACAGAAAGCAAATCATAATGGCTGCCTGTGCAGGTAGTTTCATACTTATTATTGTTTTTTTGCTGTTAGTAGAAATGTTCGACAAAACATTGCGTGACGCAGCTCGTACTAAACGTGTGACAGATTTCAACGTGATAGGTGCTATTCCCAGTATGTTTTCCTCCCGCTATGGCGGAATGACGAAAACCTACGTCCAGTCATCCGTGAAAGAGTTGACTAACTCATTGCTCCGTTTCCTCACCGAGCGAAAATCTCCCGGAGTATATATAATCAACCTATTTAGCACTTGTGAAGATTCCGGAGAAGTAGAAGTCGGAAATCTGATTTGCGGATATATGCAAAGCCGTATGTTAAATGCAAGGTTTATCACCTATGGGGTGGATTTCAACACAGATTCCACTCAATATTTACTTGCCAAAAACATCACAGACTTTTATACCCTGCAGGGAGAAGATGTGCTGATCGTCGCCTATCCACCTTTAGCGCAAAGCAACATCCCCAGTGCTTTGTTACATGATGCAAACGCAAACATCTTGGTAGCTCCCGCAAACCGTGGGTGGAAAACGATTGACAAGCAACTTTGCGAACAGCTCATGCTGCAATTGGATAAAACAAACGTTCCATTCCGTATATGCCTGACAAATGCTTCCCGGGCAGCAATTGAAGATTTCACCGGGCAACTTCCACCATACACCATACTGCGGAATATCGGTTATCGTCTTAGCCAACTGTCGCTCACAGAAAAAATAAGGTTCAACCTAACAAAGAAAACCAAAGAAGGATCAGCAGAAGAGGAGGATGATGACGAATAGAATAATAACTTTCCACTTGTTATTTGCCGCTCAATTTGTGGTGATTATATCAGGAATGTTTGTAAACACCAAGACTGGTTTAGCCTCTATGGCACTCATATTGATGTTTACAACCATCTGTTTGATACAATTGGCCAATGACAAGCAAACAAACTGGAAACCCGGACAAAACATAATGACCTATATGTGCACAGTCTGGCTAGTCTATTATTTCTTCGAAATCTTGAATCCTAATAATGTAATGGAAGCATGGAACATTGGCCTCACTCCTTATGCGCTGATTCCTTTGATATGTGCTTTTATTGTTCCTATTGTCATCCGTACGAAAAAAGATATTGAGTTATTATTAATAGTATGGTCCATATTTGTTCTCATATTTACCATAAAAGGTTATTGGCAAAAAAACCACGGTTTCAGCGAAAAAGACCTTCACTTTCTGTATGCATTGGGAGGATGGCGTACGCATCTCATCTGGTCCGGCATACGTTATTTCTCATGTTTCTCCGATGCCGCTAATTACGGGGTGCATGCTGCGCTGTCGGCAGTCGTATTTGCCATCTCCTCTTTTTATGCAGGATCGAAATGGAAACGCGTTTATTTTTTCTTCATCGCTATCTGCGCGCTTTATGGGATGGGAATATCCGGAACAAGAACAGCAATGGGAGTCATCATGGGCGGTTTGTTGATGGTAACTATCATCGCTAAAAACTGGAAAGCATTACTGGCAGGTGTTATTGCATCAATAGCCATTTTCTGTTTCTTTTATTATACAAATGCCGGAAATGGGAATCAGTATATCCGTAAAATGCGTTCCTCTTTCCATCCCACTGAAGATGCATCCTATATGGTGCGTGTGGAAAACCGGATATTAATAAAAGAACTGATGTCGAAAAAGCCGTTTGGTTATGGAATCGGACTGTCAAAAGCGGGTAATTTCAATTCAAAAGAACAGATGCCCTACCCTCCCGACTCATGGTTGGTCAGCGTGTGGGTAGAGACAGGAATTGTCGGGCTGCTTCTTTACCTTGCCATTCATGGAATTCTTTTTGTCTGGTGTTCGTGGATATTGATGTTTAAAATACGCGACAAGAGTCTGCGGGGATTAGTAGCAGCCTGGGTGTGTATGAATGCCGGGTTCTTCATTGCCGCTTACGTAAGTGATGTCATGCAATACCCTAACCAACTCCCCATTTATATAGGATTTGCACTCTGTTTTGCAGCTCCGCATATAGAAAAAAGAATGGTACTAGAAAACAAGAAGTTATGAAAAAGAACCAACAGATATTAGTCTTAAATACTTTTGCTATCATCATGGTATGTATAGGACATTCTTTTACAGCCGTAGAGTCCTATTATGGTCATAAATGGATATATAGTTTTCACATCATGCCATTATTCATGTTCATATCAGGCTATTTATTAAATTATGCAACTATGCATAAACAGCAAGAAATATCAGATATAAGTTTATTGGGCAAACAAGGATACATAGTCAAAAGAGCGATCCGGCTCCTTGTTCCCTATTTCATTATTAGTTCCATTACTTATATCCCCAAAGTACTATTAAGTGCACACGCTCTACGCCCTATAGATTTCTCCATCCATTCATACATTCACATGCTATTGTATCCTATGGACAACGTTATCAAATTCTTCTGGTTTCTCCCTACTTTATTTATTGTTAGTATCATCACAATAATACTATACAAAGCAAACAAGAAACTAAAGTTTAAATATACCTTTTTAGTCTGCCTTCCTCTGCTCATTTTATTATACGAATTCAACCCTCTCAAACATATTGAATTTTTAAATCTAGGTGGAGTGGCTAGCTATTTGATATTTTTCATCACCGGATGTATATATGCCCAATATAATTCAATGATTAGCGACAAAGCAAAACTCGCAAATATATACACAGCAAGCGGACTTTTAATAATCTACTCTGCATTAATCTATTTCATAGTCTGGGATACACCATTCATAGGAATAGTATATGCTTTTATCGGAATAGCGTTCAGTTTCTCACTAAGTTCACTATACATAAAATACAATCTGAAGTTTCTTGACCATCTTTCCAACAGTTCATACGCTATTTACTTATTTTCATGGTATCCGTTAGTTATTATCCAATCATTTCTGATGAAAAAATATGCATTGGACTGGAAATTATGGGCTATTATCAGTACTGTTTTTCAAATATATATACCTTTCTATATATATAAAGGTATCATATACATAAAGAACAACAAACGTTATGGAAAAACAATAGCAACTTTATTAGGACAGTAAAAGATATGGAAAGCCCTACAATTTCATTCATCACCATTTGCTACAACGGTTTTAAAGACACCTGTAAGCTAATCGAGTCACTTCTGGACAAGATTCATTCCATAAGTTATGAAATCATAGTGGTAGACAATGCTTCACGCGAAAACGAAGCAGAGAAGATACGTGCGTTATACCCTACGGTAATCACCATTCGCAGCGATGTAAACAAAGGTTTTTCGGGCGGAAACAATATCGGACTCCGTGTAGCAAAAGGCAAATATTTTTTCTTGATAAACAATGACACCTATATTGAATCAGACAACATCACTTGCCTGATAGAGCGACTGGAAAGCCGTCCGGAAATCGGAGGCGTATCGCCGAAAATACGCTTTGCCTTTCCACCCCAAAACATACAATTCGCAGGATATACTCCGCTTAGCTCTATTACTCTTCGTAATGAAGGAATTGGATTCGGATGTCCGGACGACGGAAGATTCGACACCCCGCATACTACTCCCTATTTGCATGGAGCAGCTATGATGGTGAAGCGTGAAGTGATAGAGAAAGCCGGAATGATGCCGGAGATATTCTTTCTATATTATGAAGAGCTCGACTGGTGCACTCACATAACACGTGTCGGCTACGAGTTATGGTATGAACCCCGTTGCACGGTTTTTCACAAAGAAAGCCAGAGCACAGGGCAATTGAGTGCGCTCCGCACCTACTACCTGACACGCAACCGTTTGCTCTATGCATGGCGAAACCTTGACGGAAGCAGACGCTTTCTCTCTATAGCCTATCAAATGACTGTGGCAGCCGGAAAAAATGGAATAAGCTTTCTGTTAAAAGGTCATCCTGAACTTCTAACCGCCACACTGAAAGGCATATCAGCATTTATTCGTATTCCCCATAAAAAAGAACAAATATGACAACTATACTGTACATCGCAGAAATTATACTATACACAATATTGGCTATCAATATAGGTTATTTGCTTTTGTTTGCCTTGGCATCCAAATTCTACCGTCGTCGTAACTATCCCAATACTCCCAAACACAATAAATTCGCCGTACTATTCCCAGCTTATAAAGAAGATAAAGTCATTCTGCCGACTATCCAATCTTTTTTACAGCAAGATTATCCGGCAGAATTCTACGACATCATCGTGATTTCAGACCAGATGCAAGAAAGCACCAATGAAGCCTTACGCCAACTTCCGATCCGCCTGCTGACAGCCGACTATACTGACAGCTCCAAGGCAAAAGCCATGAATCTCGCCATGAAAGCTACAGCTGACACTCCTTATGACATGATCGTCATCATGGATGCCGACAACACAACAGACCCAGATTTTTTGTCTGAAATCAATCGTGCCTTTCAAGCAGGCGAAAAAGCTATTCAGGCACATCGCACCGCCAAAAATATGAATACAGATGTCGCCGTTCTTGATGCCGCCAGCGAAGAAATCAACAACTCAATATTTCGTAGCGGGCATATTGCTCTCGGATTTTCTTCCGCCCTTATTGGCTCCGGCATGGCATTGGAAGCACAGTGGTTCCGTCAGCATGTTCCCCAACTAGAGACAGCAGGAGAAGACAAAGAACTGGAATCGCTGCTACTTAAACAGCGCATCCATATCGAATATCTGGAACACGTCCACGTGAAAGATGAAAAAACGCAAAAGAAAGAAGTGATCAAAAACCAGCGCAAACGTTGGATCGCTGCCCAGTTCGATTCGTTGAGCCGGGCACTCCCCTCTTTTCCCGGAGAACTGCTTCGCGGTAATATCAACTACTGTGACAAGGTATTCCAATGGACACTCCTACCACGTATCGTACTGATTTTCTGCACATTTTTCTTCACAATCATATTCACAATTGTCCATCCGCACATGAGTATCAAATGGTGGATATTGTCCTTTTCCCTCTTTCTGGCATTATTTACGGCAATTCCAAAGCGTATGCTCAATAAGCGACTGCTACAAGGCATCCTTCAATTGCCCTCATTGCTGGCAGGCATTGTGAGTAATCTGTTTAAACTGAAAGGAGTCAACAAACAATTTATACATACCGAACATGACCATTAATGTATTGGAAGTAATCAGACAAGGCCAAGTGGGTGGCGGAGAATCTCATCTGCTCGACCTCATAGCAGGGTTTGACGAACGCGTCAATCCCATCGTACTAGCGTTCACAGGCGGACAAATGATTGACGAGCTCACCCGAAGAGGTGTCAGATGTTACGTCATTAACACTGCGCATCCTTTTGACATACGTATCACAAAACAAATCAAGAAGTTGATACTTGATGAAAACATACAACTCATTCACGCCCACGGAAGTCGTGCGGCCTCCAATGTAGCGTTCATTGCCCGGAAGCTACATATTCCGATGGTATACACCGTGCATGGATGGAGCTTTCATCAAGACCAGTCGTTTCTAATCAAAAGTCTCCGGGCATGGAGTGAGAAAATTATCTGTAAATTAAGCCGAAAAGTCATCTGTGTATCCGAAAGCAACTGGATTACCGGCCAAGAAACTTTCGGACTGAAGAATGCACTCGTGATAGAAAATGGTATCAACCTGAAACGATTCAATCCGGATGGAAACCGCAAAGACCTGCGTAAGGAATTCGGATTTACAGAAGATGATTTCGTGATAGGCTTCGTCAGCAGGATCACTCTCCAGAAAGCTCCGTTGGATTTCGTAAAAAGTATTGCTATCGCTCACCAGAAAGATGCCAGAATCAAAGCACTGCTGGTAGGAGAAGGCGATATGGAAGAAGAGACCAAGGAAGCAATCCGGCAAAACGGAATAGAAGAATACATCCGGACCTCACCATTTCGTAATGATGTGCCGGATGTATTGCACGCTATCAATGTTTTCTGTCTACCAAGTTTATGGGAAGGGCTTTCCATTGCGTTGCTCGAAGCGATGGCTATGAAAAAAGCATTGGTAGTGACCCCTACAGACGGTACCAGAGAAGTAATCACACATCAGGAAAGCGGATTGATTGCAGATTTCGGTCAACCGGAGGAGTTGGCGGAATGTTATTTGACATATCTCCATTATCCGGAATGGATAGAAAGTTATGGAAACGCAGCTATGGCTGTCATTCAGGAACGTTTCGACAGCCGACGCGTATCACAGCAAGTCACAGAAGTCTATTATGACATTCTTCAGTGATCAGTTCCATTCTTTTTTCACTTCGAAGCACGGACACGCTTTAATCCACTCTTCGGGTTCAATCTCTCCGTTTCCATTCAGATCGGGGCTCAAATCCCGATGTCCGCACACCCGGCAGCCGGGATAATCGCGTAAGAGCGTAAGAATCAGTACGTGCATTGAATGAACTTGCCATTCGGTACGGGTATCGGCGGGATGACCGTGGCAGTCAAGTCCGCCCTCATAACAAATGCCAATACTGTTCTGGTTGTGTCCTTTTGCGTGCGCACCGATTCGTTCAATCTCACGGGTGGTCTTTATATCTCCATTTTTACGGATATAAAAATGATACCCCGTCCCGTTGAAACCACGCCGACGGTGGCACACTTCCAAATCATCTTCCGTAAAATCCCTGTCCGCCCTTGTGGCGGAACAGTGGATCACAATCAAGTTGATGGTTCGCATAAATTCATCCCTCCGTTTCAGTGACCATCTGTACTCGTTGCACACATTCCTTGCTACTACACTGCAGAGCCGCAGCTTGCGTCAGCTGTCCTCTCAACGAGAAAATCTCCGCGTGCATCTCTTTCACTTTCGAACTAAGGTCGAAATAATCCTTCAACACTTTCTCCAACTGCTGCATCAGAAAAGTATACTGGTCTTTCACTAGTTCACTGAACTCTTTCACTTCTTGCGCCATCATCTGGCGCTTCTTGCGGCTACTGCCCAGGAAAGGCAGAATCGTCATGATGATTTCGATAATTTTATCTAACATTTTAATAGATTGAGATGATAAATTAATAAATTAAGAACAGAGTCAATCAAAGCGGTTTATGCTGCCGGATCCGGAGCTTCTCCTCCACCGCTACCACCACCGGGTTCTCCCCCATCGCCTTTACCATCATCATCGGAGCCGTCACCACCGTTTCCTCCGGCAACGGACTTCTTCTCCGTATACAATTCGAACATCATGTTATTATCCCCGCCACGAGTAGTTGCCGTGCTGTCATTGGCAAGACGCAATGAGTTGTCGACTTTGAAACGGAGATTGATGCGAGTGATATTTTTCACCGTACAATCCTTTTCCTGTTCCACACCCGGACAGGTCAGCGTGGTATAAAAAATACCCAGTCCATCCACTTTCACCTTATTCCCTGCCACAAGCACTTTTTTCATCGCACGGACAAAGGATTTCATCACATGCGACACGTCTTCCACCGAAAGCGACCCGATAGACTCGATTTCCTGTGCCAGTGAATCAATTGAATAGATTTTCGACTCCCCAGCCTTGGGCTTGAGAAGATACATCATCGGTGATTTATCATCACCGAGCCGTTTTCTGCGCTTATAGCGCACAACTGTAACTGTTGCCATATTTAAAAATTGTTTCTACGAAAAGAAGTACATTCTCCCTTTCTGTTGATGAAACAAAGATACGACAACACGTTGACGACTTGCCGGATTGCGCCGGACTACACCGGATTATGCCGGATTAAAACGGATTATACCGAATTATACCGGAATATGTGGAAATATGTAGGAATATGTAAGATCATTCCCTAGTTTTCAATGATCCATTCTCCAATAGTTCGCATACTACTGTCGAAATTAACTCCCACTTTGATAACTTTCCGATGATCTGCCTGATAAGGAATCGCATACTGCTTACTATTGATCTGTGCCAACGCTTCTTCAGGAGTACCGTCTACTTTGAATTCGAATACATAGATAGCCTCCTGCATCTTTATCACAACATCAGCCCTGCCAACAGCGCTCTTCACTTCTGCATCCACATATTGCCCCATCAACCGGAACAGGAGGTAGAAGATGGTCTGATAGTGTTTCTCCTCCTTATTATTCATATCATTGGGGATAGAGGCGAAAAATGATTTGATCCGCTCCATACATTGATCCAGATTGCCGACCCGTAAGTCTTTGATAAACGATACTACATAAAATGTATTCTCGCGAGCAGGCAAATGCACATAAGCCGGCATTAATGATTCGATAAAGCCTTTCCGAACTTCTTTGTTAGGATAAGCCAACGTATAGATCTGAAAATCCCGGTCATACTCTTTGATAGTGAGATAACCGCTTTGGTAAAGTACCGGAAGCGGGTCTGTAATGACATTGGTAGGTGCATCAAACTGCTCGGCAGTAGCCGAAACGCCATCCAGTTGACGAATATCGAAATTGCTTTGCTGCAAGATGTCTATCAGGAAAGTGGGAGTACCGGTAGAGAACCAGAAATTCTCATAACTTTTCTGCGCAAATGCATTAAACAAACTAAACGGATTGTACACATCCTCACATTTCTTACTGAAATGATACCCATCATACTGTTGTTTCAAATGTATACACGCTTCATCATACGTTTCACCGTTCGCTTCGGCCATCCTTCTTATATCTTCTTCCAACTGTGTACGCAATTCATTTTCCGTTATACCGCAAATGGCACTATAAGCATCTTGCATACTTATGTTCTGAAGATTGTTCAATTCACTAAAGATGCTCATCTGACTAAATTTACTGATACCGGTCAGAAAAAGAAAACGAAGATATTCTCCCTGCGCTTTCAACGGACTGAAAAAGTCGCGCATGATGCCACGTATTTCAGCTTGCAACTCCTCATTGTTGTTGCTATCCAACATAGGAGAATCATATTCGTCTACAAGTAACACAACCTGACGCCCGCTCTGCTCGTAAGCACGTTTGATAATACCTTTCAGACGGAGACTGAAAGTGTCTTCGCTCGTGTCACATCCGTAAATTCGTTCCCATTCCACCAAGCGATTGTTGATAGCGGAGCGCAGCATCCCCGCATTCATATACTTACTGATACTGAAATCAATATGCAACACGGGATAAACCGTCCAGTCTTTCTCCAACTGTTCCATCATCAGCCCCTTGAACAGGTCTTTTTTACCAGAGAAATAGGCTTCAAGAGTGGAAACTAACAGACTCTTTCCAAAGCGTCGGGGACGGCTAAGAAAATAAGTCGTATGTGTATTTACCAAACGATAAATCAACTCTGTCTTATCAATATACACACAATTATCATTGCGTAGTCTCTCGAAACTCTGTATCCCTATCGGATAACGCCTGAATATTCCTTCCATCCTTTTTCTATGCTTTTAACGTGAAACGTAAACAAAGATACGATAAATTTCAAGAATCGGTATTCTATTAGTATCAATTCTTTTATGAATACGCCCGAACATCCGCTCTCAAAATTTGCCTATTCCACTAAAAATGAGTAACTTTACTTCAAATATAACAATCTAAAGGCACAACTATAAATGAAAACAAAAAACAAGATTCTCCCCGAACAAGAAGAAGAAAAAACATTCCAATACCGCACCTATGGGAAAGGCGAGCTCGCCCTGTTGTACCTCCCCAATATCCTGCAACAAAGCGCAGTAGACCGATTCAACGAATGGATTGAAGCTGCACCCGGACTAAAAGAACGACTCCTGGCCACCGGCATGAATCCACGTAGCAGATACTACACTCCCGCACAAGTAAGACTCATCGTCGAAGTACTCCAAGAACCCTAATTGAAGTATTAAGTATTAGGTATCAAGTATGGTAAACGCATCGCAACAATGGATAACATCATAATACTTAATACTTGCTACTTAATACCTAATACTTTTAAACAGCTCTTTTTCAGGTAGCCAGCAGGAGTTGTCGAACATTGTATTTCGGACACGCTGGTCAGCGGAGAGAGAAGGGTCGTGAGATTCTTCACAAGGCAGGTATCGTCCGCTTACGGGATCGTAGACAAAGGATGCCATTCCACCGACACCAAGATGCTTGAATTTCACCTTGTCCACGTATACGCGTGTGACACCAACCTCCTTGTCACGTTCCACAATGATACCGTAATCCGCTTTGTTATAGAAATCGGCAGAGCCGTTGATGTCGTACATTTCCACACGAGGGGTAATGCCCGTGACAGGATTACGGTTCATTTTACGAGGATGGACTACAACCACGAGCAGACAATTATGTTGCACGGCAAATTCTGTAAATTTATTCAACAGGTTGGAAATATATTGCGTTTCCGTCTGTCCAGGTTGCGGGTTGTGGTCGAAACGGTTGAGCGGGTCGAAGACAATAATGCGGCAGCCGCGGCGGACAACGAGTTCATGAGCCTTGGCCAGTACACGATCCGGAGAAACATTACCTTTCAGAGAGATATGAGAGACGTTTTCAGTCAGAAAATCTTCCGAGTTCGCAAGGAGTCCCTCCGTCATGCCACAGCCGTTTTGAAAACGGTGTCCGGTGAGTTTCTCAATCAGTTTGCGGAGATGATAGACGATAGGAGTATTTTCCGGGCTAAAGAACCCGATTTTCCATTGATGCCGCAGGCAGAGACGCAACACCAATTCGTCCACCCACTCGGATTTTCCTGCACCGGGAACTCCGGTGACGTAGACACTTCGCCCACGTTCATACGTGCAGATCTTATCCATCTCCTCCCATCCCGTTTCCGCTCCGGGACCGAAGCCGTTGTCGAAAAGAGCCCGCAGATCGTCATGCAAGTCGGCAGCGGTGAAGATACCTTCGAGCGGAACTTCTGCTGCCTGTTCGATGGCGATACGGAGACTGGCGATACCATATTTGCAGAGATGCTCGTTGGCATCTTTACACTCTGGACCGTAAGTCACCACCCGGCAGCGTTCAGCTCCCAGCCGGTTGATGAGTTCATTGCGCAACCGGATTCCGGCAGAATCGGCATCAACGGCAATGATGATTTCTTCCAGATCCTCGAAGTGCGTCTCCATAAAACGGTCGATCCAGGAGAGGTTCGAATTGGCTCCGGCCGGCACGGAGATGGCGCTTTTGAATCCGGCGGCGATGGAAGAAGCAGCATCCAGTTCCCCCTCGTGGATGATGCAGGAGGTTTGCCCCAGGATGGAGTCGATGTTGTAGGGAATCAGTTCGGCACCCTGCACCATTTTGAAAAGTTTCGGGAGAGCGCGAAATTTGGTGTTTATCAGTTGTTCCCCTTCAAAATAGTTGAAGCAGATGCAACGTTCCTTTTTGCCGGATTGCGGCATAAATTCTTCCTGCTCGGTGATGCGTAGGGCGGCTATGACGGACTGCGGGATGCAACGCGTCTCCACCAGCCAACGCTCCGTGTCTTCGGAAAGTGTGGTTTTCGAGGCATCAAACACAGGACGCTGAAAATGCTGCGGAATGGCTGCCGCACGACGCTTGCGGGCTGCCACACGTTCGGCATTCTTGCGCTCTTCCACATCATCGGGAACATAAAAATCAGCGCCACAATGATAACAGTGACAGTGGCCCGTGTCGACGTTGACACGTAGCGAACGGTCGCGCTTATTCTTGCGGGTAGGAAGACATTTTTTACAAATCGTCTTGAGGACTCCACTCGATTTACCGTGGATGTCGACATCATAGTTGGCAAAATTTCTCATATTTTTTTCCTTTTTTCTAATAAAAAAATAGTTTAAAATAATCATTCACACACAGAGGACTTACCTGCCGGACGAGTGTCTGCCACCTGCCGGACGAACTTCCGTTACCTACCAGACGAACATCGGCAACCTGCCGGACGAAGCCAGTCATCTGCCGGATTAATGCGCCCATCTTTTCTTCACATCATCCCACACAGCTGATGCATCGGGACGTGGCGGCGCATCAACCGGAATAAGATGTCCCAGATACGTTCGCCGCCCGTCGACGACGCTTTCAAAGCGGTTTACATCCTTGTCGACCGTATTCTCAAGCTCTTTCAGCAAGGTTTCCCTCAACGTGCGACAAGTAACGGAACCGGCCGCGATATAATTTGAAAAATACCGTTTCACGTCCTCCGGGAAAAGCAGTCCCGCTCCTTTGTCATAAAGGCGGATATGTTTTTTGAAGATTTCCAAAATAAGTTTTTGATGGTCTACAAAAAGCTTTCCCAAACCGGAATGTTGCCCGGCCAATTCCATATATGACTGGAAAGTAGAAAGTTGGTCCACCAACTTTTCCCAAGGCAACACGGGTTGTAACGGGCCATGATTGCCTTCATCCGCCAAACGGCTCACAAGAGACGGTGTTTCTATATTACTCCTATTATTGTTTACAACAGAAACACTTCCTTTACTCTCCTCCTCTTTACTTTCCTCTTCTCTCCTCTTCTGGTTTTCAGTGGGTTTTCTCCCTTTACTGACGGGCGTTTCAGCACTTTTTGCCACCTTTTTCGGACGCCCTCCTTTTTTACCGTTTTCGATGTCCATTTTCCGCTTCTCTTCCAAGCTTTTCATCACCCTATCCAAGTAGGAAGAACGAAACATCTGTCGTTCCTCATCCAGTTCGAAGAGATCGAATTCGCGAAGTACCCGCTCCACCGCAACTTCATCCACATCATACCGCCGGGCCATGGCCTTCAGTAAAACCGGTTTGCACGACGCCTCATAAGTATCTTTAGTGCGCAGATGCAACAGCAACATCACGTAAATTCCGAGTGCTTCCGCGGCATTCATTTCCGTCATCATACAGGCAATATTGTCGTCATTCAACAAATTTACCTCCAAATTGAAATACTGATCTTTCTTCATTTTCATTTATCATTTATTATTCCACATTTAATACTTCCGGGGCGCAAAGGTGCAAAATGTATTTTATTCCAGCTATCGCAAAAATGAGAGGGGGATTATATATTTTTTATCCGACCTTTGCCAAAAATTATTAATAATCCCAAACAATATGGACACAAAACGCAACCAAACGTTGGAAGAAATAGAAGAAAATAAAATAGTGAACGAGCATTACCAGAACAGAGTAATGCTGATAAAAGAGCTCCTGAAAACGTCACAGCTAGCCACAGTAGAGCTCTGCGTGCATATCAACATCAGTGAAGCCTCCTACTACCGTTACATAAATTTCACCAGCTATATGAAAGCAGCCATTTTCATACATGCTTGTCTCTTCCTCAAGCAATATATTGAAAGTCACCACATTCCTTATACCCAAGAAGAAAAACGGCTTATAAAAACATTAGACCTGTTTCAGATTTCCTCAAATAGCAACTTAAACTGCAATTAAAACACAGAAAAGAAGAAACTTATCATAAGTTTTATTACATTTGCAATGTAATAAAAGTCTTTAAAACCTAAAAAATGAATGATAGCGAAACAGACAGCCAATCAATAAAAGCACTGATCGTTTTCAGAGAAAACGGAGAAACCGACAATCTATTTGTTCCTATCTTATGCGATGCTATCAGAATGGCTGGAATTGATGTGAGATGCTCCCAAAAAGAATTCTGGGAATCGGACACCACTTATGACATCATCCATTTCCAATGGCCGGAGGAGGTAGTGGGCTGGATATGCGAAGACCACGACGTCATCCGCCGCCTGAAAGAACGCATCGCTTTCTTCCGCTCACGGGGAGCCCATTTCGTATACACACGACATAATATCCGCCCCCACTACGCCAATGAAGTCATCAGCCGAGCCTACGACATCATCGAGTCGGAAAGCGATATCGTGGTACACATGGGACATTACAGCCTGACGGAATTCATTGAAAAACATCCCGGCAGCCGGAATGTTGTCATCCCGCACCACATCTACCAATACACCTACAAAGAAGATATCAGCATAGAGCGCGCACGTCAATATCTGAACCTGCCACAAGAAGCATTCATCGTCACCGCCTTCGGAAAATTCCGCAACCGCGAAGAAATCCGCATGGTAGCCAGTGCTTTCTGCAAATGGAATGAAAAGAACAAGCTACTGTTGGCTCCCCGCCTCTACCCCTTCTCCAGACGCAACGAATACGGATGGAATCTTTTCAAGCGCTGGGCTTCGCGCTTGGGTTACTATCTCGCCATGCCATTGCTCAACCGCCTTCTGAAGTTTCATGCCGGAGCCAATGACGAATTGATAGACAACTGCGACCTGCCCTATTACATCGCTGCTTCAGACGTAATATTCATACAAAGGAAAGATATTCTGAACTCCGGAAATGTCCCCCTAGGTTTCCTCTTCCACAAAGTAGTAGTAGGCCCGACAACAGGAAACATCGGAGAAATACTATCCGCAACCGGAAATCCGACGTTCCATCCGGACGACAGATCCGACATTCTGGAGGCACTTGAAAGAGCACGTCAACTGTCCGCATGGGGACAAGGAGAAAAAAACTATGCATACGCATTGGAAAATATGAACATCCGGAAAATAGGAAAGGAATATGCACAAACCTATAAAGATGTAATCAATGGCTAACAACATCAAACGTCAACTATTTTCGGGCGTATTCTACACGGCACTAGCCAAATACAGCGGCATCATCATCTCCCTCGTAGTAGCCGGAATATTGGCACGCCTGCTTTCCCCGGACGACTTCGGAATCGTAGCTATCGCCACCGTAATCATCGCATTTTTCAACCTGTTCACCGATATGGGAATCTCCCCGGCCATCATACAGCACAAAGCGCTGACAAAAGAAGAACTGTCGGATATTTTTTCATTCACCGTATGGACAGGAATTGCTATCAGCCTGCTTTTCTTCGCCGCCTCATGGCTGATTGCCGACTACTACGACAGCCAGATCTTGCGCATCCTGTGCCAACTTCTGTCCGTCAACCTCTTCTTTGCCTCCGCCACCATCGTGCCCGGAGCCATGTTCTATCGCAACAAAGAATTCAAATACATCGCTGTCCGCAGTTTCACTATCCAGATAGCCGGAGGTGCGGGAGCGGTTACGGCAGCCCTCTGCGGAGCAGGACTCTACGCACTGATTATCACCCCGATCATCTCCAGCATACTGATATTTGTCATTTCCTACCAGCGCTATCCGCAACGATTGCGCTTCACATGGGGATTGACAGCACTCCGCAAGATCTTTTCATATTCGGCCTATCAATTCCTGTTCAACGTCATCAACTATTTCAGTCGTAATCTGGACAAACTGCTGATAGGAAAACACATGAGCATGTCCGACTTGGGATATTATGAAAAATCTTACCGGCTCATGATGCTTCCCTTGCAAAACATCACACAAGTCATCACTCCGGTGATGCACCCCATCTTCAGCGATTTCCAAGATGACAAAGCAAAACTGGCGTCCTCCTATGAACGCATTGTCCGCATACTCTCTTTCATAGGGTTACCCATGAGCGTATTGCTTTTCTTTACAGCACAAGAAGTGACACTGATTATATTCGGCAACCAATGGCTGCCCTCCGTACCCGTATTCCGCATACTCTCCCTCTCGGTAGGCGTGCAAATTATACTCTCCTCTTCCGGCTCCATTTTTCAGGCTGCCGGAGACACCCGGAGCCTGTTCATCTGCGGCGTATTCTCATCCACCCTCAACGTGGCGGGAATGCTGATTGGTATCTTCTATTTCGGCACGCTCACCGCAGTGGCAACCTGTATCGTATTGACATTTACCGTCAACTTCGTGCAATGCTACTGGCAGATGTATCACGTAACGTTCCGGAGAAAGGTATGGACGTTCGTCCGTCAACTCCTTTCCCCGCTGGCAGTCAGCGGGTTAATGACAGCGTGCCTCCTGCCTGTGCAGTATACAACGGAAGGAATGAACATTTTCGTGACAATTATTACCAAAAGTATCATTAGTTTTATTATCTTTGGAGGATATATACAGGCTACACATGAATATGACATCATAGGAAAAGTGAAAAAAATAGCTGGCAAGTATATAAAAAAACAAAATAAGCAATTATAGATTTGAGACAACAACAAAGAATGAAAGCCTTATTTCTTATGTTCCACGGCTTTGATAAAGCGAATGGAATAAGTAAAAAAATACATTATCAGGTAAAAGCCCTCAAAGAGTGCGGATTGGACGTGCGTACCTGTTACTATCAAACCACTCCCAACGGTGAGCGCCGATGGATAATAGACGACGAAGTCATTGCCGATTTCGGAACCGGATTCACTGCAAAGATATGGAAACGTGTCTACTACTCCCCCATCACTGAATATGTACGCCGCGAGAAAATAGAATTTATATATATGCGTTCCTTTCACAACGCAAGCCCGTTCACCCTGCAACTAGTCAGAAAATTGAAACGGATGGGAGCGAAAGTGGTAATGGAAATACCTACCTATCCTTACGATCAGGAATATGTGGCATGGTCGATGAAATTCAATCTCGCCATCGACCGCTGTTTCCGCCACCGGCTAGCCAAAGAGCTGGACGGTATCGTCACCTTCTCCAACGCCGAACATATTTTTGGAGGAAAAACGATACGGATCTCCAACGGAATAGACTTCGAAGCAATCCCTATCAAACGAACGATGAACGACACCTCACGCGAACTTCATCTGATTGGAGTGGCCGAAGTGCACTACTGGCACGGATTCGACCGGTTGATACACGGACTAGCCGAATACTACCGTACAAATCCGGAATACAAAGTTTATTTCCACATCGTAGGTCCCCTGTCCGGCATACGCGAACAGGAAGAAATACTGCCTGCCATCCGCGACAACCATCTGGAACCGTACGTCATCCTGCACGGCCCCCTACACAGTGACAAACTGGACGAACAATTTGAAAAAGCAGATTTTGCCATAGGCAGCCTGGGACGTCACCGGAGCGGAATCACCTACATCAAAACACTAAAAAACCGTGAATATGCCGCACGAGGGCTTTCGTTCACCTACTCGGAAACGGACGAAGATTTCGACCGGATGCCTTATGTATGGAAAGTGCCACCGGATGAATCGCCCATCGACATTTGCGGACTGATAAACTTCCAACGCTCTCAACAAATGTCTCCACCGGAGATACGCGAAACGGTCAGAGCACTGTCATGGACAGCACAAATGAGAAAAGTCATTCATGAAACCGAAATCTGATTTCACATAGATATATCTGAAAAAACAAACAATATCTGATGGATAAAAAGATAAAAATAGCCTACTGTATCCCCTCTCTCTATTACCCCAGCGGTATGGAGCGGGTTCTCACACTAAAGGCGAACTATTTTACGGAGCACTTCGGCTACGAGATACATATCATCCTTACCGACGGAAAAGACAAGGAGCCATATTATAAACTGCACCCATCAATCACCATACACCAACTCGACATCAACTACGACGCATTATACGGACGCCCGTTATTCGCACGGATTCTTGAATACAGCACCAAGCAACGGCTATTCAAGAAAAGGCTGAACGAATGTCTATGTAAAATCCGTCCGGACATCACAATCTCCCTTCTCCGCCGCGACATCAACTTCATCAACCAAATGAAAGACGGCAGTGTCAAGTTGGGAGAGATACATTTTAACAAATCCAACTATCGGGATTTCAACAACAACCGTCTACCGGGATTCCTCAAAAAATTAGGTAAGAAATACTGGCGGCACCAACTCATCCGCCAATTGAAACAACTGCGGAATTTCATTGTGCTTAGCCACGAAGATGCCGCTGAATGGACGGAACTCGATAATGTAAAAGTAATCTATAATCCGCTTCCTTTCTTCCCCGAACGTCAGTCCGACGGATTACGGAAACAAGTAATCGCAGTAGGCAGATATGTGCCGCAGAAAGGATTTGACCGACTTATCCCCGCATGGAGCATCGTCAGCAAGAAACATCCGGACTGGGTATTACGAATCTACGGCGATGGCATGAGAGAGCAACTCCAGCGGCAGATTGACGAACTCGGAATCACCTCCAACTGTATCCTGGAACATAACGTGCAGAATATTGTTGAGAAATATTGTGAAAGTTCCATCTTTGTTCTGTCCTCACGTTTCGAAGGATTCGGCATGGTGATCATCGAAGCAATGGCGTGTGGAGTACCACCCGTATCGTTCACGTGTCCCTGCGGCCCGAAAGACATCATCACCGATGGCAAAGACGGTCTGCTTGTGGAAAATGGAGATATAGAAGGACTGGCAGACAAAATCTGCTACCTGATAGAACATGAAGACGTCCGCCGGAAGATGGGAATACAAGCCCGCACCGACGTAGAGCGTTTTAAAATTGAACATATTGCCCGAGAATGGAAAAAATTATTTGAAACAAATTTAAGTATTAAGTATTAAGTATCAAGTATTAAGCGTGGCTGCTAGTACATTTATCCCACATGGCTAATACTTGATACTTAATACTTAATTTAATCCTTTATAAAGATGATTTGGTATAGTAAGTATTTACAAGTTTATGAAAAACCGTTTGCAGAAGCACCCGCATCTGCCATTGAAGAAGTGCGGCAGAATATTGCAAAGCTGCAAAGTGATGAACCGCTTGTCACCGTTTCAATTATCGGCTACAACGAAGAGAAACATCTGCTTGCCTGCCTGTGGTCTTTGAGCGAGATGGAATGCAAATATCCTGTAGAAATTATCGGGGTAGACAACGAATCGAAAGACAGCACGGCGGAGATATTCCGGCAATGCGGTGTACCTTATTATACAGAAACCCAACATAGTTGCGGATTCGCCCGCCTTTGCGGACTGAACCATGCCCGAGGTAAATATCATATCAATATTGACTCCGACACTATGTACCCTCCGAAATACGTAGAAATGATGGTAAACACCCTCGAACGCCCGGGCATTGTGGCCGTCTGCTCTTTATGGAGCTACATTCCGGATGAGAAACACTCGCGATGGGGACTGAAAATCTACGAAGCTGCCCGCGATTTGCACTTGTGGATGCAATCATTCAAACGTCCCGAACTTAGTGTGCGTGGATTGGTTCTTGCCTATCGCACAGAGTATGCACGGAAAACCGGCATACGCACCGATATCATCCGAGGTGAAGACGGTTATCTTGCTCTGCAACTCAAGCAATTCGGCAAAATAGCCTTTATCCGCAACCGCAAAGCACGCGCCGTAACAGGATATGGAACGGTGGGAGCTGACGGAAGCCTGTTCAACAGCTTTAAAGTGCGCGTTGCCAAAGGTCTGAAAGGACTGGGGGGAATATTTACTAAAAAGAAAGAATATAAAGACGAAGACAGCAATCTGATAAAGAACAAATAAACAAGTATGGGAAAACGAATAGAATATATTGACTTCATCAAAGGTATCTGCATTTTTATTGTAGTCTGGGGACATTCTATCCAAAATATGGGAGACGGCAACGACTTCTGGACCAATCCGGTACATGAATTTATCTGTTCTTTCCACATGCCCATATTCATGTTGGTCAGCGGTTTCTTTTTCAGTAAATCCATCGGAAAGCCACTCATACCGAATGTAACCCGAAGATTCAAACAGTTAATAATTCCTTGTTTCGGCTGGTCATTAGTGTTGGTCGCAATCAACATCGGATATATGCTCTATGAAGGAATGATCCCGTCTCCAACCGGAACGTTGAAATCTCTTTTTATAGAGACATTCACCCGTTTCTGGTTCTTACGCTCCGTTTTCATCTGTTTCACACTTGCCATCGTCAGCATGAAAATATTCAAAAAAGATACAGCCGCTTTCGTCATCTCGCTTCTGTGTTTCCTCGCATTGCCGGACAACGGACGTCTGCACCTCGACAAGTTTATGTATCCATTCTTTTGGATGGGGTATTTTATGCACAAATATATCGATGTAATCATGAAACACCGGGGAAAACTACTGGTCGCTTCACTCCTCGTTTTCGCTGTACTCCTCCCTTTCTATCAGAAAGAAGATTATATCTACATCACCGGAATGAGTATGTACGATTATCTGGGAGGAAAGTTCGTTTGTTATCCGCCATGGGAAAAATTGCCGATCATCTGTTATCGCTATTTGATCGGTTTCGCAGGAAGCCTGTTTATCTTCTTGCTACTGCAACGTATCTATCGTCCGCATTTCCGTGCAATCGAAAAAGTGGGCACATATACACTTGGCATCTATACCATACATATCTTGATTGAAGGCAACGTATTGAGTCGGTTCAACCTGTTGGACACCGGGTTCTTCATGTTCAACTTTATTATAACGCCAGCTATCTCCATTCTATTGATTCTTCTCTGCGTGGGAATAATCAGACTGTTGGAAATGACACGCTTCAGCAGCTTATTGTTTTTAGGAAAAACAAAAACAGTCATCATGCTATTAGCAATCTGCCTTATTAACGTATCCTGTATCAAAAAAATCAATTTATATCAAGGAGACAAAGACGATGAAAAAGAAGATAATTCAGGAAACAACAATTCTCCCCAAAGGAAAGACATCATCGTAGACACAGACTTCTTCTACCCTTTCGGGGATGAAAGCCAAAACTATACTGCGGAAATTACAATCAACACCCGCAACACTTTGCCCGAAGAAAATACCATAAAAACGGTTATTCCCGCACTAAAATACAATAAGTCGTGGCTCCTAATGCTTACCCAAGACGACTGCAAACAAGCCGCCTTCTCATGGACGTGGGCTGCCATCAATGGCAAACCTTTGACTAGCGGTTATTATTATCAACTCGGCCACCTGCAATATGATGACCTTCCACCCGATATTTATTATCTTGGTGAAACATTGGGAAGTACGGACGGAGCCGGAAACGAAGTCAGGTTCTCATTTACCACCACCCTCTCACCGGAATGGGAATGGATGGACGCCAAAACACAAATCTACAAAGGACAGACGCAAGAATATTATCGCTTCTTCATGAAATCAGGGCTGACATGGGGAGATGTCAAAGAGATGCTGAACTATGGAACAGGCATCTCCATACATGATGTGAATATAGATAATGAAGAAATCACTGTCGATAACCTACTTAAACATTACGACATTGCCTTGAATATCATCAAAGAGAAATTGTCTGGCAGAGGATGTAAAATGCTGGCTAAACCAAGCGGAATTGCTGAATATATCACCGCTGGACAAGTCCATTCTTCTATACAGACCATGACTTCCAACGACGGTGAAACACTATGTCCGGCAAAAACGGAAAACGATTTAAAAAAGGTGGTACTAAACAGAGGGTTCTATTCCATTGAGGATCTGAAAAAAGAAATCGACAAACAGCTACAATTATCACCGGAAGAACGAATGGCTATCAATGTCGGTGTTCATGGCACAGATGCTTCTTGGGCGGATCTGTTGCTCTGGATTAACAATAACTATGGAAAAAAGGGAGCGGACAACGTGTGGATACCCAACCAGGAAGAATATTATGAATACAATTTCTATCGTACACACGGCACAGCAGCAGTGACAAAGATAGATGAACATAAACTGAAACTGACCGTTCATCTGCCCAGTGAGGAAGACTTTTATTATCCTTCTCTCACAGTCAACCTATCTGGTATAAAGAAAGAAGATATTACCTCCCTTGAGGCCGGAAGCAGTGTTACAGGACTGTCTTATAGTAACTATGAAAATGGGATTATGCTCAATATCGATTGCAGGAAGTATCTGACAGAACATGCCGAAAACTTCGTGAAACGGTATGAAGCAAATACAGCAGATGCTTCTGTTAAAGCGGATGCCCTCTATTTTGTAAATATGCTAAAAGACTCGGATAAAAAGGAGGAATTAAAAAAGCGAATCAAGTGAACGGTTTATAAAAATCAGACACAGAAAAAGTAATAAATATATATTAACCATGAACGAAACCATTACCCTCTGCCTTGAAATTATTTTCTGGCTTGCCCTATTCATTGTGTTCTACACCTATCTGGGCTACGGAATTGTGCTTTACGTTCTCGTCAAGTTGAAAGAACTTTTCGTGAAACCTGTGAAGCGTTCGTTGCCGGCATCGGACGCTGGTTTGCCGGAAGTGACTCTCTTCATTACAGCATTCAACGAAGAAGATGTTGTAGACGAAAAGATGGAGAACAGTCTTGAACTGGACTACCCTGCGGACAAACTGCATATCGTATGGGTGACAGACGGAAGCGACGACAGTACAAACGAACGACTGCAAACCCGTTGGCAGGGAAAAGCGACCGTACACTTCCAACCCCTACGACAGGGTAAGACAGCCGCAATGACACGTGGAATGACGCTGGTGGACACTCCGCTCGTCGTCTTTACGGATGCCAACACCATGGTAAACCGGGAGGCAATACGGGAAATCGTACTTGCTTTCCAAGACCCGAAAGTGGGCTGCGTGGCCGGCGAAAAACGGATCGCCGTACAGACCAAAGACGGAGCCGCTGCCGGTGGGGAAGGTATTTACTGGAAATACGAATCAACACTGAAAGCACTTGACGCCCGCCTCTACTCTGCTGTAGGAGCAGCAGGCGAACTATTTGCCGTGCGTCGTGAACTATTCGAAGCAATGGAACCGGATACGTTGCTCGATGATTTTATTCTTTCGCTCCGGATCACCATGAAAGGTTATACCATTGCTTATTGCACCAATGCTTACGCCATCGAAAGCGGTTCGGCAGATATGCGCGAAGAAGAAAAGCGGAAAGTGCGCATCGCTGCCGGAGGATTGCAGTCCATCTGGCGACTTCGTCCGTTACTGAATCCTTTCCGCTACGGGATACTTAGCTTTCAATATACATCTCACCGGGTATTGCGATGGTCTATTACTCCGTTCCTGTTGTTTGCTCTCTTCCCGCTGAATATTGCAATTCTGCTGTTGGGCGGTTCCGCGATATTCTACGGAGTGCTGCTTGCCATGCAGGTTCTTTTTTACGGATTGGGATATTGGGGATATTATCTATCCACCAAACAGATAAAAAACAAGTTGCTTTTTATCCCCTACTATTTCTTATTTATGAATGTCAATGTGCTGAAAGGCATCCGTTATCTGAAAAAGAAAAAAGGAAGCGGAGCCTGGGAAAAGGCGAAACGCGCTGAAAAGTAAAACAAATGCTATTATCTTTTGTTATCCTTACTATAAGACATTAGTCTCTATCATCTAATAAAAAACAGACATGAACAGAATATTACATGATGCGAATAACGCACAAAGAATATTGAAACTGACGGCAGATACAATGCTATTGGTTGACAGGCACGGAGTCTGCGTAGACATTGAGCCTCATTGTGATCTATGGTTTCTGCAAGAGGATATACTTTTAGGAAAAAATATATTTGAGCTTTTACCAGAATATACGAGAGAGAGGGTGATGCCCATCTTCCAGATTGTACTCGAAGAACAAAGAAGCATCAGCAAGAACTTCAAGTTGGTGCTGAAAGGCGAAACTTTTTACTTCAAATGCCTCATGTTCCCTTATGACGGTATGGTGCTTTGCCAATATCGCGACATCACGCAAAGAAGCAACGTAAAAAGACAGTTGGAACAGGCAAATCTCACCCTGCGGGCTATCCAAAAGGTAGCCCAGATAGGACAATGGACGTACAATACGAAACAGAATATTTTTCATTATCTTGGATATACCGGTGTTTTGTGCGAGGAAAATGTGCAAAACCTTGCCATTGAGAAATATGTGGAACTGATTGTAGAAGAAGACCGTCAGAGTTTTATGGAATGGTGTCGGGTGAACGAAAAAGAACTCAACATGGAAAGCATCAGCTACCGTGTCCGCCTGAACGGAGAAATCTTCTATATGCGTATCCAGACTTATCTGCGTGAACAACGCTCCGACGGTAGTTTCAATATCGAAGGCTATATCCAGAACATCACGGACATACAGCATCGTAGAAATGACATCAATACACTGACTCATGCCATCAACAACGCCAAAGAAAGTATCTTTGCCGCCAAGCCCGATGGCACGATTATCTTTGCCAACCGTCGTTTCCTGTACAATCATGGTATTTCAGAAAACGAAGACATCAGTCAATTAAAGATTTACAATGTCGCCGCAGATATGCCTACACAAGAGGCTTGGAACGAACGTTGCAAAGATGTCATACACGGTGGCAGCAGTAACTTTGTGGCCCATCACCCATCTAAAATCAATAAAGGAATATTGGCTTATGAAGGTACGATGTACAACGTGACCAATGATTCCGGAGAAGAAAGTTACTGGTCGTTCGCCCATGATATTTCCGAGAGGATTCGGTACGAAGCCCAAATCAAACGGCTCAACCAAATCATGGATACAACCATCAACAATCTCCCTGCCGGGATTGTAGTAAAGGAAATCAACAACGACTTCCGATACATTTACCGGAATCGGGAGGCCTACAACCGCGATCTTTATAAGAACGACCCTGTCGGCAAGAATGACTTCGATTTCTACCCGCCTATCGTAGCCGAAAAGAAGAGACAAGAAGATATCCAGGTGGCTACCACCGGAAAAGGTCTGCACTGGACTGCTGAAGGAAAGGACAGAAACGGAAACATGATTATCCTCGACAAACGGAAAATCCGAGTGGACGGTGACGAATTATCTTCGCCTATCATCGTCAGCATCGAATGGGACATCACGGAACTGGAAATAATAAAACGGGAACTTCAATCGTCGAAAGAGAAAGCGGAAATGTCTGATAGCCTGAAGTCGGCCTTCCTCGCCAATATGAGTCATGAAATACGTACGCCGCTGAATGCTATCGTAGGTTTCTCGCATCTCATTGCCGAAAGCGACGATGCGGAAGAACGGAAGACGTATTATAACATCGTAAACGCGAACAACGAACGTCTCCTGCAACTTATTAACGAGATTCTCGACCTCTCGAAGATTGAATCGGGAACCATCGAGTTTTCCTTCGGACCGGCTAGTCTCCATAATCTCTGCCGGGAAGTGCACGATGCTCATATATTCCGTACTCCGCAGGGAGTAAGCCTTGTCTATGAATCCTCGGACGAAAGTCTGATGATTGAAACGGACAAGAATCGAGTATTCCAGGTGATTTCAAATCTGATTGGAAATGCTGTCAAGTTTACGAAGGAAGGAAGTATCAGTTATGGTTACAAACTGGTGGACAATCAGATTGTATTCCACGTAACGGATACCGGAACAGGAATTGAACCGGAGAAAGTGGGGCGTGTGTTCGAGCGTTTTGCAAAGCTGAACAATCATGCGCAGGGCACAGGATTGGGGTTATCTATCTGTAAGTCTATTGTTGAACGGCTCGGTGGAAAGATTTCCGTCAACTCCGAATTTGGCAAGGGGACGACGTTTACATTTACTTTACCATACACGATTGCAAATCCTGCAAATGTGGATTCTTCAAAGAAAGAGAATGGTGAAGGGAACATTGCTGGAATAGCATCTGCCGGAAAAACTGCTGATTCGAATGTTGACAGTTCTGTAAATACACGGCATGCCTGTATTTTGGTTGCCGAAGATACGGACAGTAACTTCGACTTATTGGAGGCTATTCTAGGTAAAGACCATCAGCTTATACGTGCGCATGACGGAATGGAAGCTGTCACGATGTTCGATGAAGTGAAACCGGATCTTATCTTGATGGATATCAAGATGCCGAATCTGGACGGACTGGAAGCTACAAAAATCATCCGTGAGCTGTCTGCCACTGTCCCTATTATTGCTCAAAGTGCCTTTGCATACGAACAGGACCGAAAAGCAGCTGAAGAAGCGGGGTGCAATGATTTTATAGCTAAACCAATAGCGGATGATAAGTTGAAAGCAATGATTCATAAATGGTTGCTTCCTTCGTAGAGAGCTTAATCCCTCATGATACAACCAGCAAATAATTTAGATTAAATGAAAGCCTTTTACAGACTGTTTTATTACATATCCATCGTGCTGACCAGTATTTTGGCAGGAGTTACCATTGCGGGTGCTTTCGTAGGCAATGCCGCACCGGATAGTTTCAAATTTATGCCTTTCATCGGTTTGATACTGCCGATACTTTTATTGGCTAATCTTGCTTCTGCTATCTACTGGACGATTCGTTGGCGGTGCTGGGTTTTCATCCCTCTGATTGCTATATTCAGCAATTGGGGGTATATAAGCTGTGTATTACAATCGCCTTTTTTCAGTCCGGCTTCGTCACCGATGGTTAAAATGAATGTATATACTCCGGGAGTGTTGACGGTTGCTACTTACAACGTCGATGCCTTTAACCACGAGCATACCGGCTACTCATGCAAGGAGATTGCTTCTTACATGAGAAATCTGCAAGCAGATATTCTCTGTTTTCAAGAATTTGGCATTAACGATGAGTTTGGCATCGATAGTATATACGCAGCTCTTTCTAATTGGCCGTATCATTATATTCCTTCTTCGCCCGAAGGAAAGAATCTGTTGCAACTGGCTGTTTTCAGCCGTTATCCTATCAAGGAGGAGCATCTTATCATCTATCCTGATTCGAAAAATTGCAGTCTTGCATGTGATATTGAAATCAATGGTCGCACCATCCGCCTGTTCAACAATCATCTCCAAACAACGGAAGTAAGCCAGAACAAGCGCAAACTGGAAAAGGGACTTCGTACGGATGATTCCCAAAGAGTGGAACATGCTGCCCTGGGACTTATCGACGGCTTACATGAGAATTTCCGGAAACGGGCCGTACAAGCTGATCTTCTCAAGCAACTGATAGCCGCCTCCCCCTATCCTACTCTAGTCTGCGGTGACTTTAACTCTCTGCCGTCTTCGTATGTTTATCATACTATAAAAGGTGATAAGTTGCAGGATGGTTTTCAGAGGAGCGGGCATGGGTATATGTATACTTTCAAGTACTTCAAGCATCTGTTGAGAATCGACTATATTCTCCATTCACCGGAACTGAATAGCACGGATTACTTCTCGCCGGATCTTAATTATAGCGATCATAATCCGGTGGTGATGAGGATGAAATAAAAAAGATGCTCCGTTTATTGAACGAAGCATCTTTTTATATAAATATTCTAGAATGTAAACTTAACGCCTAACTGCATCTGCCATGCACTACCTGTAGAAGCAGTATAATCCCATTTAGAATTTTTCTGGAACACCTCGCGAGAAGATGCATTCATCTGATAAGTAAGAGGTTCTCCTACCTTACTTGCTGTTTTTAACAACCTTACATTATCATAACTCTGCAAACCGCAAGAGCGATAAGCCCCCCACTTCGAATTTAATAAGTTACCAATATTCAACATATCAAGACTTACTTGAATACCGTACTTACGGCTACCAATCTTAGCATAAAAATCCTGTGCTATCTTCATGTCAAAACGGTGAATCCACGGTTCTAAAGAAGAAGCACGTTCTACATACTGCCCCTTGTGATCATTCAAATAAGAGTCATTATTTACATAGTTCCAAAAATCTTCTTGTTGGTCTACCGCCGAATAAGTCACATTATTTTGTTTATCTTTAATATCCACAAATGTCATTTCTTCTTTAGAAGCAGGCACATACATCAAATCGGAATAGTTTCCGTCACCGTTCATATCATTAGAATAGGTATAAGAAAAACGTCCTTGTTGGTAACCTGTATAGAACAAAGAAACAGTCGTTTTCATATTCGCATAAGCAACTTCATAAGAAGCATTAGCTATCAAACGATGCGGGGTAGAAAATAAAGAATAAGAGACACCCGGATCATTCAATGAATTAACTGCAACATTATTCTGCCATACTGAAGCCGCCGATGAACCTGGATTTGCCGTCATATCTTTAGCCATTGTATAAGTGTACCCAAATGAACCTGTAAAGCCAAAATCAAATTTCTTCGTTAATACTGCATTAAAAGAATATTGATAACCTTTTTCATCCCCATTAGTCAACTGTATAACGGTTTTCGTCTTAGGATTGTCATAGTAATTATTCTTAGTCCAATATACACGTCCCGGTTGTTCATTATAGGTTCCAGAAGGGGCCTTTTCGTTCATATTCTTCTGAACAACATTATATATATCACGTGTATACATAGCACCAACAGAAAGCATAAATCCATAAGGTAACTGAAACTCTGCATTTACATTACTACGCCAAACTTGAGGCATTTTAAAATTCGGATCCACATAAGCTATAGCACCGGGGACCTCATTTCCCGGAGTTGATGGAAACATATCCGGATTTTGGGTAAGAGTTTCTTTATAATTTGGATTAAAAGCAAAGTTTGCCGGTAATTCCGAAGTCTCAAATTCGACCATATTTTGCATCTGACCTGCATTTGTCGGTTGGTTAGTGAACCATACAAATGGTAATAACCCTGTAAACAAGCCTGTACCTCCAGTCAAAACAATAGAACGGTCACCTTTTATATCCCAATTAAATCCTAAACGAGGAGATATTAACAATTTACTTTTCGGCCATTCGGATACGTCAACATTCGTTCCATTAAATGACTGTTCTTTGATAGCCGCATTCCCTAACAAATCATCAAAATATAACGGTAAATCAAAGCGTAATCCATATGTCAATTTTAAATTAGGTGTAATAGAATATTCATCTTGTGCATAAGCTCCCAACATACCAAATGTCAGTTCAGCTCCCGGAGCGTCTTTTCCATTATATCCATAAGTAATGCCATACAGCATCGGTTTTTCTCCCGTCATAAAATCGTCCATTGAAGCATAACGATAATATCCATAAGGAGCACGTAAATATGAATTCATGAAATACTGTCTTTCAAATGTTGCACCGGCAGTTATCAAATGGTTTCCTTTATTAATAGTTACATTGTCAGTAACACTAAATACATTATTCTCGACATCATTAAAAGGAGTAAACAATTCTGTACCCAATGTCATATACTGCTTACCGTCCTTGTAAATATCAACCATTGGAAACGCATCTCCCTTAGTTGTACGAGAATCTCGGATATGGGTATAAGTCACTAATAATTTGTTTTGTACTGAAGAAGAAAAATTGCTATTCAACTCACCGGAAAGAGACGTTACAATATTTCTAAAACCATAGTTGGAATTTCCAAATGCAAATGCATCAACCCCATAACGGTTTGAATTAGCTTTAGTGATTACTGAAGAAGTTGAACTAATACTAGCATCATTTTCTGATTTCACTGTGTTAAAACGTAATGACAGTTTATGACTTTTATTAATATTCCAATCCAAACGAGCCATAAGCTTCCAATTTTTACTCTCGAAATCATCAAATTTATCATAACTTCCCGGATCATATCCATATTTATCCTTTACAAAATCACTTATTGTCTTCAAATCCTTTATCCAAGTTCTAGAAATATGATTTTGATTATCCCCACTTCCACCTTCTTCTTGACTAGGAGTCCACAAAATACCAGGGCTAGTACTATTTTCTAATTCTCCATTTACAAAAAAGAATAGTTTATTTTTTATTATCGGAGCTCCTAATGTAAAGCCATACAAACTGGATTTATAACTTTCCACATTAGGAACGTCAACATCGTTAATAGATTTTCCTATAAAATTCTTTGGTTTCTGATATGTATAAACTGTTCCCTTTAATTCGTTTGTACCACTCTTGGTTACAGCATTAATAGAAGCTCCCGTAAAATTGGAATACGTAACACTATAAGGAGAAACATTAACGCTAATTTCATCAATTGCATCAAGTGAAATAGGCTGCGCATCTCCACCCGGCAAATTATTAGTACTCAAACCAAAATTATTGTTCAAAGCTGCACCATCCACAGTTATTGTATTATAACGTCCATCACGTCCGGCAAAAGAATTACTGCCACCCGCATAAGGAGAAAGTTTAGTAAAGTCAGTAATACTACGATTAATAGTAGGCAATGTCGTTAACTGACGCTCACTCACATTCGTTACAGTCCCCATCTTCTCTACTGTTTTCTGTGCTGTTACTATAACTTCATCCAATAATTCAGAACTTTCCTTTAAAACTACATTTAAAGTGTATACTTCTCCTAACGATAAATTTACACCTTTATAAATAGCAGTCTGATAACCAACATAAGAAACTTCAACTTTGTAAGGACCACCGGTACGCATACCTTGCAAATTAAATTGACCACTGATATTAGTCACTGTACCATAACGTGTACCTGACGGCTCGTGGATTGCAACCACAGTCGCTCCAATGATAGGTTCATCTTGTGCTGTAACCTTACCACTCATACTAGAAGTGGTAACCTGCGCACTAACGGTAGCAATGACCATGAGCATCGCCGCTACTAAAAAAGATCGCATTCTCTTTAACATAAATGTAGTTGATTAGTTAATATAAATTGTTTGCTTTTAAAAACTGTGCACAAATATAATTAATAATATTTAGAACTACATTACGATTATACTACAATTTTTTAAGAGAGATAAACGTTTTCCCCTGTTATAAAATGATAAAGGCTCCACAATATTTGCAGAGCCTTTTATTTTGAAACAGAAAGCATTAGAAATGCTTCAATCTATTACTTTATACTAGTCAGTCATTAACTTTCTATAACGAACACGTTTTGGTTCTTCATTTCCCAAACGTTTCATTTTATTTTCTTCATATTCTGAATAAGAACCTTCGAAGTAGAATACATTGGAGTCTCCTTCAAAAGCAAGGATATGTGTACAGATACGGTCGAGGAACCAACGGTCGTGCGAGATAACTACTGCACAGCCGGCGAAATCTTCCAAACCTTCTTCCAAAGCACGTAGTGTGTTTACGTCGATATCATTGGTAGGCTCATCGAGCAACAGTACATTACCTTCTTCTTTCAAAGCCATCGCCAAGTGTAAACGGTTTCTTTCACCACCGGACAGTACGCCGCAGAGTTTTTCCTGATCACCTCCCGAGAAATTGAAACGGGAAAGGTATGCACGCGCATTCACATCACGTCCACCCATACGGATCAACTCATTACCACCGGAAATTACCTGATATACACTCTTATTCGGATCAATATCTCTGTGCTGCTGGTCTACATACGCCACCTTTACAGTCTCTCCTACTTCAAATTCTCCTTTATCCACTGTTTCCAATCCCATAATCAGGCGGAACAATGTCGTCTTTCCCGCACCATTAGGGCCAATCACACCGACAATACCATTAGGAGGAAGCATAAAGTTCAAATCGTCAAACAACAGTTTATCACCGTATGCTTTAGCCACATGTTTGGCTTCAATGACCTTATTACCCAGACGGGGACCATTCGGAATAAAGATTTCAAGTTTCTCTTCTTTCTCCTTCACGTCCTCATTCAGCAATTTGTCATAAGAGTTAAGACGTGCCTTACCTTTCGCCTGACGGGCTTTCGGAGCCATGCGTACCCATTCCAACTCACGTTCCAGTGTTTTACGACGTTTGCTGGCGGTCTTTTCTTCCATTTCCATACGTTTGGTCTTCTGTTCCAACCAGGAAGAGTAGTTACCTTTCCAGGGGATACCTTCACCACGATCCAGTTCAAGAATCCATCCGGCAACGTGATCAAGGAAGTAACGGTCGTGCGTCACAGCAATAACCGTACCTTCATATTGTTGTAAATGTTGTTCCAACCAGTCGATAGACTCTGCATCCAAGTGGTTGGTAGGTTCGTCCAGCAAAAGCACATCCGGTTTCTGCAGCAACAAACGGCAAAGAGCTACCCGGCGACGTTCACCTCCGGAGAGATTTTCTACCGGCTGATCTTCAGGCGGACAACGGAGAGCATCCATCGCACGCTCCAACTTGCTATCCAGATTCCATGCATCAGTTGCATCAATGATATCTTGCAATTCACCCTGGCGAGCAAAAAGAGCATCCATCTTATCCTGATCCTCATAATACTCCGGCAAACCGAATTTCTGATTGATTTCTTCGTATTCTGTCAGTGCGTCAACAATGGGTTGCACACCTTCCATCACTACTTCTTTTACTGTCTTTGTGTTGTCTAAATAAGGTTCCTGTGCCAAATACCCCACGGAATATCCCGGAGAAAACACGACTTCTCCCTGAAAGGATTTCTCCAAACCGGCGATGATCTTCAATAACGTTGATTTACCAGAGCCGTTCAAACCGATAATACCGATTTTCGCTCCATAGAAAAACGACAGGTAAATGTCTTTCAGCACATTCTTATTAGGAGTGAAAGCTTTGCTCACTCCTACCATTGAGAAGATAATTTTTTTATCGTCAGCAGCCATAATGTATGATTATATATTGTTGATAATGGCACAAAGATAAGAAAAATGTTTGAATTCTTTTGGAGTTATAAAAAAATGTTCTACCTTTGCACCCGCATTCGAAAGAAAGCACTGAAGGACTGATTCGCTAGCTCAGCAGGTAGAGCACAACACTTTTAATGTTGGGGTCCTGGGTTCGAGCCCCAGGCGGATCACAAAACACAAAATTAATCCCTTGATAATCAGTCGTTATCAAGGGATTTTTCTTTTAATGTTCTTCACATATACTTATTCTACAAGCATAGAGCGACACGGTAATTCGATTATAAAAGTAGTACCTATCCCCAGTTGGGAATCGACTAATATCCGCCCGTTCATCTTCTCGACGATCAGTTTGCAGATAGGTAAGCCCAGACCGGCCCCTTGAGCAAAGGAATCCAACTTCTCAAACCTTTCGAATATCTTTTCAAGCATATTCTGTGGGATGCCCCGACCGGTATCTTTAACACCGATTCTGACAGATTGGTGATCTACCTCATAGAAGACTTCCACGTGTCCGGTGGCAGTGTTCTTTAAGGCATTCGAAAGGAAATTACTCAAGATCTGTTTGATACGCAATTTATCCAGTTCTACCAAAGAATCATGTGCCGGATAGTTGGTCAGAAGTTCAACGCCGGATGGTACTTGATGAGCATACTCCGCTACACTCTCGTCAAGAAGCTCGGTAAGATTAACCCAGTCCGGACGCAATTCCAGATAACCGGATTCTATTTTAGAAAGATCAATTACATCATTAATCAGATTTAATAATAGTTTGTTGTTATGTCCAATCAGAGAATTATATAGTTCCTTTTCCGCTGCATTTTCCGTACTAGTCAACAGGCTTGAAAAGCCGACAATAGCATTTAAAGGAGTACGGATTTCGTGACTCATATTAGCCAGGAAAGCAGACTTTAACCGATCGGACGCTTCAGCTTTATCACGTGCCTTGACAAGCATTTCTTCTGTCCTTTTCAGTTCTGTAATATCATAATTGATGCTGATAATCTCGATAATCCGGTCTTGCGGGGCATATTTCTTTACTAACAGATTGACATGCGTCCATGTGTATGTGCCATCCTCCCTAAGGACACGCATCTCTTTGCTAAGTTGGGTGGTAAGTCCCTTTCGTGCGTCGTCCAAAAAACGAATCAACAAGGCACGGTCATCAGGATGGAAATGCCGGTATGTGCCAAAGATGTCGGACAACGGAGTTTCATCTGCTTCACCCACATTTCTGTACCAGCTTTTTTGAGCATAGCCGTGTCCACTCAAAATATTGAAGTGGGCATAACCGACCTTGGCATAATCACCGACCAGTTCAAAGAACTCCTCAAACTCCTGAATCTTATTATAGGCTACCGTTGTTTCTGTCTTATCCGCATTAATCAATAGATAGTTTATCGGTTGGTGTTCGCTATCATATAATGTAGTCACTTTAGTCACCAAATCAATTGTACCCTGTTTCTGGGTATTCTGATAATACGAACCAACCTTCGAGAAGTCATAACGGAAAGTAAAGTCGGCATCTTCATTTTTCTTCAGCCGTTCTTTCATTTCTTTCGGAAAAATAGGACTATCAAAAATATTGATACCCAATACATCTTCTTTCTTCTCTATATGAAACATTTCTAATTCCTTATCGTTCAGATCCACCAATACCCCATCCATATCGTATAATTCGATACCAATAGGCAAATACTTGAAAATGTTAGATAAGAGACGCTCACTGTATTGCAAAGCTTGGTAAGCAGATGCCATATCAGGACCATCTTGCACTTCGGATATACCATAGATGATTTCGTTTCCGTCTTCATCCGTTTCTTGAAAGCATACCTTGCTACGTACCCAAACAGCTCCTTTCACCGTATCAAGCAAATACACCACCTCCGGCCGTTGATACACACCATAAGAATGAACAGTTGTAGAAAGTTGTTCCTCTTTCTGAATACGTTTATTGAAATCTTCAAAACTAATAATTCCGGTCTGATCCAGACCTAATAACTCTACTATAAAGTCAGAACATTCATAATTCGCAGTTGATAAATTGGCTTTCCACCATCCCATATTAGCGTTAGCCATCAACTGCGAGAAAAAGGTAAAATCTTGTAGTCTATTCATAACGCTATTTATCATTTTATTATTTTTCGGGCGCAAAAATACAGATTGGTAACAAATCTAACTTTCAGAAAGACACTTTTTTTAGCATATTATAAGAAGATTATTTGTGATTAAACTAAAAAATTTCCGGTTAAAATTTTCTCTAAAAGAGATTATTTCAACCGGAAATTTTACAATCGTCAAGTTCCTTATTTTACTTTTTCAAGGACTGATAAACAGCTTTTGCCATCACTTTAGCCCCTTCTTCATTCGGATGGATCTTATCCGGAAACAATTGGGGCATTCCGTCCATTGCTGCGTGAAGATCGATGACAGACAAGTTATTTTTCTTGGCAACCTTCTTTATCATCGGAATGATTTGTTTAGAGATGATATCATCGTTGATATTATCACCGGTCTGATAGGCTTTAGAAGGATAACAAAGATAAATCTTCGGTTGAGCTGGCAACGCTTTGAAAGCATCGACCATCGTTTGCAGATCTTTCGTGAAGTCGGCCTTATATTTCCAGTTGAATGATTTACTGTCATTCGTACCCAACTTGATAACAACGATATTAGGATTGAAAGCCAGCGCATCCTGATAAGCCTTTTCATTCATATAAGGATGATCGCCCTTGTTCAGCAGAGTGCGGGCACTGACTCCGAAATTCTTTACCCAATAAGCCTCTCCCAACATACGGCTCAACACGGCCGGATAACTGTCACGATCACGATTCTTGATACGTGCTCCATACGTAATACTATTTCCAATGCAAGCTACACGGATAGCATCTTTATGAGGTACTTTGAAACTACGGAGCCAAGACGTCAGTTCGTCCAGCATTTCATTCTTATAGAGGAAACCCTCGCGAATTCCCCATCCATGTCCGCCGGAAGGATAAATATGAAGCACTGAAGGAACATTGTTCTTGTTCAGCGCCAAATAATAATTAACTCCGTTAGCAGGCGGAACGACTTTATCATCATCACTATATACGATAAAAGCACGTGGTGTATCTTTCGTCACTTGCTTTTCATTAGAATATTCAAGTTCCAATTCAGCAGAAGCATCTTTTCCCAAAAGGTTGTCGTGAGAGCCCCTATGGGTATAAGATTTATCCATCGTAATCACAGGATAGAAAAGAATCTGAAAATTCGGACGAAGTTCGGGCTTAGCATGAGTGGCAATGGTAGAAGCCAGATGTCCACCGGCAGAAGAGCCCATGATACCAATGTCATTCGGGTTCAAATTCCAGACATCAGCACTGTCACGCACCAATTTCATTGCTGCTTCAGCATCCGAAATGGGTAATGTACGATCACCGTTCGGCATCCGGTATTTTAGCACAATCAATGCAATACCTTGTTTATTAAAGTAGGGAGCCCAATCACAGCCTTCGTGTTCGAATGCCAAATGTGAATATCCACCTCCCGGACACGCAACCACAGCACGCCCCGTTGCCAGTTCCGGCGCAGGAAGGAATACGCGAAGTGAAGGTTGTTCAATATCAAAAGGTTTCGGAGCATTTTGCGCTACCACTCGTGAACCAGCAAAAAAGAGAAGCAGCAAGATAAAAATAGTAGAAAATTTCTGTTTCATAGTATCTATGTACTTTGATTAATGAATAATTAGATGCGCGAAGATAGTAATTTTGCGTATCTTTGCACCCCATTTTGATTAGAAAAATTATATGCAAGGAATAAAGAATCTGACACAAGGCCCTATCAACCGTCAACTGTTTAATCTGGCAATGCCGATCATGGCAACGTCGTTTATCCAAATGGCATATAGCCTCACTGATATGGCGTGGGTAGGAAGACTGGGAAGTGAAGCCGTAGCCGCCATCGGTTCTGTCGGAATCCTGACCTGGATGTCCGGTTCTATCTCCTTATTAAATAAGGTAGGATCTGAAGTGAGTGTCGGACAGTCCATCGGTGCGCAAAGCCAAGAAGATGCCCGCAGTTTCGCATCTCATAACATCACGATTGCTTTGATTATTTCCATCTGTTGGGGCACACTCCTTTTTATATTTGCAGAACCTATCATACGCATCTATGAACTCGAGGATCATATTACGGCCAATGCCATCCAATATCTGCGGATTGTTTCTACCGGATTACCTTTTGTCTTCCTCTCCGCCGCCTTCACCGGAATTTATAATGCGGCAGGGCGCAGTAAAGTCCCGTTCTTTATCAGCGGCACAGGATTGATACTGAACATCATCCTAGACCCGCTCTTTATATTCGGTTTCGGGCTGGGAACCAACGGTGCGGCATACGCTACCTGGATTGCAGAAGCAAGTGTTTTCCTGATTTTCGTTTATCAGTTGCGTTGCCGGGATGCCCTGCTTGGCGGCTTCCCTTTCTTCACGCGGCTAAAGAAAAAATATACACGGAGAATCTTTAAACTGGGATTACCCGTAGCTACTTTGAATACGTTATTTGCTTTCGTCAATATGTTCCTTTGCCGCACCGCCTCGGAACAGGGAGGACACATCGGACTAATGACTTTCACCACCGGAGGGCAAATTGAAGCAATCACCTGGAATACCTCACAGGGATTCTCCACCGCACTAAGTGCCTTCATCGCCCAAAACTACGCCGCCGGACGAGTGGAACGGGTACTTAGAGCCTGGTATACGACTCTATGGATGACGGGAATCTTCGGAACATTCTGTACATTGCTATTCGTGTTCTTCGGGAATGAAGTTTTTGCCATATTCGTCCCCGAACAGGCGGCCTACGAAGCCGGAGGTGTATTCCTCCGTATCGACGGATATTCGCAGCTTTTTATGATGCTCGAAATCACCATGCAGGGAGTATTCTACGGCATCGGACGCACCATCCCTCCTGCTATTATCAGCATCAGTTGCAACTATATGCGTATTCCGCTTGCCATCCTGTTTGTACGGATGGGTATGGGAGTGGAAGGAATCTGGTGGGCAGTCTGCATCACCACGGTTGCCAAAGGGTTAATTCTTTTGAGTTGGTTCATTATTATTAAAAAGAAGTGTTTGAGTATTCCTTCAACGATAAAAGGATAATTATCATTTCCCTTTATTAACAAACAAAGGGGCTCATCCGAGTTATTTTAACTTAAAAAGTACACGCTTGCCAAATAATATGTATCTTTGCATTGTTATTAATAATGCGAAGTGATTCGTATAAAAACATTTTTTATAAACCAATTAAAAAACATCAACATTATGAACAAGATGAAATTTATGGTTCTCTTCATGAGTATTGCCATGATATTTGGTAGCTGTGGAAGTATGAACAACACTGGTAAAGGTGCTGCTATCGGTGGTGGTTCGGGCGCTGCACTAGGTGCGATCCTGGGAGGTGTTATCGGTAAAGGTAAAGGTGCTGCTATCGGTGCTGCTATTGGTACGGCAGTAGGTGCAGGTACAGGTGCTCTTATCGGTAAGAAGATGGACAAAGCAGCAGCAGAAGCAAAACAAATTGAAGGCGCACAAGTAGAACAGATAACAGACAACAACGGATTGCAAGCCGTGAAAGTAACATTCGACTCGGGTATTCTTTTCACTACCGGTAATGCAAATCTAAGTGCTGCTGCTAAATCTGCTTTAAGCAAGTTTGCCAACAATGTGCTCAACCAGAACCGGGATATGGACGTGTCTATCTACGGATATACCGACAACCAGGGCTGGAAGAACAGTACTGCTGCACAAAGCCAGCAAAAGAACCTGAACTTATCACAAGAACGTGCGCAAAGTGTGTCCAGTTACTTGTTGAGTTGCGGTGTTTCCACCAATCAGATCAAGAGTGTACAAGGAATGGGTGAAAGCGATCCCGTTGCAAGCAATGACACTGCTGCCGGTCGCGAACAAAACCGTCGTGTAGAAGTATACATGTACGCAAGTGAGCAAATGATTAAAGATGCACAAGCAGCTACTCATTAAAAAATTACTGCGCTATACGCGCAACCTGCTGATTTTCTTCTTTGCATCAACGCTACTGGCAGTGATTATTTATCGTTTCATGCCGGTTTATGTAACTCCGTTGATGGTTATCCGAAGCGTTCAGCAAGTTTTTTCAGGAGATAAACCCACGTGGAAGCACACGTGGGTTTCTTTTGATAAGATATCTCCCAACCTGCCGATGGCGGTCATAGCCTCCGAAGATAACCGTTTTGCCGAACACAACGGGTTCGACCTCGTAGAAATCAAGAAAGCGATGAAAGAAAACGAAACACGCAAACGGAAACGGGGAGCAAGCACCATCAGTCAGCAGACAGCCAAGAATGTGTTCTTATGGCCGCAATCGTCGTGGGTACGCAAAGGGCTCGAAGTCTACTTTACGTTTCTCATCGAACTCTTCTGGTCGAAAGAGCGAATCATGGAAGTCTATCTCAACTCTATAGAAATGGGAAATGGCATCTACGGCGCACAAGCAACCGCAAAAAATAAGTTCGGAACAACAGCCGACAAACTGACCCGGGGACAATGTGCACTCATCGCCGCCACCCTCCCCAACCCGATACGATTTAACTCGGCGAAACCTTCGTCATACATACTAAAACGACAAAGTCAGATATTACGGCTAATGAATCTGGTTCCTAAATTCCCACCGGAAGAGAAGGCCGTTGAAAAGAAAAAAAGCAAAAAAAAGAAAAGCAAATAACAAGAAAGAATTTATAACCTAGTTTAATTTACGATTAGACGAATAGGTGATTTACGATTAGACAATTTACGATGTACGATTGAAATAACTTTTGGAATTATAAGTACTTATCTTTGCATAAGTATCTCCTCATTCACAATTCAAATTTCAATCGTACATCGTAAATCGTTTAATCGTAAATAAAATTAGGTTATAAAAAAGGAAGGAGCAATGAGAATCTATCTCTTTGCTCCTTCTGCTAATAAGCTTGTTTGTATGCGCTATCCTCATTTATACAAAATCTTTCAATTCCTGTTGTAAACGTTGACGTGTGAAGAATATGCGGCTCTTCACTGTGCCTAATGGTAATCCTAATTTCTCTGCGATTTCGCGGTATTTAAAACCAGATACGTGCATAGAGAAAGGAATCTTATACTCCCGGGGGAGTGCGTTGACGATGCGGTGCATTTCTTTCAGGTCGTAAGCACCTTCCGTACTTTCAAATCCTGAATCTTGTGGCAGATTTAAGTGATAATAATTATCGGTTGTGTCAACAAAAGTTTGATCGCGTACTATTTTACGGTAGTTATTTATAAAGATGTTACGCATGATAGTGTACATCCATCCTTTGAAATTTGTATCCGGAACATATTTCTCCTCATTGTCTAATGCTTTTAAAGATGTTTCCTGCAATAAGTCATTTGCTTCTTCACGGTTGGCCGTCAATTTATAAGCAAAACGAAGCAACTCTTCCTGTACTCCAATTAAATCTTTTCTGAAACTTAAACTTTTCATACTTTAATGGTTTTATGGTTAATATTCGTTTTTCTCGATGTTTGCAAGTTTAAAGGTATTTTGCTTATCAAGCAGGGTAGAATCCGTTATTTTTTAGGGGGACATTCTATCAAATGACAGATTTCAGGTGCTTTCTGATAGTTTTTAGGTGGTATTTGCGAAATTTATCCCCTACTGCTTGGTTAAAAGAACCAAATAGATTACTTTTGATTTTATATTATTAAATAAAACAAAAAGCTATGACCATACTTATTATTGTAGGGATTATTGTATTGCTGGGCATCATTTTTGCTTCCATGTACAACTCATTAGTGAAATTGAGAAACAATCGTGAAAACGCGTTTGCCGACATCGATGTACAGTTGAAACAACGCCATGATCTCATTCCCCAACTGGTAGACACCGTGAAAGGATATGCCGCACACGAAAAGGAAACGCTCGATCGGGTGATTCAGGCACGTAACGGTGCAGTCGGCGCAAAAACGATTGATGATAAGATAGCTGCCGAAAACCAGTTAAGCTCTGCTCTTGCAGGATTGAAAATCACTCTCGAGGCTTATCCCGATTTGAAAGCTAATCAAAATTTCCTGCAATTACAGGAAGAAATTGCTGATGTAGAGAATAAACTGGCTGCTGTCCGCCGTTACTTCAACTCGGCAACTAAAGAATATAATAACGCCGTACAGACATTCCCATCGAATATAGTAGCAGGAATGACCGGATTCCAAAGAGAAATCATGTTCGACCTGGGGAAGAATGAACGTGCGAATCTGGATCAGGCACCTAAAATAAGTTTCTAAACTTTTTATTCACACCGTCCACTCAATTACAAAAGTTGAACACGCATGCAATACGTCGGAATCCAAACACAGCAGAGCCGGAATAATCTGCGCTCTGCGTTTCTACTGTTCCTGTTTCCCTGTCTCGTGGCAGCACTCCTCTATTTATCCTGCTACCTGTTGGTTCTTTTTGGATACGGAAAGAGTATGGAAATAGAAATAATGCCAATGGTCAATCATTTCTTCCTCTCTTCATTGCCATACACCATGGGAATCGTAATCATCTGGTTTCTGATTGCCTACTGGGCCAACACAAGCATTATCAATTCTGCCACCGGTTCCAAACCGCTGGATCGTATAGAGAATAAACGCGTTTACAACCTGGTAGAAAACCTATGTATGTCGCAAGGCATGAAGATGCCGAAAATCAATATCATCTATGACAGTTCTCTGAATGCATTTGCAAGCGGCATCAATGAACGTACATACACTGTTACCCTCTCGGAAGGTATCATCAAAAAACTGAATGATGAAGAACTGGAAGCAGTGATTGCGCATGAGCTAAGTCATATCCGCAACCGTGACGTGCGCTTGCTGATAATATCCATCGTCTTTGTCGGTATCTTCTCCATGCTGACAGAAATCACATTATATACCATCACGCACATACGTGTACGCAGCAACAGCAAAGGTAGTGGCGGTATTTTTCTTTTCATTCTACTCGCTTTAGTGATAGCTGCCATCGGTTATCTTTTCTCAAGCCTGATGCGTTTTGCCATTTCACGCAAACGCGAATACATGGCAGACGCGGGATCGGCAGAAATGACGAAGAATCCGTTGGCACTGGCCAGTGCTCTCCGCAAAATATCGGCAGATCCTGCCATCGAGGCAGTAGAAAGGAAAGACGTGGCGCAATTATTTATACAGAATCCTAAAAAGAAATCGAAAAGTATATTCAGCGGAATCAACGGATTGTTTGCCACTCATCCTCCCATTGAAAAACGAATTGAAATACTGGAACAGTTCTAAAAGCCTGTTCTAATTTTCTTCCCAAGCGTTTTTATTCAAAAGTTGATTATGCCCTTAATTGGTCTAAACTTATAAATAACAGGGATTTCTGTTTAATTTTCATTAAAGGAAACAGAACTATCCCTGTCTTTTTCTTATATTTGGTTGTTATACATATATACATCAACCTAAATACAACTGATATGAGAACGAAGAAACAAATCTTTATGCTGTTACTAGCCTTGTTAGTGGGCATCCCTACCCTTTCGGCTCAAAGTAAAAAGGAAAAGAAAGAACAGAAGAAAGAAGCCGTAAAGAAGCTGATTGAATCTGAAAACTACAAGATAGATGTCAACACCGCCATGCCGATGCGCGGACGCTCCATCCCTTTGACATCTTCCTACTCACTGGAAATCAGAAACGATTCGGTCATTTCTTATCTGCCTTATTATGGACGGGCTTACAGCATCCCCTATGGCGGAGGCGACGGGCTAAATTTTAAAGCTGTGCTCAAAGAATACAGTATGAAAATGGATAAGAAAGGAAATGCCGTCATCGAGTTTATCGCACGCAATCCTGAAGACAGGTATGAATACAGAATCAAAGTATTCCCCAATGGTTCGGCAAGCATTGATGTCAATATGCAAAACCGTCAGTCCATTAGTTTTCAGGGGGAGCTGTATATAAAGGAAGAGAAGTAAGAAACAAAAAACAAGTAAGAGAAACGGGCTAAATAATTTTGTATTATTAGGCGTGGATTGCACGGATTACACGGTTGTTAGAATGATGATTACCATACAGCAACCGTGTAATCCGTGCCTAATTTTATAATATAAACTATTAATTCTTAGCTATCCGATAGAAACAATATGAACACATTCACTCGGGCAATATCTTTTTTATTCTTCCGGCTCTTCCCCACCTTTTAATATAGGCAGGCAAATGTGATATTTTACAGCTAAGATGCGAGTCAGAAATACGGCTGATCCGCCAATCAACTGACAAGCGTAGGACTCCATACCTGCGAGATCGCAAATCCAATATGCAATACCGCCTACGACGCAAGCCATTGCGTAAATCTCCTTTCGGAAGATAAGAGGTATTTCATTGATAAATACGTCACGAATCACCCCACCGGCTGCTCCCGTAATGCTACCCATGATAATCGCCACCCAAAAAGGATACCCCAGAGCAATGCTCTTGCCTACACCTACCACGGTAAACAGTGCCAGACCGATGGTATCGAAAATGAAGAAAGTATTATTGAGCCGGATGAGCCAGCGTCCGAAACAGATGACCCATAACAAAGCCAGTCCTGTACAAATCAGATAGATAGGGTCAGTCATCCATCCCGGTGTCACGTCGAGCAGTACATCACGGATGGTACCGCCGCCGATAGCCGTAGCAAGTCCTACCACATAAGCGCCGAACCAGTCGAAACGTTTCGCCGAAGCTAGCCGGATACCACTAATAGCAAAGGCAAATGTGCCTATAAAATCAAGAATTTGAACGAATGTGGGCATATATTTGTTATTTTGTATGCAAAGTAACGAATAAATTCCGTAAGAAAATGTACTTTTGCTTCACGAATTAAACCGAATTAGGTAGAAACAATATGAAAATAACAATTGTTGCGGGGGCACGCCCCAATTTTATGAAGATAGCTCCCATTACACGCGCTATTGAAGCCGCACGGGCGCTGGGTAAAAGTATCTCTTACCGACTGGTTTATACAGGAAGGAAAGACGATACGAGTCTGGATGCTTCTCTCTTTTCGGATCTCGACATGAAAGCTCCTGATGTATATCTGGGAGTGGAAAGCAGTAATCCAACGAGTTTGACAGCCGGAATCATGGTAGCCTTTGAACAAGAACTGACGGAAAATCCGGCACACGTAGTCCTTGTGGTAGACGACTTGACCGCAACCATGAGTTGTGCCATCGTTGCCAAGAAACAAGGTATCAAGGTAGCGCATCTCGTAGCCGGAACCCGTTCTTTCGATATGAAAATGCCGAAAGAAGTCAACCGCATGATTACAGACGGACTATCCGACTATCTGTTCACAGCCGGTATGGTTGCCAACCGCAACCTGAACCAGACGGGAACGGAAAGCGAAAACGTATACTATGTAGGTAACATTCTGATTGATGCCATCCGCTATAACCGGAACCGCTTGCTCAAACCGATATGGTTCTCCGTCTTGGGACTGCAAGAAGGAAATTATCTCCTATTTACTCTCAACCGTCGTGTATTACTCGGCAATAAGGAGAATCTACGTCAGTTGATGAAAACAATCATCGACAAGTCCGCCGGTATGCCTATCGTTGCACCGCTACATACCTACGTACGTAATGCCATTAAAGAGTTGGACATCGAAGCTCCGAATCTCCATATCATGCCGCCGCAAAACTACCTGTTCTTCGGTTATCTGATAAACAAGGCGAAAGGAATCATAACAGATTCAGGAAACGTAGCCGAAGAAGCGACCTTCCTAGGTATTCCTTGTATCACACTCAACACGTATGCCGAACATCCGGAAACGTGGCGCATGGGAACCAACGAACTTGTCGGAGAAGATCCTGCCCTGCTTGCCAAAACCATGGATACACTGATGCACGGTGAATGGAAACGTGGCGAACTTCCCGAACGTTGGGACGGACGTACCGCAGAGCGTATTGTACAGATACTTACGAGCAAATAACATTTACCCGGCATGTTCCATTCCATTTCCCGGCATGGGACTGTTAGTTTCACGCCTTGAAACTAATAGTTTCACACCGAGAAACAAAGTGTTTCACACCGAGAAACCAACAGTTTCATGCCGGGAAACAAAAAGTTTCAAATGTCGAAACAAAAAGTGCCCTACAACGGGAGCAAAGGTTTCAAATACCGAAACTGGGAGAACGAAATGCGGAAATGCCCTTATCAAAAGGATTAACAGCGGGATGTTCCTTGAATTATCGGACGATATATGCTTGTAAACAACCAAAAACGATGGGTAAAAAAAGTTATATATTCTGTTATCCTTAGAGTTATTTGTTAACTTTGCAGCCCTACTACGAACGTTATGATACAACGATATAACAAAATACTTATACTGTTCTTACTCGTATTGGTAGCTTCCAATGCTTTTGCGCAGCAAATTAAAGGGGTAGTCACTGATTCGATTACCCACGAGCCATTGATGTATATCTCTGTTTACTATCAGGAGAAGAGAGATATGGGAACCATCACCAATATTGACGGAGAATACAGTCTTGACACCCGCAGAAACGGAGGAACACTGGTGTTCTCCGCTGTAGGTTATATCAGTAAAACGGTTCGGGTTGGTTCCAACAATCAGACAGTGAACGTTAAGTTAGCTCCGGATAATGTGCTCCTGAACGAGGTTGTCGTGAAACCTCAAAAGGAGAAATATTCCCGCAAAAACAATCCGGCAGTGGAATTCATGAAGAAGGTAATCGAACACAAAAAGGCACAAGTCCTCGAAGTGAACGAGTACTATCAGTACGACAAGTACGAGAAGATGAAAATGTCTATCAACGACCTCACACCGGAAAAGCTTGAAAAAGGTATCTACAAAAAATATTCATTCTTAAGAGACCAAGTGGAAGTGTCGGAAACAACCAATAAGTTGATTCTCCCAATTTCCGTACAGGAAACGTCCTCGCAAACCATCTACCGCAAAAATCCCGAAAACAAGAAAACGATTATCAAAGGAAAGAACTCCAATGGTATAGAAGAATTTTTCTCTACGGGAGATATGCTCGGTACCGTATTGAAAGACGTATTTGCCGACATCAATATCTACGATGATGATATCCGGTTGCTTCAGCAGCGTTTCGTCAGTCCGATCGGTAACAATGCCATCTCATTTTATAAATATTATCTGATGGATACATTGATGGTAAACAAACGCGAATGTGTCCACCTTACTTTTGTTCCGCAAAACTCGCAGGACTTCGGATTCACCGGCCATCTGTATGTATTGAATGATTCTACATACGCCGTTCAGAAATGTACAATGAACCTGCCTAAAAAGACCGGAGTCAACTTTGTCAACCGCATGGACATCACGCAACAGTATGAGCAACTGCCCAACGGCAACTGGGTGTTGGCGGATGATGACATGACCGTAGACCTTTCCTGGAATTCCAACAAAACAGCAGGTGGATTGCAGGTGGAACGAACCACGAAATATAGTAACTATAAATTCGATCCTATTGAACAACGACTGTTCCGGTTGAAAGGCAGCGTGATAAAAGAAGCGGATATGCTCTCGAAAAGCGATGAGTACTGGGCGAGTGTCCGTCAAGTACCATTGACAAAGAAAGAAAGTTCGATGGATGTATTCGTCAACCGTCTCGAACAGATTCCGGGATTCAAATACATCATCTTCGGAGCGAAAGCACTGATTGAGAACTTTGTAGAAACAGGAAGCAAAGAGCATCCGAGCAAAGTGGACATCGGCCCTATCAACACCATGATTTCGAGCAATTACATTGATGGTACCCGTTTCCGGTTGAGCGGTATGACTACGGCTCATTTCGACAAGCACTGGTTCTTGAGCGGATACGGAGCGTACGGTCTGAAAGACGAACGCTGGAAATATAGCGGAACGGTGACTTATTCGTTCAACAAACGCGATTATGTGGTTTGGGAGTTCCCGAAACATTATCTTTCGGCAACGTACAGTTATGACGTAATGTCTCCGATGGACAAATTCCTGTTTACGGATAAAGATAATATCTTCCTGTCGGTCAAAACAACGACAGTAGACCAAATGTCGTATATGCGCGACGCCACCATTAATTATGAACTCGAAACGCTGACCGGATTCGGAGTGAAAGCCATGTTGCGACACCGTAACGACGAACCGACCGGCAAACTGGAATATCTGCGTAATGATGCCGCACAAACCCGTGTGCACGATGTCACAACTTCCGAAGCAAGTCTGACGCTGCGCTATGCGCCGGGCGAATCATTTGTCAATTCCAAGCAACGCCGCGTGCCTGTGTCGCTGGACGCTCCTATCTTTACGCTCACTCATGCCATGGGTTTCAAAGGCGTATTGGGTGGAGATTACAACTTTAACCGTACGGAAGCAAGTGTGTGGAAACGTTTCTGGCTCCCGGCTTCCTGGGGAAAGATTGATTGCAGCGTGAAAGCAGGTGCAGAATGGAACACAGTTCCTTTCCCGTTGTTAATCCTGCCGGAAGCCAACTTGTCCTACATCACCCAGCGCGAAACGTTCAACTTGATTAATAACATGGAATTCCTGAACGACCGTTACGCTTCCATGTCATTATCCTACGACATGAATGGAAAACTCTTCAACCGTATTCCTCTTATCAAGAACCTGAAATGGAGGGAAATGTTCCGTGTACGTGCTTTGTGGGGAACATTGACGGACAAGAACAATCCGTTCAAGAGCAACAATCCCGATTTGTTCCGTTTCCCGACACGTGACGGTAAGTTCACCAGTTTCGTGATGGACCCGAAAGTGCCGTATGTCGAAGCAAGTGTAGGTATCTACAACATTTTCAAGTTGCTGCACGTTGAGTATGTACATCGTTTCACTTATCGTGATAATCCGGGTATCAACAAAAACGGTATCCGCTTCATGGTATTAATGGTATTCTAAAAAATTATGCAACCACTAGCAGAACGGTTACGGCCAAAGACTTTGGATGATTATATCGGTCAGAAACATTTAGTTGGACCGGGGGCTATCTTGCGGAAAATGATTGACGCAGGACGCATCTCTTCGTTTATTCTCTGGGGACCTCCCGGAGTGGGTAAAACAACCCTTGCGCAAATCATTGCCAACAAACTGGAAACACCTTTCTATACGTTAAGTGCCGTGACTTCCGGTGTGAAGGATGTGCGCGAAGTGATAGAACGTGCCAAGAGCAACCGCTTCTTTTCACAGTCCAGCCCGATTCTGTTTATCGATGAAATCCATCGGTTCAGCAAGTCGCAGCAGGATTCTCTGTTGGGAGCGGTAGAGAACGGAACAGTCACACTGATTGGCGCAACAACGGAGAATCCGTCGTTCGAAGTCATCCGCCCTCTCCTATCCCGTTGCCAGCTTTATGTACTCAAATCTTTGGAAAAAGAAGATTTGCTGGAACTTCTGCAACGTGCCATCACTACGGATGCCATACTGAAGGAACGAAAAATTGAATTGAAAGAAACAACAGCTATGCTGCGCTTCTCCGGTGGAGATGCCCGCAAACTGCTTAATATATTGGAACTTGTTGTGCAATCGGAGACGGAGGAAACAGTTGTCATCACCGATGAAATGGTGACCGAACGCTTGCAACAGAATCCACTGGCTTATGATAAGGATGGAGAGATGCATTATGACATTATCTCGGCTTTCATCAAGTCTATCCGCGGTAGCGATCCTGACGGAGCGATCTACTGGCTTGCCCGTATGGTGGAAGGAGGCGAAGATCCGGCTTTCATTGCCCGCCGACTGGTGATCTCGGCTGCCGAGGATATTGGTCTGGCAAACCCGAATGCATTGCTTCTCGCTAATGCGTGCTTTGATACATTGATGAAAATCGGTTGGCCCGAAGGACGGATTCCTTTGGCTGAAACAACGATTTATCTGGCTACCAGTCCAAAAAGTAATTCGGCATACAGTGCGATTAACGATGCACTGGAGCTAGTCCGTTCAACCGGTAATCTGCCTGTGCCCTTGCATCTGCGCAATGCTCCGACCAAACTGATGAAACAGTTGGGATACGGACAGGAATATAAATATGCGCACAGCTATGAAGGTAACTTTGTCAAACAGCAATTTCTTCCGGACGAGCTGAAAGACAAACGAATATGGCAACCGCAAAACAATCCGGCAGAACAGAAACATGCCGAGCGAATGATACAGTTGTGGGGAGACAAATTTAAGAAATAAGTGTTCGTAAAATAAGTCACTCCCTTCTGTAAGAGAAGCTAAAAGCACAATAAAGCAGTAGGAAACATTATAACATATTAATAATATTGAAATTGAAATGAAGATTGTAGTTTTAGACGGCTATGCCGCCAATCCCGGAGATTTATCCTGGGAAGGTATGAAGGTGCTTGGAGAATGTACAATTTATGATCGTACAGCTCCGGAAGAGGTATTAGAACGTGCAGCCGGTGCAGAAGCAATTCTGACTAACAAGGTAATCATCAATGCAGACCACATGGCTGCACTGCCCGAACTGAAATATATCGGTGTGTTGGCTACCGGATACAATGTGGTAGACACAGCTGCTGCAAAAGAACGGGGAATCGTCGTTACTAATATTCCTTCATACAGCACCGCTTCCGTTGCTCAAATGGTATTTGCGCATATCCTGAACATCACTCAACAAGTGCAACACCACTCTGAAGAAGTGCATAAAGGTCGTTGGGCTAATAACAAGGATTTCTGTTTTTGGGATACTCCATTGATGGAACTACGGGAAAAGAAAATCGGTCTGGTAGGACTGGGAAATACCGGATATACCACAGCGCGCGTTGCTATCGGTTTCGGTATGCAAGTGTATGCATTGACTTCTAAATCTCACTTCCAGTTGCCACCGGAAATCAAGAAGATGGATTTAGATCAGTTGTTCAGCGAATGTGATATTATCAGTTTGCACTGCCCGCTTACTCCGGAGACACGCGAAATGGTAAATGCACGCCGTTTGGGTATGATGAAGCCGACAGCTATTTTAATCAACACCGGTCGCGGCCCGCTTATCAACGAACAAGACCTTGCAGACGCTTTGAACAATGGCAAGATTTATGCAGCCGGAGTAGACGTGCTTTCTACTGAACCGCCTTGTGCCGACAATCCATTACTAACTGCGAAGAACTGCTACATCACTCCGCACATTGCCTGGGCAACCATCGAGGCTCGTGAACGTCTGATGAATATTGCAATCAGTAACCTTCAGGCTTACATTGCCGGAAAACCGGAGAATATAGTCAATAAATAAAAAGCGATATATCCGAAAGGATAGAAAAGGCTTATATATAAAAACTCCCCTCATTTAACTTCTCTACCATGACATAAAGAATTAAATAAGGGGAGTTTATTTGTTCCTACAAGAATCTCAATTCGAAATTCTATGTGGACAATTAATATGAGTGTCCTCCTTCATCCATTTCTTTCTCGGTAATTTTGTGACGATCGATACTACGCCAAGCATAGAAAATATATGCAATTACGAATGGAACAAGAATAGAGACATAGGCCATTGTCTTTAGTGTAAATTCGCTGGAACAGCTATTGGCTAAAGTTAATGAGCTTTGCAGGTCTGTATATGACGGATAATAAGCGGTATTGTTGTACCCTGCTACCAGCAATAAAGATAAAACAGTCAGTACCGTACCGATTCCCGTAAACCAGATTCCTTTATCAAACGTCTTTTTAAGCAATGTCTTTCCAATGCCGAAAAGAACCAGTACCACACCAATCAGGAATAAAGCCAACACTACCGGCATTTCGATAAAGTTAGTGAGATACTTATATGGCTGCATATAAATTTCCTGTGTATCCGGATTAACGGCAAAGCCATCAGATACCAATGTACGAATGACAAATGCCAAAAAGAATACAAGGAACAAAACTGTATTATTTCGTACTGCACGACGACATTTATCGGTCAGCTCTTTATCATCAATATTATTAATGAAATAGAGAGATCCCAACACACGGGCAAGGAAGAAGACAGCCAATCCAAGAATAACATTCCAAATGTTGGTCAGTGCATCCAATCCGTGCCAGCCATTTCCCCAATGACTGATTACCGGCATAATGGTATCTGTCATATTGGCCTTATTAATATAGAAATCAGAACCGGTAAAGAAAGTAGCCACTGCCCCACCAAGTAACACAGGACCTACCACTCCATTAATCACCAAAAAAGTCCGGTATGTCTTTTTACCTAACAGATTTCCGGCTTTACTCTGAAACTCATAACTGACAGCCTGCAATACAAAACTGAAAAGTATAATCATCCAAAGCCAATATGCACCGCCGAAACTGGTACTGTAAAACAAGGGGAAAGAAGCGAAGAAAGCTCCTCCAAATGTAACCAATGTAGTAAACGTAAACTCCCACTTACGTCCGGTAGAATTCACCATCATCTTACGATGTTCCTCGGTTTTACCCAAGCAGAACAACAAAGAATTACCTCCTTGTACAAACAATAAGAACACGAGTATGGCCCCTAACAAGGAAACGACAAGCCACCAATATTGTTGCAAAAATATATACATATAGCTAAAATATTAAGTAATGAGTAATAGGTAATTATCAATTCTCCGGTCCTTTTTTAATAGCCTTTACCATAATTCCGACACCTGCAATCAGCATCACTGTAAACAGGAGCAGGAAGATAAAGAAAGTCGTTTGTACAGAGCTTACATCCAGTTTGGAGATGGCAGCCATTGTCGGCAGCATATCACGGATAGCCCACGGTTGACGCCCACATTCGGCAACCACCCATCCGGCTTGTCCGGCGATGTATCCCAAAGGAATTGTCAGCAGAGCAATCCAGTGCATCCAACGCATCTGGCTTAAATCTTTCTTATAGATAAAGAAGAGAACGACAATAAAGAACAGGATGAAGTATCCGCCCAAGATTACCATTACACGGAATGCATAAAAGTTCAGAGGAACATTCGGAACCAGTTGGTTCACATCTTTGATATATCCGTAACCGAAATATGGAATATTTTCCTGTAATACTTTATATGCAATTTGAGCATCTTCCTCATGTCCTGCACTCTTTGCTGCACGATAGGCAGCCAATGCACCGATAGCCGTTTTTCCACGTTCTATCTTCTCGGCAGCAGAAAGAGCTGTCGATCCGTCTTTCTGTTGATAACCACCCTCGATGATATTTGTAATACCAGGAACGTAGCCGTCTACATTACGTTCTGCAAGGAAAGAAAGCATGCTGGGAATTTCAAAACGGAAGAGGAAAGGATCTTTCCCATCGTTGTAAGTCTTCTTTTCCGGGTTCAACACTCCTATTCCAACCAGACCTACATTAGTGCCGCCTTCATACAGACCTTCCACAGCAGCCAGTTTCATCGGTTGCGTCTGGGCAATCTGATAACCGGAACCATCACCTGTCCAAACAGAAAGCAACGATGCTACTAATCCGAAAATCGCCCCAATTTTGATGCTGGCAAGCGCAAACTCACGATTACGTTTCTTCAGCAGATACCAACAACTGATGCCGACTACAAAAACAGCGCCCAGCACCCAGCCGGACAATACCGTATGGAAGAATTTATTGACCGCTACAGGTGACGTAGCCACTGCCCAGAAATCTACCATCTCGTTACGAACTGTATCAGGATTGAATTCCATACCTACCGGATGCTGCATCCATGCGTTGGCAACGAGAATCCACCAGGCAGAAATCGTAGCCCCCAAGCCTGTAAGCCAGGTAGAAGCCAAGTGGAAACGTTTACTTACTTTGCCCCATCCAAAGAACATGACGGCGATAAATGTGGCTTCCATAAAGAATGCCAAAATACCTTCAATAGCCAACGGAGCACCGAAGATATCTCCTACAAACCATGAATAATTGCTCCAGTTCGTACCGAACTCAAACTCCAGAATCAAACCGGTTGCCACACCAATGGCAAAGTTTATACCGAAGAGTTTCATCCAAAACTGGGCAGTCTTTTTCCAAAATTCATTGCCTGTTTTATAATACAGCGTCTCCATGATTCCCATCACCACTGCCAGTCCGAGTGTGAGAGGAACAAAAATCCAGTGGTACATGGCTGTCATCGCAAATTGGGCTCTCGACCAATCGATCAGCGAGGTGTCAATACTTTCAATCATAATCCTATGTAGTTTAAGAGTTAAAAATCAGTAGATTTACCGGGGATGGCACGTTCTATCAGTTCGTTTCCCACGTATGTTCCCTTGTCGTCATCCGTAGGATGGTCACGGAGGAAATCAGGGAAAAAGAACATTTTAAGGATGAAGAACATAACGAATAATTTCAGCAGAATGATAACCCACAGGGTACGCCCCAAGGTCATACTACGGAAGCCCTCCAAATAGAAGTTCCAGATCGTAAGCAGTGTATTCTTCATATGTTGACGTTATAATTTGTAATGAGTACAAATATACATTTTTTATAATTAAAACAAACAACTAGTCAAAAAAGTTGTGTGATTTGTTGTGTTTTTCTTCAAAAACCTGCCTATCGACAGAAAAAAAACATTTAACGGCGAAATTACGTCATCCGTCTATCGTTTTTGCGGCATATATAATATGTACGTACCTTCGCTAACAGTAAATCAATAGAAGTATGAATATGATAAATGTAAGAAGATTGACAGTGATGACATTTCTTGGAGCAGGTATGCTGTCCGGCATATCTGCCCAAGTTTCTCCGCTGCAAGTCGATACGCTGAAAGAAACGAAAATTCCGGCTCAATGGGATTTGCAGTCATGCATCGACTACGCAAAAGAGCAGAACATCACGATTCGCAAGAACCGGATCACTGCGGCCAGCACGCAGATTGATGTAAAGACAGCTAAGGCTGCCTTGTTTCCCAGTCTTTCGTTCTCTACCAGCCAGCAGGTGGTGAATCGTCCGTATCAGGAGACGAGTAGTCGGGTAAGCGGCAGCGAAATTATCAGTAGCAATAGTAAAACGAGCTACAATGGTAATTATGGACTGAATGCGTCGTGGACTCTATATAATGGTAATAAAAGACTGAAAACCATCCAGCAGGAAAAGTTGAACAATCAGGTAGCCGAACTGGACGTAGCGACTTCCGAAAATAACATTCAGGAATCTATCGCCCAAGTGTATATCCAGATTCTTTATGCAGCCGAGTCTGTCAAAGTAAACGAAAGTACCCTGCAAGTCTCTATTGCGCAGCGTGACCGCGGACAGGAACTTCTGAACGCCGGAAGTATTGCTAAAAGCGACTTCGCCCAACTGGAAGCACAGGTGAGCACAGACCGATACCAACTTGTCACAGCGCAAGCCACTCTTGAAGATTACAAATTACAACTGAAACAATTGCTCGAACTGGATGGGGAGAATGAAATGAACATCTACCTCCCTGCCCTGTCCGACGAAAATGTACTGGCTCCGTTGCCTACCAAAAAAGATGTGTACATTCGTGCATTGAGTCTTCGCCCAGAGATTGAAGCTAGCAAACTTAATGTAGAGGCTTCCGAACTGGGTATCGGTATTGCCAAATCAAGTTATTTGCCCACAATCAGCCTTAGCGCAGGAATCGGAACCAACCACACCAGCGGCAGTGACTTCACTTTCGGAGAGCAAGTAAAAAACGGATGGAACAATTCGATCGGATTGTCTGTCAGTGTGCCGATCTTCAATAACCGTCAAACTAAAAGTGCCGTACAGAAAGCAAAATTGCAATACGAGACGAGCATGTTATCCTTGCTTGACGAACAAAAAACTCTGTACAAGACCATCGAAGGACTCTGGCTGGATGCTAACAGTGCACAGCAACGTTATGCAGCAGCAAACGAGAAGTTGAAGAGTACACAAATCAGCTATGAGTTAATTAGCGAACAGTTTAATCTGGGAATGAAGAATACCATAGAACTTCTTACTGAAAAGAACAACTTGCTACAAGCACAGCAGGAACAGCTTCAAGCCAAATATATGGCTATACTGAATATGCAGTTGCTGAAGTTCTATCAGGGAGATCAATTAGCAATCTAAATAAAAGCATAATAAACGAATGAAAACGAAAAAGATTATCTTAATCGCTGTGGCAGTCGTTGTGGTAGCAGGTGCAGGAATCTGGTTCTTTGCAGGTTCACCGGCCAAGCACAAAGTCACCTACGCCACTGCCAACGTGAGCAAAGGCGATATTTCAAATTCGGTAACTGCTACCGGAACCATCGAACCGGTGACGGAAGTAGAAGTCGGTACGCAGGTTTCCGGTATCATCGACAAGATTTACGTAGATTACAACTCGGTAGTAACCAAAGGACAGTTGATTGCCGAAATGGACCGTGCCACATTGCAAAGCGAACTGGCATCACAACAGGCAACGTACGATGGTGCAAAAGCCGAATATGAATATCAGAAGAAGAATTATGAACGTAGCAAAGGCTTACACGAAAAGTCACTGATTAGTGATACGGATTTCGAACAGGCCCTCTACAACTATCAGAAAGCGAAAAGTAGCTATGATAGCAGTAAGGCATCGCTCGCAAAAGCAGAACGTAACCTGGCTTATGCTACTATCACCTCACCGATTGACGGAGTAGTCATCAGCCGTGATGTGGAAGCAGGACAAACCGTTGCTTCCGGATTCGAAACTCCGACACTGTTCACCATTGCTGCCGACCTGACACAGATGCAGGTAGTAGCCGATGTGGATGAAGCTGATATAGGCGGTGTAATAGAAGGCCAGCGTGCCAGCTTCACGGTAGATGCTTATCCGAATGATGTATTCGAAGGTGTAGTTACACAAATTCGTCTGGGAGATGCAAGCAGTACGAGCAGTACAAGCACCACCACTACAGTAGTTACTTATGAAGTTGTAATCTCTGCTCCCAACCCTGATTTGAAACTGAAACCTCGTTTGACAGCTAATGTCACGATCTATATTCTTGATAAAAAGGATGTGTTGTCTGTCCCGAACAAAGCACTGCGATTCACACCTGAAAAACCGTTAATCGGTAATAATGACATCATAAAAGATTGCGAAGGCGAACATAAACTCTGGACTCGTGAAGGAACCACATTCACCGCTCATCCGGTAGAAGTAGGAATCAGCAACGGTATATCTACAGAAATTATCAGTGGCATTTCCGAAGGAACAAAAGTAGTGACCGAAGCTACCATAGGAGCAATGCCCGGTGAAAATGTGGCTGCTGAAGGAAATCAGGAAAGTGGCGGAGAAAGAAGTCCGTTCATGCCTGGCCCTCCGGGAAGCAAGAAGAAAAAATAATTATTCAATGTGCCAATCCGTTATTGGCACATTAACACATTATTTACGATGAAAAAAGTAATTGAAATACAAAATATCAAACGTAACTTTCAGGTAGGCGACGAAACCGTCCACGCATTGCGGGGCGTTTCGTTCAATATCAATGAAGGAGAGTTTGTTACCATCATGGGGACTTCCGGTTCGGGAAAATCCACGCTGCTTAATATATTAGGCTGCCTGGACACCCCGACCAGTGGAGAATATCTGCTCGACGATATTCCCGTACGTACAATGAGCAAGCCTCAACGTGCAGTACTAAGAAACCGGAAGATTGGCTTCGTGTTCCAAAGCTACAACTTGTTACCTAAAACGACGGCTGTAGAAAATGTGGAACTACCGCTTATGTACAACTCTGCCGTGAGCGCTTCCGAACGCCGTCGCCGCGCCATCGAATCCCTACAGGCTGTAGGATTGGGAGACCGTCTGGAACATAAATCCAACCAGATGTCCGGTGGACAGATGCAACGCGTTGCCATCGCACGCGCATTGGTCAACAATCCGGCAGTGATTCTTGCCGACGAAGCGACTGGAAACCTCGATAGCCGTACCTCTTTCGAGATACTTGTACTGTTTCAAAAGCTTCATACAGAGGGACGTACGATTATCTTTGTAACACATAATCCCGAACTTTCGCAATATAGCAGCCGGAATATCCGTCTGCGTGACGGTCAGGTTATAGAAGATACAACCAATCCGAAAATTCTGTCTGCTGCCGAAGCGCTGGCCGCATTGCCGAAAAACGACGAGGATTAATAATTATTCAATGTGCCGATATACTAATGTGCCGATTGGCTGTACAATAAACAAGTTGGGAGAGTATACCTTCAGGAAATTGCCCCATTAGTATATGGACAAATTAGCAAATTATTCATTATGAATGGAACTAATTTATTTAAGATAGCTCTCCGGGCATTGGCGAACAATAAGCTGCGTGCTTTTCTAACCATGCTTGGTATCATTATCGGTGTTGCTTCTGTCATCACGATGCTGGCTATCGGACAAGGTTCGAAGAAAAGCATCCAGCAGCAGATTTCCGAGATGGGATCGAACATGATTATGATTCATCCGGGAGCCGATATGCGTGGAGGTGTCCGGCAAGACCCGTCTGCTATGCAGACTTTGAAGCTTGCCGACTACGAAGCCTTGCGTGATGAGACAAGTTTCCTGTCCGCCATCAGTCCCAATGTTTCATCATCGGGGCAACTCATTGCCGGAAACAACAACTACCCAGCTTCCGTGAACGGTGTCGGAACAGAATACCTCGACATCCGCCAGCTGACTGTTGAAAACGGAGAGATGTTCACTGAAGCCGACATACAGAGTTCGGCCAAAGTATGTGTGATTGGAAAGACTATAGTAGACAATCTTTTTCCGGACGGAAGTGATCCGGTAGGTAAGATTATTCGTTTTAGTAAAATACCGCTTCGTGTGGTAGGTGTGCTCAAAGCCAAAGGCTACAACTCTATGGGACAAGACCAAGATGCAGTAGTACTTGCGCCATACACCACAGTGATGAAACGTCTGCTTGCCGTTACGTATTTGCAGGGAGTGTTTGCCTCTGCCCTTACCGAAGATATGACGGATTATGCTACTGACGAAATCAGTACGATCCTCCGTCGCAACCATAAGCTGAAAGCTTCGGATGACGATGATTTTACTATCCGTACCCAACAGGAATTGAGTACAATGCTCAACTCAACCACCGATTTGATGACAACCCTGCTGGCTTGTATCGCAGGTATTTCATTGGTAGTAGGTGGTATCGGAATTATGAATATCATGTATGTATCCGTTACGGAACGTACCCGTGAAATCGGTCTGCGTATGTCTGTCGGTGCACGTGGAGTCGATATTCTAAGCCAATTCCTTATCGAGGCCATCATGATTAGTATCACGGGAGGTATCATCGGAGTGATTATCGGTTGCGGGGCCAGCTGGATTGTCAAGAGCGTAGCGCATTGGCCTATCTATATCCAGCCGTGGAGTGTATTCCTTTCCTTCGCAGTATGTACCGTTACGGGCGTCTTCTTCGGATGGTATCCGGCTAAGAAAGCAGCAGATTTAGACCCGATAGAAGCCATCAGATACGAATAATTGATTGACAACCGTCGGTTGTCAATTAAAAAAATTATCTTTGTCTTTATGAAACAAACCTTTACATCCGCACGTCGTCCCCTGGAGATACTGATACACATTATCAGCTGGGGGATTATGTTCGGTTTCCCGTTCTTCTTCGTTGAACGTGGAAACGGGAACATTAACTGGATGGCCTATATACGCCATCTTGCTGTACCACTCTCTTTTATGATTGCGTTCTACGTGAATTATTTCATTCTTGTTCCTCGTTATCTGTTTCAGAGTCAGGCCAAAAGATATATCGTCTACAACATTATCTTTTTATGTGTCATCGGCATTTTGTTACATCTCTGGCAAAGCCTGACATTCGATCCGTCATTTGCACCCAAAGCCAAAAGACCGGGTATGCCTCCGGGATGGCTATTCTTCCTTAGAGATATGTTGAGCCTCGTATTTACTATCGGCCTAAGTGCCGCTATCCGTATGAGCGCGCGATGGACGCAAAATGAAGCTGCCCGCAAAGAGGCGGAACGAAACCGTGCGGAAGCGGAACTGAAAAATCTGCGAAACCAACTGAACCCTCACTTTCTGCTGAATACCCTGAATAATATCTATGCACTGATTGCATTTGATTCGGACAAAGCGCAACAAGCAGTTCAGGAGTTGAGCAAACTGCTTCGTTATGTGTTATATGATAACCAACAAACGTACGTTCCTCTCTGTAAAGAGGTTGATTTTATCCGAAATTACATTGAACTGATGCGCATCCGCCTGTCGGCCAATGTACAGATGATTACTAAATTTGATATTCAGCCTGACAGTCAGACGCTTATTGCTCCGCTTATCTTTATCTCATTGATAGAGAATGCTTTCAAGCATGGCATCTCCCCTACTGAATCGAGTTTCATCAGTATTCATCTTTCGGAGAATGATAAGGAAGTGATTTGCGAAATTCGCAACAGTAATCATCCAAAGACAGTGGAGGATAAAAGTGGCTCGGGTGTGGGACTGGAGCAAGTCAGCCGCCGGTTGGAGATTCTTTATCCCGGGGCTTATACCTGGTCGAAAGGTATCTCAAAAGATGAAAAAGTATATGAATCGAAATTAAGTATCAAGATCAGAGAGTAGATTTCAAAACATTGAATATAAAAACTTTAGATATAAAATAGTATGATGTTACGTTGTGCAATTGTTGACGATGAGCCGTTAGCTCTTAGCTTGTTAGAGAGTTACGTGAATAAAACCCCGTTCCTGCAACTCGTAGGAAAGTATTCCAGTGCGGTTCAGGCAATGAAAGAATTGCCTGGCGAAGAGGTCGATCTCCTGTTTCTGGACATCCAGATGCCGGAGCTTAATGGTTTGGAGTTTTCGAAGATGGTAGATCCGCACACCCGCATTGTGTTTACTACCGCTTTCGGACAGTATGCCATCGACGGTTATCGTGTCAATGCACTCGACTACCTGCTGAAACCAATCTCCTATGTCGATTTCCTGCAAGCTGCCAACAAGGCCCTTCAATGGTTCGAACTTGTACAGAAACCGGAAGAGATAGACAGTATTTTTGTGAAAAGTGACTACAAACTGGTGCAAGTGGACTTGAAGAAAATCATGTATATCGAAGGACTGAAAGATTATATTAAAATATATACGGAAGATGCTTCCAAACCTATTCTATCACTGATGAGTATGAAAGCAATGGAGGAACTTTTACCTTCCAGCCGTTTCATACGCGTGCACCGCTCATTCATCGTACAAAAAGATAAGATACGTGTGATCGATCGCGGGCGTATTGTTTTTGACAAGACATATATTCCTATCAGCGATAGTTACAAGCAAGTTTTTCAGACTTTTCTTGACGAAAGGAGCTAATTATTCATGAATTTATCGGTAAAAAAGTGAATTTTGTCGATTATAGTTTGTCAAAACCCGTTTTATATCTACCTTTGCAACGAACAGAAAGGGATTGTGAAATTCCAAGAATAGAATAGTTTAGTTAAGTCTAGTTTAGTTTTTGTGTTGATCGGAAGCCTGCGAGCGAGCATGAGCTTCCGATTTTTATTTTATTGATATACAGTATATTAAAAGCACAATCGAACTATTTTTCCTATCAATTAGTAGTCTATAATAGAGAGCAAAAACGTCACTTTTGACGCTATAAAATGGTCGGATTATGGTCGGAAAATTCCCCGATTAGAATCTGATTATAAGTAAATTACAATAGGATGTTAAAAAAATAATGGTCGAAAACGCCATTTTTACCCTAAAAACACAAATTATGGCTACATTAACATTGGTAATAGTTCCCGCAAAAAGGTTATCAGACGGGACACACAAAATAAGAATTCGAGTCGCACACAACTCTGAAACGAGATTCATCACCACGGATATAGTGGTAAGGGAAAACGAGTTTAAGAACGGTAAAATAGTACACCGTCCAGACAAGGATTTTCTCAATACAAAATTACAACAGCTATACAACCTTTATTTCAAGCGATACATGGAACTGGACTACCCTGATTCGCTCACGTGCACGCAATTAGTCAAAATGATAACTAACCCGTTAAACGGAGAAAAGCATCGTAAGTTCGAGGATATCGTGGATGAATATCTGTCCCAAATAGATGAAGAAGAACGTACCAAGACATACAAGCTCTATCGGCTGGCCACAAACAAGTTTATGCAATTCATCGGGAACGGTTCTCTCATGGAACATATTACCCCTATCAGAATGAACCAGTACATATCATGGCTCAAAAAGACAAAGCTGTCAAGCACCACAATCAACATCTACATAACCCTGCTAAAGGTTATCATTAACTATGCTATAAAGATGAGATACGTCACCTACGATATCGACCCTTTCATCACAGCCAGAATTCCATCAGCCCAAAAGAGGGAAACGCAAATCACCGTCGAAGAACTCAAGACAATCAGGGACGCCAATTTAGAGCATTACAATCTCAACGTCACACGGGACATTTTCATGCTTACTTATTATCTTGCCGGCATGAACCTAGTAGACATACTAGCATACGATTTCCGGACGGATGAAATAAACTACATCCGAAAAAAGACCAAAAACACCAAAGAGGGGGACTCCCTGATTTCCTTTTCCATTCCCGAAGAAGCAAAGCCCATTATAAAAAAGTATATGAAAAAGAATACAGGGAAAATCATATTCGGGAAATACAAGAACTATACCTCCTGCTATAACCTGCTGGCCAGGAAAATCAGTCAATTAGGCAAGGTGGCAGGAATCAGGCATAAATTCACCCTATATTCAGCCCGCAAATCTTTCGTCCAACATGGATATGACCTGGGAATTCCTCTTAGTACACTGGAATACTGTATCGGGCAATCAATGAAAGAAGATAGACCAATCTTCAACTATGTCACAATAATGAGAAAACACGCTGATAAAGCAATCAGGGAAATACTTGACAACTTGAAAAATGAATAATCACATATAAAATAAATCACTAAGAATTTGCATAATAACCAAATGCTTATTATCTTTGTAGTGTCAAATAAGAGTTCTTAATTTTAATGTTTAACTGATGAAAGATGAAGAAAAAAAAGAATTAGAACAAGAGTATGAGAATTTAAAACTTCTCGCTTCATTTCACGAGGCCTATGGGGTTCCTGAAAATGCCAAAGAACGGGAAGCGCTTATAAATGACATACTCGATCGGATGAACGAAATCCAAGAGAAATTAAAAAAGTTGTAATTAACATCCCTCCCTTCGGGGAGGGACAAACATTAAAAGCTATGATAGATTGGAATGATTGCCTGCCAACAAAAGAAATGCAGGCTGACTTTGAAAGATTCAAAGAACTAAAAACCACAGAAGAAAAAGAAGCTTTCAAAAAGGAAATGCAGGATAAATATAATAAGCTACCGGAAGCCCAAAAGGAAGCCTACAAAAAAGCATCTGAAGCTGGGCTAAAAGCAACAGTAAATGCCTGCAATGATTATATAGAAAGAGCGGAAGAAGCCATATTACGTGATAAACTTGGAGAATTGCCCGAAGCAATCTCATTCAGTTATATTGCAAAGAAATATTTTGGTAAAAGTAGAAACTGGCTATATCAGCGTATTAATGGGAATATAGTCAACGGGAAAAAGGCTCGCTTTACTGACAATGAACTCAAAACGTTCCTGAACGCTTTGAACGATGTTAGCGAAATGATTCATCAGACATCATTAAAAATCAGTTAAGCTCTTATTTGACACCATCCCTGCATTGAGCCGATGCAGGGATTTTTATTGTCTAATCGAAAAATAATTGTATCTTTGCAACATCAAGATAATACGGACATAATTCGGATTATTTTGGTTTGACTTTGGTGAGGGGGTGGTTCCCCTCACTTTTTTTATATCCACGATCGAACTTTTCATTTATATATTAGTACTATCTTATGTAAGCCTTCTTGAGAGTGTGTTGATTGTGTGTGTTGTTGATCGGAAGGATTACAAAACAAAGAGGTAGCTTATTTGGCTACCTCTTTCATTTTTTCCCTGAATGGAGTCATGATTGTAATTATTCTCCATATATTTATTGATTACCTATAATCTTTCTAAAATCCAATTCTAATTTTTCAGATATTTCATCAAGCAGAGAGTCTGATTTTGTTATCAAATCTCTCATATTTTGGCATAGTTCATGATTCTTATTGTGTTCATAATCTTCTTTAAACTGAGCATACATATCAATATTTCCTCTAACACTCTTAAAGAAAGAATAAATATCATCTCTTAACTTTGGCTCAAAATATATAATATTACATTGAAAATATTCATAAGCTTCCCAAAAGGCTTGATAACTATCTACTATTTTTTTATTAGAAGGCTCTCCTTCATATATTTTTTCATAAGGACTTATATACCTTCCAACAGCCCATTTCATTTTTTGAAATTTAGAAAATAAGACTCCAGCAGATTCACATTTTTTTTCATGTAACTTTGAAAAACGAGTTTGTTTCTTAAATATTTTTAAATCAAGTCTTATTCTTAATATTAAGAATATAATAAACACCACTCCTGCAATAGTTACTATGGTAAGACTATACTTTCCATTTAACAAATTCATTATAATATCTAAAGCATCTTTCATTATTATATCTTTTAGTTACGTCACAAAGGTAAGTTTTTAAATTTATGATTTAGAGAGATGTCACATCAAATTGCAAAATAGAAAGCCCCGGCCATTCGGTCAGGGCATGATTTCCGCCGTCGCGGATTTGGAATTAAAGGGATTCCGATGTAAAAGTACTACTTATTTCTCAACTTGGATACTCTCCATCCACTTATTATTAGAACTATAATACCTATATAAATTTTATCTTTATGTAAATCCCACCATGACAGTTCAATAACCTTTTCCTTTTGCTTCAGCACTGCATCTACTTTATAATTCAAAGAATCCAGACTATTAGAAAACTGCTGTAAAGTGATAGATAATGTTTCATCAACTTCCGTCCGTTCCTGGTCCTGCTTGGATGCAGTAGTAGTACTTTCTTTAATCGGATGTTGTTTTCCTGTTGAATCCGGAGCAGACAAGTAAACTGTTTTATTCTCAATCTTCAGATCACTCAACTTGTCAGTAGTAACCTTCGTTTGCTTACTTACATCTACTCGCAGTGATTCAATCATGCTTTGAATACGACTCAATTCACCGGAATAGTCTATCTGCTTTTGAGTTTCCATATTCCGGGAAGTCTTGCAGGAAGCAAACCATATTCCCGCCATCATGAACATGGTTATATAGATTAGAGCCTTCATAAGCCTAGATATTTAACAATACCCTCAATATGAATCCGAGCAATATCCTCTTTGCCCTCCCGAGACAAAAGGTACTCAACATCCTCTTTATTGTCCTGAAAGAAGTTTTCGACCAATACTGCCGGACAATTCGTATCGCGACAGATAGCAAGATTCTGCTGCCAGTATGGTTGTCCAGGCATAGGTTTACGGACCGATACTGGAATACTCTCTGCAACCTCTGCCAGACAACTAGCCAACTTCTTGCTATTACTTGATGCGTTGTTAGATACAAACACACTCCATCCCTTTGCGTTCATCCAATTTGCACCGGAACCGGCAGCATTACAATGAATAGAAACTAGGATAGCCTTCTTTCCTGTCTCTTTGTAGATTGCATTAGCCCGTTGGCAACGCTCAAACAAAGGAACATCCGTATCTTCTTTCACGATCCGTTCTGCATCAATACCTTTCTTGCGCAATTCAGATACTACTCTATCAGCAATTTCCCTTGAATACGCCCACTCTCTTAATCTCCCATCTGGCGAACGTTTACCAGGTGTATTTTCACCGTGACCATTATCAATCAATATTTTCATATCTTTCCTCTTTATCTAGTTCGTTTTCGATTCTATCAATAATTCCTTGTACATGTGTAGGCGTAGCCCGCTTAAATTCAAAACGTATTACATGGTAAATTATACGAAACCCTTTGTTTCTAGGATAAGCAATAATCAGATTCTTAAATGCGTTCTGAAGATATACATAAGAAAATACATACGTAATAGTCTTAATAACTAACAATGAGTTCTCACCATCTCCTATCAAGCTCATAAAGGAGAAGACTACTTCAATGATTATAAGATAGAGGAGAAGTTCGACCAAGGCATTTTTAAACTTATCCCACTTAAAGTTTTTACAACGTATAATTGAAACACCATCAGCCCTCATTCCGCACCAAATATTAAATCCAAACATTACAACTAATGCTATAAGAAAACCTTTAGTCGGCGTTAAATAAGCAAGAAGAGAACTGAACATCGAAACGAAAATAATTCGTATCTGGTCTACATTAAATAACTCATATAACCATCTCATAATATTAATCATAAAGTTACTACCAATATTGAAAACACAGTAATCAGCCCAGGAAGCAAAACAGTAGCTAATGCGTCAAGCCAATCAAAGATGAACCCGCACTTTTTCTGAATGTACTCAACCACTATTGCGGCAATGGCGGTTGTCGTTAAAGAAACAATAGCAGATTTACAGAAATCAATGCCTAATAGAAGGAAACAGAAAACAAGCATTACAACAAAGACGAACATCCCGGCTTTGACGTGTGCCGGTCGGTTAGATTGCAAAAGCCAATCATACAATACTTTTATACCCATACTCATAGCGTTTAATTATTAATAAAATATTCTGTATGGAACAAATGTATTGAGTATAATAACGAGTTTTACAAAAATGGAAAATCTTGGAAATCAATTCTATGATAAATATCTATAAAACAAGACATTATAATTTTCACTTTTTCCATAAATAAAAAAGGGATGCTTGATAAGCACCCCTAAACAACCAACAGATTGAACTATTAATCCGTAAACATATACACGGAAAGATCAACCTTTTCTATTTCGTCTGAAATTGTATCTCCATACATTGTTAGACACACACGATAACGGTCAATACTTCTTTGAATCTGTTGCAAGGTAGGTTTCTCGGGATATTCCGAACTGGCAAAAGTTACCAGTTCTTCACCATTCTCACTGGTACCAACCACCCGGAAGTGATGACGTACAATCCAAGTTCCGTCCGGCTGTTGCTCGATAGGCTTAGCAATCCCACGCGGTAAGATATTTTTTTGATCCATGTTTTTTGATATGTTTAATTAGTTGTTTTCTATGGTTATATTTATTCTTCAATACAAACTTTTCAAAATGTCCTTCGATATAAACATATTCCCACCATTCAGGAAGCAACATCGCTGCAATTTTACGGCGGATATTGTACGTTGCAAAGTGTTTCATCAGGCCATAATAAGAGTTCATCGTACTCACAAACTTCTCAACATACGCTTCTGCAAATCCATTTTCAGCTATTCTATTAAATTTCCTGACAGCGTTATATGTGTTACCAACCACCCTGTTAGATACATAAATTCTACCAGGCAAAATGAACGCCCCTACAAACAAGACTCCTTTTTTATAATGCTGAAGATACAGTTTGCGTGGATGCAACCGTAAAAGGAGTTGTTCTTTCAGGAAACCATCAAGAAGATGGACTTTGGACAATATTTCTTCCGGTGATTTCACTACGATACAAAAGTCATCAACAAAGCGTACATAATATATGAATCCCAGTATTTCCATCACGAAATAATCATATACAGACGCCAGAAAGTTGGCTATGAGTTGCGACGGCAGGTTCCCGATAGCCACTCCCCTGTCAGGGTCATTATGAAACAGACTTTTATTACTGGGAAGTTTGTCCCACATGGAGACGGGAGAGCGTCTGATACACTTATTTTGTGGACAATGAAAGATAGTAACGGCTAGAAGGTAAAGCAAACATTCAATATCATCGCCTTTATAATTGTCCCTTACGAATATGTTCAGCATTTCCCATACCAACGATTTCGAGATAGACATGAAGAAACTGAACAGGTCATCTTTGAAAATGTACGCATCGGCAGTATAATTCTCACTGACCTCGACTATCATGTTATTCAGATAGTGCACGGCAGACAGACATCCCTCACCTTTCCGGCAGTTCTTCGAGACGTTCCCTTGTTCCCGAAAACGTTCCTCTAAAATCGGCTCGATACGAAGAGCGATCCAGTGATGGACAACACGATCAATGAAAGCGGCGGCAAAGACTTCCCGATATACAGGGTAAGTCCGTATGAATACTTTTGAAAAGTCCGGTACATATTCACCGTAAATAATAGAATACCATAGCCGCACCAATGCAGACTGATAATCATTATAGAACTCAACACAATCCGTACTCGTTCTTTTCTGCCTGGCACAATCTTCGGATGCTTCGAAAATACTGCTAAGAAGTATGTCATAGATTATATTACCTGTTGCGGTGAGGGGACGAACCCGGTTCGCGTTCTGGCGGTTGTTCGTGTTGACGTTGCCGTTGTTGAAGTTCACGTTCCAACTGCTGGAAGCCGTTGCATCCGCTATCTTAGTCTTTCCCGGCTCATCACCGGGGGGATGCCCAATAAATAATTCTAATTGCTCACTCATAATCCCCTTGGCGATTATGACTCCGGCTTTGCGACTTGTTGCGATCCGTTAGCTTTTTGCCGTTGGAGATCTGCAACCGTTTTTTTGTACCAACCGGTACTTTGCTTACCGATGCTCTCTGCAAGCAGACAGATTTCGGCAGTTTGAGTCAGGCTGGTCAAATGTCGTTCTTCACACACTCTTAGCAGTAATTTCAATGCATCAAACTCACACAAAAACTTCATCAGATAATCTGCACGATGCTCAAGGTTCATATCTGTATTTGCATAACGGATATATTCGCAACAATGAACGGCAAGCATCATCAACTCCGTACCAAATTCATACCGGAACGCCTTGGGGAATTGTTGCCGGGCATCAATGATAAGGTTCAGAAGCTTATACATCGAATTTGATATAGGAAGGTCTTGTGTAAGTGCCATGTTAATTTTTTAATATTTTAATGTATGTATTAGAGGGCGCAAAGTTAATAACTGTAAAGCAATTAACACAATTTTAGCTCAAAAAAGTGAAACTAAAAAGCCCCTACCGGGGCTTTTATTTAGCTAACTTTCTAAGGGATAAAGAATTAAAGGGATAAAGTGTTTATTGCGGTGAGGGGACGAACCCGGCTCGCGTACTGGCGGCTGAACGTGCTGACGATGCCGCCGTTGAAGTCCACGCCCCAACTGCTGGAAGCGTCATATTCGGTACTAGACCAATACCAGTCATTTGTAAATATATTTTGATTGCCAAACATAGAAGTTATGAGCTCATTGATTTCGGTTTTATACTTGGCCATAAGCATAAGTTCACCCAATGCGGGCAGGTTCCACACGGTTGTATCTTCAATTCCGTCAGATTCAAGCGTACAGGCTTTATAGGCTCTGGCAACTTCGGCGGCAGGGGTGCCGACAGTTCCCTGGGTGTCCTTGACGCCTGCAAGGGTTTCTATTATAACATCGGTATTTTCCTTGCCGTCGAAGGTATCATAGAGTCCTTGGTTACCACTGCCGTAGTTTTTCAAGCCGCGTAGGTCAGTTCCGTAGCCACCCCATTTGAACGTTTTATTGCCGCCTGCGTCAACGCAGTCGCTTTTGGCGATAATGAACTGGTGGCATTCGGCGCGAAGTCGGATGCCGATACGGATATACTTGGAGCGATTATTCGCGCTCATGGAGTTCCATTCGGAAGCCGTGAAAAAGACTTGTTCACCGTCTTCAATCCGGAGCGTAGCCAAAGAAAGGTCAAGAAGCGTACCTGCCCATTGCATATACTTGGCGATGTCACTCGCCGGGGTATTTTCATTGACGGTTGTAAAACCGATTGATTGCAAAGCTGCAACTTGGTCTTGTTTATTCAGGCGCATAAGCATTGCGTTAGCGATATTTTTATCCATTTTATTATATAATTTTAGGTTAATACTATTCAGAAGCAACAGCTCTCACATGGAGAAGATTTGAATTTTTGTTTTGATTCGTAATACGCCCGGTATTCAGTTCGAACGCCCAGGCGGAGTTAGTATCCCAAATTGTTGATGACCAGTAGTATTTATCAGTCATCAGCATACTGTCACTACTCCAAAAGGTACGCATCATCTCATTGATTTTATCGCGATAGCGGTACATCAGAAGCATTTGGCCGGATGAAGGAAGGAACCAGTTAGATTCATCCTCGATACCGTCACTTTCCAAAGTGTAGGCACGGTATGCACGGGCGGCTTCGGCAGCTGGCGCACCGATCACACCACTATTATTTTGGTCTTTCAGAGTTGCGATAATGAGGTCAGTATCTTCCTCACCCGTGAAGCAGCCATACATGGCGCCCAGTCCTTTTTGATTCAGGCCATCTATGGCTTTGCCCTGACCGCCCCAGTAGAAGGTGGTAGTCATGTCGGCATTATAGCACTCCTGGGCGGAAATTACGAAGGAGTGTCCATGTGCCCGGATACGAAGACCGCGTTTGATAAACAACTGTTTGTTGGTAACCGTGAGGGAATCCCATTCCTCACGGGTGAAATACCATTTGGAGTTATCCGAGATGCGGTTACAGGCAAGATTCAAATCAAGCAGGCCGGCAGCCCACTTGATACGTTGTCCAAATTCAGATGCGCGGGAATTCTCGGTGATATCCGAGAATCCAACGGCGTTCAGTGCTGCTACTTGTGCCTGTTTATTCAAGCGAAGCAGCGTTGCGCTTTGTTCATTCGTCATAGTTACTTGTTGATTAAATCATTAATATCCATATTGTCTTCAGCGAAGCGTTCGAGATATTCTTCGTAGGTTTCGCCGTTATAATATTCAAGGACTTCATTGATGTTGTCCAGCGTTACGTTATCGTAGTACGGTTCCCCGCCATAAGACTCATTATTGAACCAGTTGATCAGGTCGATGTAGGCATCTATGACGGTAAGGATGACAAGGCCGTCGATACCGGATTCAAGAGATTCGATTTCATCCGTTTCACGGATAACTGTCAGTTCATACGTGCCGTTGACTACCGGTTTATCCTGTCTGTTGCCGTCCTCATCCATTCCGGCAACTCCATATTCGAGAATGGCAAGAAGCTCGGAGCCGTCAGCCTTCAGGGTCATGTTCGAGATACGGAGCATGGAAAGTTTACGGGATGCCGCTTGTGAAGCGAGGACGTCACGGAGCATCTGAATGGCGTCAAGTTGAGGCGACGTTTCAAGACGCAGGCGTTGGACGTTCGGCATGGATTCTATTTGCAGGCCGGACGGGGCGGAAAGACCGGTATAGGTCAGTTCAGGAAGACCGACAAAACGGAGGCTTGTCATTGTTGCTGGAAGAGAGATGTCATTAATCGGAGAAGTCTCTGCAAGAGTGATGTTCTCCAGTTTGCTACCGGACGCATTGATATGGGCGATACGTGGGCATTTGTCGGTAACGAGCGTAGCGATTTGTGTGTTCCGGATATCGAGTGATACGAGGAAGGGCATTTCGCCGCAGTTCAGCGAGGTAAGCGGTGCGTAAGAACCGATGGATTGTTCTGTATGGGTGTCAGAGCCCAAGATAAGGGTTTCCACAAGTTGCATGGCGGAGAAGCTCACCGTACTTGACAGGGAGATTTCAGACAGGTCGAGCAGCTTCATGCGGTCAGCCTGATAGATATACAGCAAGGCGCCTTCCTCATGTGAGAAGTTGGTGAATACATATTCTTCGCCCGCTTCAAGGAAGCAGCTTTCGGAAAGGTTGCCGCTAGCGTCATTGCCGACACCGAAGTAACCGTTTTTAGCAGCGACAATCCGGATGGTGGCGTTTGATTTGGAAGATACGCGCCCGGAAATTACACCGCTGAAGAAATCACCGGTTTGGAAATAGCCGTCACGAATACGCCAACGTCTTTCAATGAAGGACGGAAGGGCAGTAAGTCCAAGACCTTGCAGGGCATAAAAGTAGATAGCGTCAGAAGTGGCGGTATAGGAGATGTATTTCCGTTCACCATCGTAAGAACTAACCAGTTTCTGCCATTTTTTGAGCCGTTTGTCAATGAAGAAATGCGTAGCTCCTTCGGGTGAGAACGGGTGCAGGGTGACGCCGTCAATGGTCGCCTGAACGTTACGCATGGCGGCGGCAACGGTACGCAGGGAGAGTTCCGTACCGGATGAGTCAGTCCACACTACTTGCTGGAGATAGATGTTATTAAACAGAACGGAGCCGTAGCCAGCATAAGGGTTAGTGAATGTTTCATCGCTCGTCCGGTTGGGGTCCACCTCGGCATCAACCGTGCAACCACCGTCGTTGTCCTTGCTATTGAGCGTATCGCAGTCATAGATTTTATTCAGGTACATGCGCATGGCATCCTCGGAGCTGTACACACCGTCTGTTACGGAAGCATACTCTTCCAAGAACCACATCGGCTGCATATTCTTGGCGCGTTGGTCAGTGGCGGCAAGGTAGTCGGTGAAGATGTCATAACTCAAGACACTTTCTGGGCAGGCGTATTTATACAGGTTTTCCTTCCATGTTCTTTGCCAGTTCCCGCCTTTGGAGTAATCGCAGGAATCACAGAAGCGCAACCATCGGTAGAGGTTATAGGGCACTTTCTTACCCAAAGCGTAATCAATGGCGAGCTGGTCATCATCGACAAGCGATTCAAAGTAGTAAGTCCATGCCGGGAAGGTATCAGCAGAGATAGTTCCGTTATCCACGAGTTTTTGAACCCATGAGGACTTGTCCGTTTTCATGGCCATCATATCCTGAACAGAACCGACGCCCTGAAACCAGTCCATACCTTGGTAGTTAAGAAGTTCGAAACCTTCAACCGGATTCAGGACGTCACCGGTGACATTCCATTTGCCGTTTTCATACTTCATGGAACCGGACTGCTTTTTCCATGAGCTGTCCTGATACCTCATTATCCGGTACGAACTACCGCAATACAGGGAAAGCAGGTACACGCTGTCCGTATCGAGTCCGTCAGTCTGTTTGAAGCGTATCTCAATTGCGTCTAAAGTTTCGTCAGGAGTACCGAAGAACTCTATGAAGTCACCATAATTCAGGCAACCTTTGTTATAGCCGGGGGTATCTTTGAAGCCGAGGGCGAACTGTTCCCCTTTGTCTTCTTTCCAGTTGCCTTTGGCATGGAAATAGACGTTTTGCAGGCTGTCATCCTTACACCGATAGGTGGCTACCGGGTGATTGGCGGTAGAGTGGTTCATCTGCAAGTCTTCGATATGCAAGTCACCGCTGTCAAATGTTCCGTCAAATGCACGTTGGACAGGTGTCATATAGTTACCACCTAAGGCACGGTATGTAACGTTCATCATTTCACAGGCGCCGCAGTCGTTCGCATTACCGGAATCGGAGTAATCGACTTTTACGGTAATGACATCGACCGGGATTGTATTATCACCGACCTGTACTTTGTTGATGGCAGCCAAGGCTATTGCACGGCGTCCTTCCTCCGTCGTATCGTCCGGATTAAGTAGTATGATTCGAGTGTCCTTGTTTTTGCCTTTGCTCTTGGCGAGGTAGTAGCGTTTATTCTTTACCGGGCGTTTGGCAGAGGTGGTTCCCTGGTTGCGGGTTTGGACACTCATGGCCTTGAAGTTACGCCACGGGCGTTCGGGGTCAAAGTAATAGAGCGTGATGTATATCTTCGTACTGGTGGAAGTGGTGCCGTCCAGTGCTTCTATATCGGAGCCTTCATAGGGGCATTCGACAATGTAAGGCATACCGCGTGAATAGATTTCGGCAGCCGACGGGCGGCTTTGGGTACTACCCTCGGCTGTCTGGCTTTTAAGGACGTCCTCAAAGGCGTATTCCTTCACCATTACCTCCGTATCGGTCAGACGGACAAGGTAGTTCTTGAACGCCTGTGCCCATTCCATATAAGAGTTCCAGGCCATCATGTAATAAAGGTACAAATCACCCAGCCTGCCGTCCATCGTTATATATTTGGTCTGAATCAGGGAGCCGCCGCCCGGAACATAACCAAGGCAGGCGACTTCCTCACCGTTGAGGAAGAGTTTCATCATAGAATATCGTGTACCGTCACGTTCAACGTAGTTGCTTGCAGGTTCAACAACCACGGCTACGGTTATCTTTTCACCCTGTCGATAGGCGCGTTCTTCACGACGGGAAACGCCATTGTTACAGAAGATGCCGACCACCCGGCCGGTGACATAGAAGCCGGCACCGGACGTTTCGTCATAGCAGCTAAGGAGCAGGGCATCATCATCGGTCACGTTCTTGGAAGCGAAAGCGAACTGGATGGCGGCACCGTTGGATTCGATGGACGAGCCGGCAAACGGGGCATGGTTTAATGACACGCCCACATTCTCGGCTACGCGAAGGCAGTTCTCACCCAAGAATGTGCCAAAACCGTTGGTAGTCCAGTTGGCACCGTCCACTTTCATTTCATAATTACCGCTGACAATGCTATGGTCAGTTTCCTGATTGGTACGGGATGAGAAGTCAAAGTTATAGATGGCGCCTTCTTTTATGGCGGCGTCAATGGCGGAACCGCTAACTGTCACCCGGACAGGTTCGCTAGTCACGTCCTTGCATACGGCAGTATAGTTGACCGTATCGGTGCCGTCAGCCTTGTAGCCCTGCAGTTGCTGTTTGACCTGATAGGTTTTGTTACGACTGGCAGCAATTTGTGTTACCTGCACGTTATTGGCTTTCACGCTGACGGGTGAAGTCATTTCCAACGGGTCATAACAGGCAACATCAAGTTCTACGGTTTCGTACAGTCGGACTACTCCACCGTTTTTATCATCGTATCTCAAGGCGACAAGAGGTGTGGAACTATTCGGGTCAATTACCATGACAGCCGTGTAGATGACATTTCCTTTCACTCCGGATGCGACATCCATTCCTTGGATGCGCAAGGGATAGGTACCGTGTTCTAGGCCGAGGGAAGCAGGGCGGATTACAACGGAGTGCGAGTAGTTGTCATTTACAACGGTGGTAGACAGGGATTGCCATTCACCATTAATCTTGATGTCAACCTGGGCACTGATACCTTTATCAGAGGTGTTGTTTCCGAACTTATAGAGTGGAAGGCTGAAACTTTCAGTTGTCGGAGTAAGCAGAGTTTCAGGGGTATAGTTGAGCACCTGCACACAGGTACAGGTAATATCAACAGCTGTTACATTGACATTCTTGGAACCGGTATTGCCGCTTTCGTCAGTGGCTATCAGCTTGAATTTCCGAGTACCGGCAGCCGTAAAGTATGCGGTGAAGTCCAGTTCAAAGGAGAAGTCCTTCATGTCACCGGAAGATGCTTTGTTGACGGTTTCAGTCCAGACGGTAAGCCCGCTTTCACGGTCTACGAGTTCCAGTTTCTCAATCAGGTTGTCAGAGGATTCGACACCGTTCGAGGTCACGGAACGAATGGCGGCAAAGGTTCGTAGCGTGGAGCCGTAAGAGCCATAGACAGGTGTCGACTGGAAAGCAATGGCAACAATGGTACCGCCAGTTTGACCGCCGCCACCCGTGCCGATAGCGAACTGCACTTCATCACCAAGGGTTTCACCAGCAGCGTTCTTCATCTGAAGTTTTACGATGCCTTCTGTTTCCACGTTTACGTCGAGGTTGGCCGGAACATAGGCATAGGCGCCACCAGTTGAAAAGGCATCCTTTCCCCCTTCTGCCGGTTCATCGGAAGTTTCAACAACGGAACCGCCACCACCATTCCCGAAGGGTTTCCAAAGAGAAGGGGTCGCAAAATCGGACACAGCACCCTGGAACTGCCGGGTTTCCATTTCATACTCGCCTGTTTTGTAAGTAATGATGAGACCCGTTCGCTCATATTTGACGCCAGATTCCTGTTGATAGGAGACAATGGCGGCAATAGCGGTTTCAAGGGTATAGTGGCCATCTTTCAGAGGGCGGATCTCATCAACAATGACGATGGGGTGTGTTACATCGTCGGCGGGCGTGCCGCTCTTCATATCCTCAAGGGCTTGCTTATCCTCGGCGGACAAAAGGCCGGCTTGTTCAAGGGTAGCAGAAGGCAGACGGAAGCTGTCGTCCGTTTCTTTACCGGTTGTTTTGGACACTTTCTTAAAATACACATTGAGATAGGAAGCGTCAGACAGGACGGAGAAAGAACCCGGTTTGATTATATCGGAAGGGATATTTTTCATTGTATCTTCCAAAGACTTTCCACGGTTGCCGGGGAAAGCTTCTTCTTCACCTTCCCCAAGAGACAACGGTTCAGGCAGACATTCAGAAGGAACTTTACTTTCTTCGTTCAAAGGAGCGATACCGTTCGCTTTTCCTATCCTTTCCTCAAAGTCATTTATTACAGAGGTCCATTTGCCCCATGTAACACTCTCATTGGAAACAATACCTATTCGTGAGATTGTACAAACTGTACCTAAATATACACCTTCGGCATTGTCTGACATGGTAGCCAGTTGTATACACGAAGTGAATGATTGACAAACCTTATCAAGCTCCAACCGTTCAATTTGTATATTTACAGGAATCTTAGACAAATCAACAGACAAAATACACCGATAATTCCCAATAGAAGAATCCCCGGAATACATCGTTTTTAATTTATCTTTAAAGCTACCAATAGTAGTAAAAGAGCCAATACTTTTAAATGGGTCAGTCAAAGGATTGGATTTATCAGACACTCCTGTTATACGTTTCAATAACTCGGCGTCTCCATCCGATAAATCTTTTGCAATCTTATTGACATTCTCCACTAATGCATCAAAATCCCCATTCACCATTTTAGCAATGGTACTTGAAAGTAAATCAATAGATATTTTCCGACCGCCACTAACTTCAACGTACATATCTTTGGATAGCTCTGTTGTATCAGTCAGTTGCTCTATTGTAAGACTGTTTGTCTTCAACGCTTGTAACACAAGGCTAATAATCTGTTGTTTTTCTGTTTCTGTCATAATTCTCTTTTTTAATCATTTTCATATACCCATACAAGCTCAATGGTCATACCAAGATTATCTATGTCGCAATCATAGACATTATCAAGATAAAGTTGGAACTCCTTCAGAGCACCAATATCTCCACCGTTAATACCTTTCAAGACACATACACCATCCCTACTGATTACACTCCCTTCAATGAGGTTAGTATACGAATCTCCTTTATATAGTACAGCACGCAAATTTATCGAACCGTTGTCCAAATCGTTCTTTAGTCTATCCAGTCCATTAACTGTAAGTTTACCGTAACCTCTTCTACCAATATACTTGTTATCTATGTCAGTCGTCTTGATTGCAATCAAATCCCAATATGAATTTTCATCAACACCTGGGTGATGAATACTGTTGACAGTAACCATAGTATCACTATTAATAGAAACTCCAGTATTAGGAATAGCCTTAGTCATATTGATATATGCTCCGACCTCTGCAACCTCACTTTCTGAACCATACTTGATACTACGTATTCCTTCATCATCTGCTATCCTATAAGCCCCGCTTTGTACACACCTCATAGCAAGCTGGTTATTCCATTCCAAAACTGGATTCATCGTTCTTACCTTCTGTAACATTTGATTGAACACAAAACTCTTCAATCCCTCTATTTGCTGGTTAAGTTCTGGAACATTACTTTCCTTTCTGGTATATCGAACACCATCAAAGTAGACGTAATTACAGCATAAGACACGATTCAATAATTCAGCAAACCACACAGGGCATCCCATCCCATTTCCAAGCGTGAATAATACTGTTGTATATTCGTGGCTGAATAGCTCAACAATATCCTCATCAGAGGTCACGAACTGCTCATTATCCACACCGAACGTCCATCCGTTATCTTTGAAACCACCAGGAACGCGAAAATCAAAAAAGTATTGCATCCCATCTATCCACCAGACAGCATCAAGACGCTGCTTATTATCTTTCATTGAATACTGAATAAGGCTGGTTTCTGATAACTCACATTCATCGTCCGTAACTTTAAAAATCTCACTCGTATTCCCATTAACTGTTACAGTATAGTATCCACATGGAAGCAATGAAATGTTATAGAAATAAAGAATCTTATCATCATTCATCTTCCATGAGCTTAATGATACAGGTGTAGATATATTACTTAAAAGATTATTAATGTAAACTATAGGCTCCTGCTCTTTGGCTGTCAAAATCAATTCAACAAAAATCCTGTCTGTACGTGCGAATAATTGCACATATTTACTCTTCGCTCCAAATTTATCGGTAGACGGAGAAAAAAACAGTGGGGTAAACGGGCTTATAATCATATTTCTAGGCTTTTGTTATTGAACGGACAAATAAATCATACTTCACTCCCTCGTTTCTCTCAACTGTACTACTCACCTCTTTGATGTAGCCCTCGTAAACTAGATCATCTTTTAAGATTTTAATCGTTTCATCATCTGTTGGTGGAATATCTTCATTATAAGTTGTGAATGAAACATCTCCACAAGTTATAATACCACTTTCAACGTTAAAATCATCTTTCATTCCTATACCATTGACAACAACATCACTATTACCGTCAGAAGAAGAATAAGATAGTTTTTTAGTGAACATACCAATATAGCCGGCATTTGCTTGCAATATGCCTCCTTGCCAATACATGGTATTAAACATCGTTTCAGGATCAAGTACACCACTTATTTCCCAACCGCTCCTTATAAGCCTATACTCTTTATATGTTTGTACTCCGCCATTATCATGTAATGTAGTACTGGCACAAACAAAAAACACATCATTGTCACTTTCACTATCCGTTGTATCTTGGCCTCTCTTTTGCGATAAGAATTCAATTCCATAAACATCAGCACGGTAAGGGCTAATCAACTCTAATACATTATCAGTTATATCAATGCCAGTAGTATATTCAGTAGTAAATCGGAATTCGTCACGACCATTCATACTTTCATAGTCCTGTTTATCATATCCTACCCTAACCAAAGAATATATTCTTGATGAATCAACCTTATACTCAAAACTAGAAAAGCTGCTATTTAAATCCTTTACATTGTTATCACTAAACAATTTGTCCCGGTGTTTAAAAAAAACAGTGACACCATTGATCACAGGCACAAAGCCAAAAACTGTTTCCATCCAGTTTTTAAACTTTGTATAAGAAGTATATAGCTTAGCTTGGGGGATTCCACGGATACTTTCAGCAGCTAATATCACGCAATTATCTAACCTTTCATCAACACCTGAAGCTATTTCACCATAGATACCTTCATTTCCACCATTCATGCTTTTAAGCAATCGGTTTAACACATCAATAGGTCTTATTGCATCCACATAGATAGGGTTAGCTCGAGAAGTAAAGCGTGTCTCAAATTTGAAATTACGAAAATAAATATTGCCAGTAGAAGCATTAACTCTGTTAAATGTTACCTTCAAATCAAAAAATAAAGCCTGCCCTTTAGTCAGATGAATCTTGATGGATTCATTCAGATTACTTGGAGTAACATCCCCCTTATTATACCCCCATCTTTTCAACTCGACTAAACGACCATCTTCGTAACGCCCACCTAGAACAATTTCAGCTTTAGTTGTATACGCATCACTATAACTGATATAGTATTCAAAACTAAAATTCAATACTATATCAATGTCGGACAAGGCTTTAACAAATACATTTGGATCATCTTTCGATTCTTGTGGTGCATCATAAAACTCAAGAGGTGAATCCCGTGACGGAAGTTCACCACCAGAAATATATAAGGGAAGCGAATATGTTATAGCTTCTACATATATTCCTTTGTCAATTACAATATATTGCAAAGAAGCATCATTTTCTACAGTATTACCACCTAATGTATGCGGTTGACTATAATTCATACTTACAGAATCATAATAAAGCTGATATACATCTTTTATCTCATCTACCGAATATTCGTACTGCGTTCCTTTGTTAGCCTTTATGATATTAGCGACACTATCATCTATCGAATTAATAGAAACAGCATTTCCATCATAGGTCAATGAACCGAAATCCAGTCGGCAACTGAAGAATTCTTCATAAGTATGAGAATTAGTTATAGTATAAACAGTGATACTAGCATTAGAAGCCAGGTATTTGCTCAAATACTCCTCCAATATGAGATCATAGGCTTCTCCCACAAACTGGAATTTTGAAGTAAAGGTTCTAGTTATTCCTTCAAGTCCGGAGCGTTTACGGGAAAACTTTATTTCATCCCAATTCTGAATACAAGATTTGGGAATATCATAGGAAATACTATCAACTGTAAGTACATATTTACAAAGCATTTTAACTCGTTTTGAACGTTCACGAGCAAATATATAGAAAAAGCCAACCGGTTTCCCGATTGGCTAAATTCTTGAAAATTGCATTTTGCAAAAGCAAGACATAACTATTTATTTTTCAACGCAATAGATAAAACATAAAATAATTATGACTTTCTGCATTCTCAATTTACAAATTAATACTTTCATAAAAAAGCTCCGAACCCATATATAAAGGAACGGAGCCTGCCTTTGTCTTAAAACGGTCTCGCTTCACAGCGGTACACTATCTTTAGAAAGTGGCTGCGGAAAGTTCTTTAGATATACGTTCCACCGCTACCCGTATCTTATCATATTGTTTTTGTCCGGCTACTGTCACACCGGAAGTATATTGTCTCATCAATGAAGCATTGATACCTGCCAACTCTGCAACCTTAGTAACATTCAGGAATGAGAAATAGTTGAAGAAAGACTGCATATCATATTTGTAGATAAACTCCAATTCCGGCATTTCCTTGCCTTCTTCTGCCTGCATCTCCTTTATTTCCTCATATGCTTTCATCATATCCTCTTTCGCGGCTTCCGCCGTATCTCCATACCCTGCCAAACCAAAGCCGGGTAAATCTTCCTCGACAAAGCATGAGTAATACCCATCGCTCGCCTTTTCCATGATTACAGTTACTTTCATATCCATTGCTTTAAAAATAGGAGTACGGCAATATACCGTACCCCATTGTCTCAACATTTACAGTCCTTTAGATAATAAAGCGCAAAAGGTAGGGGGATTACTCCCCCAAAAGAACCTTTCTTGCTTTACGTTCCATTCCGGTAGGCACTTCCTGTTTGCCATGCCTTGACAGGGCAAATTTGTTTCCTGTCTTGGGGCTGTACCAAATATCATGATTAGCCCCATGCCTAAGAACGTAACAACCTGCTGCGGTAAGTTCCGCAAAAAACTGATTGTACTTCATAATGTAAAAGACCGTTTATTTAAGACGATACAAATATAGCGTTTTTGCTATAAACCACCAAATAAAAATATAACTATTTTGCTATATTTATGAAAAAAGTTATTTCCATACACTTTTAATCGATCATCAATATCCAATTTCATGAAGCAGAAACTTCCGACCGGAAGAAATACGACTTCTTACAGTTCCAACAGGAATGTTCAGGATTTCACTTATCTCATCATAAGAATACCCACTAGCATAATACATCACACTATCAATACAACGGGATTTTTTAGCACACCGTTGTATTATGGAAACCAAATCATCAAACAGTATTGAATGAGCTGTACAGTTAGAAATGGCACTTCCGTCTACCATATCAAGCCCTGTAAAATGTATAAGGGAATTTCTATTGTATCTTATTATATAAGTATTCCTCATTATAATAAGGCACCACGGTTGAAGCGGTTTAGAACAATCAAATTTATCACGATTCACAAGTAGCTTATAAACTGTATCACCGGCTAAGTCTTCAGCATCTTGCATGGAACAGCAGAATTTTCTTGCCACCTTTAATATCCAAGGATATATTTCTGATAATTCCTTTTCAAAGTCCATTGTCAGCCCTCCTTATTAGGTGTATCTTCGGTTCGCCATTAATGCACCTTTCCACATATTTCCGGTGCATGATACTTTGTTCGTGCATTTCCTTAGCAGAACGCTCGATTGAACTAATAAGAGTGCCTATATCGGGGGGCAATAAGGCAATCATTTTTTTTACCTCGGACACTTCTGCTGTTATCCGATTACACTTCGTCTCTAATGTACGTAATTCTGACAATAAAACATTGTATAAATGCCTATTTATACAATGGATGCTGTTTTTTTTATTCATAAAAAAGTCGTTTGTGATTCTAAAGGAGATGTACAAACGACTGTATGAAATAATTCGCTTTAATTAAAAATTAATCGAATTACAGCATATATGTAATACCAATATTATCATGTGCTTCTTTTTCTGATCGATATTTCAACATCAGCTTGATGAACGATATTCGCATAGACAGCAGCATTAATTACACGGGAATCAATACTCATTTTAAAGAATGTCATTAGAAAAGCAATCTCTGCATCAAAAGAAGAACGAATTTGTTCAGGAGTAGCCTTACTTCCTTTATGTTCCTCACTGCGTCTCTCCTCATTCCGTTTTTGCTCAAAAATTGCAGAATGAAGTAAATAATCAAGCTTCGATATAACTTGCTCATCACTCATATTTCGGGTATCTACATTTAGTTGACCCAATACCTGACGAACATCATCATAAAAGCCAAGAGAAACAAGAGCCTGACAAATACGAAGACTCAATAGTTTGGCACGTTCTTTCAGCATATCCTCTTTGTCCATTACCATAGCCTTCATATTTGAAGGATTAACAATACTTCTGTATTCAATGAGCAATTTAGATGCTATCTCTTTAAGCGTGCTCTCTGACACAAATTCGCGACCCGAAAGCAAACAAGCATAGTTTCCGCATGAAAGCTCAATGAAATCATTCAATGTTATCTGATTTAATCTTTCAATCATGACTATTTCAGTTTAGATAACTTATACAGTTCAAATTCACGGTTAGAAGCATCCTGACGCTGCATTTTAAGACTCTTCATCAAAAGAAAATTTGTTCTATCAACCCTTTTTTCTAATCGGGAATAATCATTGAAAACAATGGTGTCACCGGAAGAAGATGCAAAATATGTCGGTGAAAATGTAGGAAAGTCCCAATCCGGCATATCAAAATTAGAGATATCTACCTTATCAACATCAGGAAAGACTTGTGCACCTTTAGGAATATCAACTAAAGTTGGAGCATCAGGAGTAATCCATGCTTTTCCGGAATACATGATAACTTCATGTTTACCGGCATCACCAACTAAAGCGGTACCGCCGGGATGCCTATCATTACCTTTAGTACCGTCTGCATAGGAAGGAATAGGAGTTGCAAGAATAGTTGCAACCTGAATTGCTCCCATGGCACCAATAACAATAGATAAAGGAATATTCGGTAAAGCTTCAGTTATTGCCAGTGCAGTGGCTATTCCAGCTTGAGCGACACTAGTCGCCTTTTCCCAAATGGCTTGTTTACGTGCCATTTCTTGTTTTTGTTTTTCTAGTTCAGCATTTTTTGCTTCTGTCAAAGATTTTGCAGCACGTTTACGCGCTTCTGCTTCTTCTTCGGAAATAGCACCTGACTCTGCCAGATTCTCAATTCGTTCAATATCCTCATCATACTTTTCCTCATTAGCTTCCCGCTCTTCTTCTATTTTCTGAATCTGACCATCATAAATAGAAGAGACTAAGTTTCCAATAGCTCCCACAGCTTGAGATGCAGTTTGAAGCCATTTTTTCAAGTTCTTCTGACGTTCTTTCTGTGCTTTCTCATCCGCTTTAGTAACTTTATTGATAGCATCTATTTCTGTTTCTGCTTCTTTTTGGGCAAGGTCCGCTTTCAATTTTGCAAGTTTCTCCTCAAGTTTCTCCCTTTTGTCCGTACTCAAGTTGACAGTAGCAAGTTCGGATTCCAAAGCGTCAATGGCAGCTTCCGAGGTTTTACGTACATAATCTAATTTTAACTGATACTCAAGTTCTGCATACTCCTGCTGGGTTATTTCCTTAGAAGCTAACTGTTTTTTAAGAGCAAGCGTATCCATAACATATGCAGCATCCCGGATTTCCTGCTCATGCGCTGCATTCTCTGCTATTAATTGCACCTGATCGGATGCATGTCTTTCGTAAAGTTCTTGTTTCTTTTTTGCATATTTGTCGTCAATGAGAAAAACATCTTCACCTGTTTTCTCTGCTGCATCAATTTCTGCTTCACGTTGCAACTCCAACTGGTGCAATTTCAAATCAAGTTCTTCCTGGGACCCCTTTTTTACAACAGCAAGAGCGTTCTCAACATCCTTCTTCTCACGATCAGAATTATACTTAATAGTAAACTCATCTAGCTTTTCCTGCATTTCCTTAGCTAAATTCTGACGTGTAGCAATTTCCTCTTTGCTATTACCCTTGACGGCAGCAATCTTCTTCGAGTAAGCAACACCAATTTTAGCAAGTTCTTTCTCCAGTCCCTCATCCATAAGAGCTAGTTCTGACTCCTGATAAGTTTCATGAATTTTCAGCTTCTCTTTGAGAGCTTTTTCCTGTTCACGTTTTTCTTTATCAGTAAGGACTGTTATACCTGAACCATTTTTGTCGTTACCCTTTGGACGGAACTTTTCTGCAATCACATCAAGTCCACGATTAAATTCATCGCTAGATGCTATTTTGAATAAGTTTTTAGAAAATTCCAACTGAGCCTTATCCGCTTTTTCTGCTTCCGATGTGTAATAGCCAAACATTTTAGCAGCACCATTCTTTATCCAAGACATATCTTCAAACTCTGATGTTGCATATTGAGCACGAGTTTTCATCCGTTTTAAAGCTTCTCTCTCTTGGGCCGTTACTTCAATACGTTTATTTTTCATTTGAATAACAGCTTTTGTGTATGCTTGTTCCTCTGTATCACCAGCATCAATAAGCCTCTTATATTCTGCCTGAAAATCTTTTTCTACTTCCAATAACTTTTTGTTCGCATCTTTTTTTGCAAGTGTTCTAAAATTATAATCTATCTTTTCTATTTTTTCTTCAGGAGATTTCAAATCATTGGCGATACCTCTTATTTTATCAGCCATCCAATTAAGAAACTCCTTAGCAGGTCCCGTTGACTCGGAGAAAGAAAGCATAAACGCTTCCCATGCTGAAGATAAGTTAGCAAGAGCTCCATGAACATTATCTCCCATCGTGTGAGCCATATCGCCCAATTCACGTTCTACACCAGTAATCTGTTCTCTAAGTGGTAATATTTTATCAACAGCGGTGAGAAAGGCATTAAAAGCGGCAACACTACGCTTATCAGTTAATTCAAGAGTAGTATTCAAGTCTACCCCTTTTTCTTTTAGCGATTTCAATCCTTCAACTAACTCAGGCAATGTTTTAACGGGCTTACCTAACGCCTTTGCCAGCTTTCCATTACTATCAGCTAAATTTAGAAAAACATTACGGGTAGCAGTAGCAGCCATTGAAGCATCAAAGCCGGCATCCGATAATTTACCCAACAAAGCCAAAGTATCTTCAATACTGAAATTAAAGGCTTTTGCAACCGGTCCAACAATTGGTAATGCAGTAGCGAGATATGAAAACGACAATGCGCTTTTGGTTGTTGCGACAGCCATCGCAGACACATATCTTTCAGTTTCTCTTGTATCAGCATTAAACATACGAAGAGAAGCACCTGCCAATGAAGCCGCATCTGCTAATTCTGCCCCGGTAGCTTGTGCAAATTTTAGAACGTGCTCTGTTGCATCTAATATTTCTTTTCGAGTAAAACCTAGTTTAGCAAGTTCTATTTGCAAATCCGTAGCTTCGGATGCAGTGTATTTCGTTGTAGCACCCAAACGTTGAGCATCCGCAGTTAACTCCTTCACTTTATCAGAAGTGGTTCCTAATATTGCAGCAAGCCTACTATTAGCTAATTCAAATTTAACAATATCACCTACTCCTTCACGCAGTTTTGTAAATAAAGCAACAACTCCACTAACAACAGCTTGTGCACCAATATATCCAGCAGCCCACCCTTTCAATCCTGCACCAACTTTGTTTAGCCCAGGAGCCATCTCCGTTTTAAGCATCATTCCAGCATTCCGGGCAATAATTCCCATGTTCTGCATGGACTTATTACCGTTCTGTATTTCAATCCATGCCGCCTTTACTTCTTCCCGATATGCACCAATGGTCATTTTCTGTTGACTATATCGATCGGAATTTCGCTTTATGTAATCAGTGTTGATTCCAATAGTAGAATTAAGACGGGCAAGTGTACGAATATAGTTTTCATCCGTATCTTTCAAAACATCAACAGCCTTTTGCAGCTGCTTATTCATTTCCTTTGCTTGTGAACGGCTATGTACTTCCTGATTAGTCAAGATAATAGCAGTTCTGATAAGTTTTAAACGTTCTTCTTCAGATAGAACAGCTTTCTTACGAGTAGTATTACCGGCATTCTGCGCTTTTGTCAAGTTAGCTTCTGCTTTAGCAGCCTTTTCCAAGGACACAGCATTATCCGAGTTTGCTTTGGTTAGTTTCTTCAGTTCAGCAGCAGATAATTTCTCTACATTTAGCTTTTCCTCTATCTTCTTACTGACAGTTTGAGTTATTTCAGACTGTCTTCTAAGAGCTTCGGTTAATTCAGCAGATGCAGAACCAGCCGTTTTTGCTTGAGTATTATAAAGGTTACTCAACTTTTCAAGATCAGCAACACCTTCTACATTTAGTTTCAAACCTTTTGCTAATTCTTTGGCCGCATTAACATAATCAGCCCTCACACGCTCAATAGTATTATCAAGCTCCACCAATTTCTGCAAATCGTTCTCATCAACGAAATCTTTTAATTTTAAATCTGCCATAATTACAGGTAATGTCTATATTCAACAATCTTTCCTTTTATCTCAACTCCTAGTTTATCAAAAGCATAGGTACCATCTTCTTTCTGATAAACGACATACATGCAACCATCCAAGACAGCTGCTTTCTTTGCAAGATCACTGATACGTTCCAGTTCACTCTGCATCTTTTTTATTTCGCAACTACAAGCCATTTTCTACCGATATCCACATTCTGAAAAGAAACGTTCCATCCAGGGACGGAGATACATAATATTAAAGTACTCTTTAGCTGTATCACCAATGCCTAAAATCTGCTCACCGTATTTCTTCTCAATAGAACTACCGTCCGTAAATCCTTTCGTTGAGAATCGAAGCCCGGAATCAATTCTATCGGCAGTTATGCTATCATAGAAAGTACCAGTAATAAAGAGGTTAGGTACCTCAACCGGACGCGGTGGCAAATAAAGCATCTCACTTCTAAGAGGTGGAGTTATCCTCTCCTTCCATCGTTTATATTGTTCCGCACGGTTCTGCCAGGGACCGGGCTCGTTAAAATAGGTGTCAGTATCATAATCAGGATTCAATAGATGTTCAGTACCGTCCAGACCGGAATATAATTGTTCCTGAATGCAATCAACGAGTACATTCTTATGTTCTTCCATACACCTAATACATTCCTCTTCAAACTCGGATGCAATGGAATGAATAACTCTATGTAATTCATCAAAATCTGCCATACAGTAAAAATATAACGGGCCGGGCTGTAATCACACCCCAGCCCGTCGGTTACTTAGTTATCGCATCGTACACTTCCGAGAGCTTCTTCTTGCGGTCAGCTTCCTTCAGTTCCTGCCACACGACTTTAATGTGTGCATTAATAAACTCTTCCTTCGTCATGCCCTTCACAGCAACCTCGACGAACGTAACATTATCTACCTTCATGACACCTGCTCGATACCTCTGATTCCTTTTTCATACAATACAGAAGGAGCTTTCAACGAAGGAACCGCCCCGGCTTTAGGAACAATGGTAATGATACCATCCGAATATGTAGCGGAAGTTACGTTATTCATAACTTCAGCAGCACCATCAGCAATAAGACTGCCAAATTCTTCTGTACGGTCATAACCACCAACAACTTCAACTATTTTGTAAGTATTTTCGGCCTCCAACTTTTGAAACACAACATCAACCAAGCCTTTAACGAAATTCTTGGGATTGAAGTCTAACTGCACGTAGTCAAAGTGCAATTGGCTGTCTTCCACATCTTCATGTGAAAAACTAACAGTCATCGCAGACTTAGCACTACTGGTCGGGTACTGTGTCACGGTCGGGTAAACAGTAGACATCGGAATACCGGCAAGGATATCAGTGTCATCATTATAACCGATCAACATATTATCCTGATTCCAAAAGTAAACGTCCCATCCTTTATTGGCACATTTCAGAAGCTGGGCATTCAAAACCTCATCAAATTTCTTCAAAGTGAAGGTGTCTGTTTGAGCGCTAAGCCCGTTGTATTCACTTGCACCGTACCCTACAGGATTAACTTGAGGCTCTCCACCATTCTTGGCATACTCCAGGAATGGCAAAATAGGGTAAATACGCCCGGGACGGTCTGCATGGCACAATTCGAGCAACTTCTCACCTGTTATATCAGCAGGGAGTTTGACACCATGTTCTGTCAAGATAGCACCTTTGACCTTTTTCCAGTCAATGCTACAAGCAGAACTACCAGTGTTCATCCGGGAACCCTTACACGTTCTAATCTTTCTCATTTTCTTCTACAATTAAGATTATTAATTTTTATTTCCATCGAGCGTATATTTATGGCATCAATCGGCTCGCTCACAGCCTCACCGGAATCTGTATAGGCTCCGTATCTGCCATATGAATAGTTTTCTGAATAACTATGTTTCACTTTTTCGTCATAGTCGCAGTCGAACCGAGAATCTTCATATAATACTTCCAATAAACGTTTATAGATTGGCCGAAGGATATTTTTAAAAGATGTGGTTCTGCGCATCTCATTGCTCCACTCTTTACAAGAAGAACATGCTATAATTAACGAAACCTTTGCTTTTGAAAAATAATCCGCATCACCTCTATCCTCACTAATTGGAGTGAATAGTGCAACCAATGGAAACTTCCTTTCAGACTGGGCAGAAGACTTACTGTATTCATCTAAAATATCTTTGATATATTGACTGCTACCGAAGATGTAATTCAACCTTGGGGACTTCATAACTTTAGTTCCCCCTTTCCCATTTGGATAGAGAATTTCAAGCCCTTCTGGAAGTTCCTTTACAATCTCCTCAAACAGTTCTGTTATATCTAAATCTATCATAAATTGAAAGCATTAATTGGGGTCAAAAGATTCTTGGTTATTTTCACATCGAAAGGACAATCATTCGACATAGCCCATTCAACAAACTGTTTATTCTTCTCTACCATGCTATTCCATGTGCTTACTTGTCTCTTCAAAGGAGCTATATATTCATTAGCACATTTCAAACGGACAAGCCCGGTTATTGTAGCCTGGGTGTTTGCGTCACGAAGAATATGATAAAAGACATAGTCAGCGAACGGTTCACACAGCTTCTCGCATAATACTGCATATCCGGACTGGGGGGCTTCCTTCTCTTCTGAAATATCAACTTCATCTGAAGAATCTTCCTTTTCCCGTTCAATAAGCTCCAAATAATCTGTGATAGCTTGGGAAAGAGTCACACCAACAACATTCCGGAGAAATTCGGGCTGAAATGCCTTAATATACCCATTTATCACCTCATTCACAGCAAGAGATTGGGGCGAAGGCATTTCAGCGACCGAAACATTCTCAATATGCCTGGGACCTGACATAAAATATGAAACATCAATCAACATAGCGATAGTTATTTAGAAGTCTTGCCTTTCCCGGTTTTCTTTTCATCTTCCACGGAAACGGCTTTATCATCTGTAACAGTTACCTCCTTGGCATCTTCCTCTTGCAAATCTTTTGAATCGGCAACCGGAAGATTCTTTTCATCAGAAGGCACCTGTACTTCAAGTTCTGCAATGCGAGCTTTCATTGTTTCACGCTCTTCTGTCAGTTCAACAATTGTCTTATCTTTCTCTGCAATGGATGCAGTAAGCCTGCCAATCTCTTCATTTTTCTCTGCAAGCATACATTCCAATGTCTTTCGGGCATCTTCTTCTGTAACAAGACCACATTCGGAAATAGGGATGAGTTGAATCATCCCTCTATTAATCCGAATGCGTTGCTCTTTAAGCACATTGGTTACATCCTTATCGTTACCTCTAAGTATGTAATCCATAATCCTACGCTTTAGTTATTGCAGTCTTCAATGCGGCCAAATCCCCATAAGCGAAAGCCCACGGCATATAAATCGGGAAGATAACTTCTTCTTGTGCCATCAGCACAACCTCATTGCAAAGCTTGGTCTCCACATCTTCAGCCCATTCAAGTGTCAAAGTGGTATAATCAACCAAATTTGCGGCTTGGTTAAAGTCACCCAAAAGATACTTACCTGGAAGAATACCACCATACTCGATAATCGGACGACCGGCAATATATTTCACCCCATCAACCATTTTAACGATACCAAGATTACGTCCTGTCGTATCTTTCTCTGATTCCATACCGTTAACAGTCATTGGATTAAGAATAATAGCATTCGGAAAATACTGGGCATATGTCATTGCGGCGAAAGCTGTTTTCACTACATCTTCAGAGTTGGGTTCCTCAATGTTCTTAAAGCCGGCTTCATGAACACTGAATGTCATTTTATCCGTAGCCGTTTCAGCACCGGAGAACGCGACACCAGGAATAAGGATACGACCATCTTCCATTTTCACAAGAGCGTGTGTTTTGTTCAGTTCTGTAAGAACAGCGGCGCCAGCGAACGTGATACTCATTCCATCAAGAATCAAATCCTGTGGTTCTGCAAACTCTACAATCACATCCTTATCACCGTTATATCCGGTAATAGCTTTTACAGCACCGGCGGCACCTGTAACAATGGCTGTACTAATAATCTTCTCTACAGAAGTCACCCCAGTATTATTAATAATACCAAGCAAATTCTCACCATTACCGTCACCAAACAAAATGTTCCAGTCTTCTGCCATCCAAACAGCTTCAGGAAGCATGTTCAAGATGTAGGAACGAATGTACACTCTTGATTTCAACATACGTTTTGAGATACGGATATGAGTACCAAGGCGCTTAGTTCCTGTCTGTATCTCTTTTACCTTGATACTTGATTCCGGTAAACGACCGTTCTCTGTTACAAAACGGGCATTGCGGTTGAAAGCATATACTTGCGCATAGGCGAGTTGAGGATATGCAGGATCAGCTGTCAGCGTCGTTAATACATCACGCATATGCAACTTTTTGTTGGCAACCTGAGTCACAACACGTTTCTGTTGTTGAGTAATCAACAAATCACCGGTGTAATTGTCAGTCATGGAAACGACATCTTTCAAGGAGAAGCCGTCAAATTCTCCTGATTTGCGTGTTTTTCCTTCTGCGAAATCTCTGAATTTTTCAGAATCAAGCATCTCGTTCAATTTCTCGTCAAACTTGTTGATAGTATCCATAGAAAGACCTTTCTGCTTCATTTTCTCGATACTTTCACCAAGAGTTTTAACTTGTTCTACAAGTTGCTCGTTGTCCTTTACCAATTGCTGGAACTTTTCTCCATCATAGGCTTTCAATAGATTATTGATGTCACCAAACTGTTTCGTTACCTCCTCCGGTGAGGCAAATCCTTCAAGTGACTTGTTAACTACTTCACACATCATGCCGACGATGTTTTCCATGAAAGTTTTCTGTTCTGCCGGCAGACCGTCTGTTTTCAGATTAAAATCTGATACTGTAAATTTTTTAGGCATAAAATTTAAATTTTAAGTTATTTATTCTCGAAACAGCTATTCAAACTCTTGAAATCAAGTAAAGTGCCATTATCAGCGGCTTTAATCGTTACTTCATCGTTCCCATTTTCCCCGTCATTCTTTTCTTGAGTGTCAACAGACGGCTCATTTTTTCCGGTGGTATTTTCAGAAGTGTTTTGCAGAATAGCATTCGAACGATATACTTTTCCCCAACAGTGGGGACATCTTACATAATTCATAAGGTCTTGTAGACCCTTTTGAGTAAATTCTTTCTTTTCTGATTTGACAGAATCAATAAGAGAAATTACTTGGGTTCTAATCTCCGGAGTGAGCTTCTCCATTTCTTCCCTTACAATGTCCTGCGTTATCCATCTCTGATAATCAGCAGCATAATCTAATACCTGTTGGGCAAAGGTATGCTCTGTTTCTGCATCATAATCAAATTGATAACCACAATGAGGACATGAGACAACGGCACCACCGTTGAGGCTCTTCAGTAATAAACTTAATTCCATATCGTATCCTTTTAAACGTTCATCACTATATCCATGCTGCAAGAACGCTTTCCGGACGAAATCAACAGCTTCCTTTACCTGGTCAGCAGTAGCAGACTTGATATTCACAAGGAACGTCTGTGGATTACTCCCCCAACTTGTCAATGTTGAATATTCCATCATACGCCATTCAAGCACCTTACAAGGATCGATAGAATCCCTTTTGATGGCTTTTACTCCGATAGAGTGTTCTAGGGTTCTTCCATTCTCTGCAAACAGCTTATAATCAGCTAACGTATCACGGCCAATCTGTTTTTCAAGATTTAACTGACCGACCATAACCAAATTACCTTCTGTTTCCTTACCACTCAACGGAACACCTAACAACTGGTCTGTACGATGATTCAGGAACCAACGCATCCGACCAATATTTTCTTTCAATGTCTTATTGAATGAGCCGGGCATAGATATGTCATTTTGTGAGTCCTTCACACCGATACCGTTCACCGCAACGGTAACGATACCCTTCTCATCAACATCATTTGCCTTTGTCTTGTACTGAAGGCTTTTGATTTTCTCTTCCATCTTTTTCATCTCCACTTTTAGTGTTAAAAACTCGATTTACTTTATCCAGTTCCTCATCTGACATATCAAATTTCAATTTGTCAAACAAGGGATTTTCTATCATACTTTCGCCTATTTGGGCACGCCAGTCATTGAGTGTTATAAGCCCACATGAGAATTGTTCACGACAACGTTTATTTATATTTGTCTTTACGTCTTCGGATTCTTTCAATCCTTCCTGCAAACAATCAACATCAGAGAAATCACAATCCAAATAATATCCCCCTCCTTCAAGACCAAGGAAAGCTGTAAAATCCTTGCAGAATTGTTTGGCCATAGGAATAACAGTTGAACAATATACGCTCTTTTCAGCAGTAGCCTGATTGCTAAATGTGGACTGGTCTTTTCGCGGAACAAGAACGGCAGGGATGCCGTATGCCCCTGCAATATTTATTGCATCAGCCAAAGTCTCTTCAAACGGCTGTAACTCTGCAATAGAAAGATTAGTACGAACAAAGTCAATGTCTGCATCTGAAATACCATAAGGTACCTGGCCCTTCCTTACACCATACTTCTCAAAATTTTGCTTCAAAAGCTGTTCCTTTTCATCGTCAGTCAACGCTATTGAACCGGTAGCATCAGTTTTCTTACTTACAATAAAGCCCAATCCACCCCGCTTTACATAAATCACATTTCTAGCTTCATATACAGCTATTAAATTTGACATTGGCTTATTTTGGGAAGCAAGACGACTTTTGGACTTCAAGAACATAGCCCCTGAATAGAACTCTGCACTTCCGTCTCTATCATGCCATATTTGGTATGGAGGAATTTCCAAACTACCATTCCAACCATACTCCAAACGATAGCTACGAATAATATCTTCTGTTTGGGCAATACCAAACAATGGCATATTCCCGTAAACAGGTTCTACAATAGTCTTATCAGAAGGTAGCACCCAATAATTATCGCAATATCTCCATTTTTCAGCTGTAGAAAAGACATCAGGCATAGCGGCACGAATAAAGCTATTCCCTGTACACAATTTATAAATATGGTGCTGATAAATCAATTCTTTCCAACGCATCAAACAATTAGGACGACTAAGTATGCCATTCATTCGTTTATTCGCCCATACTATACTGTCATCCTTAGTTTTCTTCAATTGAAAATTAGCACCTGCAATTCGCGATGCAATATAATCGATCGGGAAAAAGACTTCAGGTATCGTACTGAATAGCGTTAGATAGTTACTGCCCGCTACAATAGGACTAGTAAGGTCCTCAATGTATGCAACTGACCATTTTTCAGCCTTGCCACTTTGAGTATCTATATCCTTATTTTCAGATGAAGTAACTATTTCAACTTCACCTTTAGTCTTAGATTTCTTTCCAAATAGATTATCAAAAAAAATATTCATTGGGTTCCTTTTTGAGCAAAACTAAGTAAAAAGGAAAACCGTTTTCCAAAACACTAAAATCTTGAAATTACGAAAACATAATACCAACAACATAACATCCTTATTTTCAATCATATATAACGTAATTCAATTCAAACCTAATTTTACAACGAACTGTACTAGCCCACTCAAAACTGCACTGGCCTCTTTTGTTTCACTATCTTTATTATAGTCCATCAGGTTATTCATGAAGGCAACATATTCCGTATCAGATTCTACTTTTGATGCAGAAAAAAGAATACTATTTTTCACATAATCAGATGTTGCAGCAATACGCTTATCTACATCCGGAAACTCTTTCATTACACGAATCTCCTTGTTTGTACTAGAACGGAGTTCCCGGATAAAAGGGAAATAAGCATCTGTACATTCAATTACACATGAATCAGATTCATGGGACAAAATAGAAGAACGTATATCTTCTGTTGAAGTAGTATCCATAAATACGACATCAACAACATGCCATTTATTTCCACATCTAAACGCTTGTATAAGGACAAATTTCCCATTAACATTCGGCATCACATATAGAATCTTCTTAGTGTATTTACATTCGGTATCTGGATTGAAGAAATTAATAGTGCCATTACAAGCATACAAGTTTCTTTTTCGCCGGTTACTAAACTCTATATACTGCTCACTACACAAATCCACAACGACATATCGGAACGTATCAGACAGGTGCCCGTGCTCCTCATAAGTCTGCAAGGTAGTTTTATTCTTGACCTTAGTTTTAAGAATGGCACCGTTAGCATCTTTCTGTACGCTCATGTAGTCCTCAATAGATACCGAACATGATTCGTCAATGTATATCTCTATACCGGGAACAGTACAATCAAAGATAGCATTGATAAACTCACCGGTCATGGCAACACTCGGATTCTTATTGCCTACCTTATCCTCAATCTCGAATCCTTCTTTCTGCAATGTATCTATGAATAAGTCCATCCAAGAACGTTTTTCATCATCAATGCTATTGGCCACCTTTGTTGAGGCATCCCCGTGTAGGTAGACTTTATCACTATACCTGATATCTTTCAGATACTTGGCTACAAGTTTAGAGGACTTCTTTACTGTATTGTTAGGATTTTCGGCGCATGTCTCATGGAACTGCCAAACCTTGATACCGGTAGTGAAATCTACTTGCCAGTACGACACACTGATATATGGCAGTACGTTATTATCTACTGATATATGAATAGGCAGGTCCGGGATATATTTATGTTCACCGGAATGTTTGCCACGGTTGAACGAACCGAAGAACTCGCTACCGGTACGAATAACACCCCACTCTCCCAATGCGTACACATTGTAATAATCCGGATCGTGGACTCTATCATACTCAAAGTCGGCAACACATTGCTCATCATAGAAACCATACGTACCGTCAGGACTACCGACCACCCAAAAATTATTCAAATAGGTAGATTGGATAATAACTGTATTAGGTGCCTGTTCCTCGATTTGCTTAGTACGAAGATTAAGTATTTGCCTGGGTGCATTCTTCTTTACGGATTTGACCTTGGTAAGTTCTTTCGGCAACTCTTTGCCGGCAATGGTAACTGTCATCGGTACATCATGCCATTTGTCTTTATCAATGAACTCTTTCTTTATCCAGTGGCTTTCACTGATCGGATTAAAGGTACAAATAATTTGCTGCCCTTTCTTACCACGCAAACGCTTACGTAGCTGCTTGAAATCCGGATGCTCGAACTCTGACCATTCCTCTAACTGAACACGCTTATAATTGGAGATACCTTTTATCTTTTCCGGATCGTCAAGACCGGAAAAATCTATCTTCGCACCATTAACCAGACACTTAATAGTATTCTGTTGGAACTTGAACAAATGGGATATGCCAAGACCGGCCGCAGCGACTTTATAATCTTCATAAATGGTTTTGAGAATAGAAGCTCCTACTTTACGCATGACAAGAGTGTTCTCACCATCCTGTAATGTCTGTATCAGTATTGTTTGTGCCACACTATACGACTTACCGGAAGATGAACCTCCATAGAGAATGATAAAACGGATAGTCTCATCATTCAAGTACTTCAATAGATAGAATCCGTTAGGATTTAGCTTCTTATAATTTATAACCATATTGTTCTAAAAGTAAGGTTTCTCCGTAGGGTGAATACTGGATTTTGCAGTTCAAATTGTTCTATTCTTCCGAATCCTCATTATCTTCAAATCCGATACGAAGTTCACCGACTTTATTTCCGTCTCCACCTTTGATGTTGACATTCTTATCGGCTTCCCATCCATTCCAGGCACCAAGAATCCGGGCGGCTTCTGTCTTGCCGTTGAACTCATAATTAACCACTCCTCTATTATTCTGAATCTTCTTCAACGCATTACGGGCACGCTTTGGAAGTTGGGACGGACTTCTCATCTTTGTTTTCCCGGTAACAGGGTCTACATAATGTAAATCATCGGGATCAGCGAGTACAATATCCATTAATACCTTCTCGACCGTTTTCCTCTCTACTTCAGTCTCTTTCGCCCTCTGTTGCTTAATCTCACTTATCCTTGCACTAACCTTGCTATTGGCTAACAATCTGCTAGCAGCACTCCAAATCGTTTCAGGTTTCATCTTTGACGCATCATAAGACATCCTATATGCTTCACTAGCATTACCTTCTGTATCAACGTAGTATTTACAGAATTTCTCTTGCTTGAATGTTAATGGTTTCTCTTGCTTTCCCATATCAATTGTTATTTATTCCTACGAGAAAAAGAAGCTGCTCTCTATCCTTTAAAAGCTCATAGGTGGCAAGCAGTGTGCTGCCAGTTGTTAATATGTCATCGTACACTATTATCTTCTTTTCCTTTATCGGACGAAGAAGAAAGAATTCCGGATTCAATCTATCTTTAGTTAGGCACTGAATTGCATTCTCATAGAATGGTATTTTCACCGCCCCAGCTATTTTCGTGCAGATAGAGGTTGCAAAATGAAAGCCCTCGTAGTGTCTCCGTCGCGGTGTGGTGACTATACACCATCCTTCACATCCCCCTACAATGAAGCGGTGGAGAAACTCACACGCTCTCTCTGCAAAGAATGATGCAAGTTCCTCCGACTGTTTAATTTCTGAAAAGCTGGTACCGGTCTTGGAACGGGTGAACTGGGAGATGTAATAGATATCACCCTTTTTATGAAGTGACACCTTTTCTCTCAAATCACATAACCGTTCCTGATGAGACCAGCTCTTACCTTTCACCGCTTCCGGCTTATCCCAGTCGTCAATACGACATATCTTTCCCTTTCCTTTCATCAAAGATCTTCTTTACTCCGTCCTCGACAGATGTGTAAGACAAAGGTACTAAATAGATATCCCGGTTCACCGACTGCTCCAAATTGTCAAAATCTCGTTTTTTATTAATCAACTCTATTTCAATCGGTTTGTAGTATTTTACTAAAGAAGCAAAATACATAGTAGTCACAGGTTGAACGTTACAAATATTGATAAGTTGCCGGTTACAACCCACCGAATAGATAAGCCCCTCAATGACATCATCTATGTAAGTGAAGCACCGGATATTCTGACCACAGTTGTATAATGACACGTTTTCCTTTTCCATCAGGAACCAGAGAAGAGTTCTTTTTCGCGGATTAGGTCCATATACATTATGCAGCCGGCACCCGGTCGCAGCCTTACAATAGATAGATGCATACTGTTCATCAAAGTACTTACTTATACCATAGAGACTTGTTGTGTTCTCCGGGTTCGCGGTCGATGAACTGGCATATACTAATTTTACATGGTATTGGTTACATGCATCGGCTATGCACATAAAGGTATCAATATTATCTTTCCGGATCTGTTCCAGATTTCCATTGAATACACTTGTTTGTGCTGCCAGGTGAAATACACAGTCGATATCACCGTACTTTAGAAGTTCACATACTTTTGAAGCTTCAGTACCGTTCTTTCGATCGATACCTATCACTTCAACATTTCTTTTCGCTAATTCTTGGCAGAGGGCTTTACCTATGAAGCCTTCACTGCCAGTTACAATCATTTTTCTCATCATCACAAAAAAATAAAGGTGTATCGGATAACCAATACACCAAAGGTTCAACAATTATATAAATTTCAGTTCTTATTATCATAATCTTTCCTTACTTTTGCAGTATGAATAAAGATAGAAAAAGAGTTCTGATAATAGGTAACGGATTTGACCTTTGTTTAGGCAGAAAGACTTCATACAAGGACTTTTGCCAATCTGAATTTTGTCCCAAAGACTACCCATCTCCTTTAATCAAACATTTAAATGACAAATGGAACGATAATTTAGATGCGGTCAAGTGGTATGATTTGGAGAATGAACTAAGTTATTATTATACTAAAATTAAGAATAATAATGGGCATCCATTCGATTTATATAATAGCACAGAAAGAAAAATATTAGAAATGATACATGCCTATCATGGTATTTCTGAATATAATGATTTAATACAAACAAATGCTGAGACTGTTAATAGACTATTAAAGATAGGCGTATTATCCAAACCTGGACTTTCTTACATAATCTGTTTATCACATGAAGATGTGCTAAATTCTCCAATTGAACGAGATAAAAAAGCCGTACAGTTGATTAAAGTTGGGTTAATGCAATACCTAATAAAAATTCAAAAAGAAGCTATTAATGAAAACTCCATAGCTGCTACAGTAGCAAGAACATTTATCAAAAGCAATGTAAATGATGAAATTGTCATATACTCTTTTAATTATACAAGTTTTGGAGCAATAGCTCCCAACTCTAGTTTTGCTATGGAATTTAATGATGCAGTTAAGTATGTACATGGCTTATGTTTAGACGGGAATATCATTTTAGGAACAAGAGATGAAAACATAGACAAAAACTATGATTTTATACAGAAATCATTTGATTCCCAATATAATCCCCCAGCTATGGTATATGATTTAATGGATGCTGATGATATTACAATATTTGGGCATTCATTAGGCATAAATGACAGCCAATATTTTAAAGCCTTTTTTGAAAGACAATCTTCATCCACTAATCCCCAAAAGAAGAATATTACAATATTCACTAAAGACGCAAAATCGGAAATTGAGATAAAACGCTCACTACAAGAAATGACAAATTGGAATTTGACATCTTTATATGGATTGAATAATCTCCAAATAATTAAAACAGATGAATGTGTCAATAATCCAACCTTATTAAGAAAATACATCAAAATGTATGTTGACAATGAAGAAGATATTGACAGTATAATTCATATCTAACTATTATGTTACTATTATTCTGTACTATTGTTATTTACTCCATTTACTACCACAGTATACACATCGGTCATACTCTCCATAGCTAACGACTTGATTCCTTTCATTTACGACCAAATTACACAAGCAAATATCGTCCTCTGAATTGATATTGGGATACTCCCAAAATGACAATTTCCCTTTAGCCGGTATCGGCTCTGGAAATAATATAGGATTAGCTAGTACCCAGTTATAAATAGGATTTTCATAATAGCCTTTACTATCATCTGTTTTCTCTGCCCATTTAGAAGGATGATTGATAGAGCATCCAATTATTTCTACACTTCCAATGATAGCAGAATTGACAATGCCCTCTGCACATATTATTTTTCGTTGAAACTCAATAGGCAGACTATCCCATTGAGCTTTTGTAAATACACTATTGGGATTTCTCATTTCTACAGGTTTCCCACTTGCATGGATTAACACTCTATGCCCTATGTATTTCCATGGACACGCCCAAGTACGGTTCTCAATATCCTTGATACCATGCACTATTAAAGAAGCCCATGGTTGTTTTATTGTTATTGCTTTCATTGATAATTTTAAAGTTTGAGTTTTCTATATAATTATTATCTTTGCAGTTGTTAGTAATAACTAACTGAGAAATTCTGACCATAACATAGTTTGTTAGGTAGAATCTATCTAGTATTAACCTATAAATAATGTATATTTATGAACAATAAGTATTATTTATTTATCGCTGCTTGTAAGGGAGCTGCTTTACTTGGAGAGTTTATCTACCTACATGGAAGAGGAGAATTCTCTGGTGCTCGCGGTGCGTACAATTACTGTAAACGCACAGGAGATAAAGCAGGTGAGTTAGCTATATATAATTGTGTAGTTAACCGTAAAGGGCAGAAGGTTTACTGACCTATGGACCGGGAAAATTTTCCCGGTCCTTTTTATTCTTAATATTATCATAACTTTCGTATTGTTATTAATCAAAATATCCACTACATTTAAACCCTTTTCGAGGGATAAAATCTTTAAATTCACAGCTTCTAAACACCCACTTCTTATCAGCCCATCCGGCTAAATCCTTTTGCCATTGAGGAATAATTTGACGAGGATTATTTAAGTCCCTGTAAGGCTGGCAATGCGGCAAGAACCGACTGCCTTTATTCTTCCAATGATTGACACGCTCAAACGATTCTTTAAAGTCACTAAGCAGGATACAATAAAAGAAGTATTCGCCTTTGTAACCGTACTTATCAATCAAAGCCGTAGCACGCTCACATTCTGCTATTTGTCCCGGTGTATCACAACCGAATCTTATGCGCTTCATCCACTTTACTTTTGCAAGCAACCGGGCTATATCATCCGTAACCAACCGGGCATCTAATCCTTGATTGAAGTCTACACGTACTCCCATGGAGATAATCTTTTCAATCTGCTGCAAACCGTAGTTGGATGCAAGTATGTTGTTATCCATGAGAATCACATTTTTTCGCCCAGCAGATACTTCCGCAATATCCATGTAAGGAGTGATGTTTCCTTCTTTGGCAGGTACAACACACCATTTACAACGATTAGGACAGCCCCTTGTCAAAAAGCCATAAGCCAAATTTTTATCAACATTATACAGATCGTAATCAGGAATCATTCTATCAATTTCCGGTAGAAGAACCTTTTTTATGTCATACCCTGTACCGCCTTTCTCAACTTGATCGGCATTGATGTAATAGCCGTAATCCGGCGTAAAGCTAAATACTTTTGCAATGTAAACCTTATCATAAGAACAAAGGGGATTATACCATTCTACATTATCACCTCTTGCCTTGTGATAGCTACTTATCTTCATCAAAGCTAGATTAGGATAATTGCTATCGACTGCTAGTATTCCGATATTCATCACTTATTTGGGGCTATTTAAAAATTCTCCTTAATCCTGAATTAACAGCATCGGTTTTAGCTTCCTCTGATGGATGAACATAAATATTCAAAGTGGTACCTACATCTGAATGACCAAGAATAGTAGATACAGTTTTGACATCAATTTTATTCTCTATAAGAGTCGTGGCAAAAGTGTGCCTTAATCCATGATACTTGATACAGTGGTCTAGTTTTACCTTTTCAAGAATAAATTTCTCATAATAATTCCGCAAGGTCCGAGGTTCTGTATATTGCTCACCACAAGTACACACATAATAATCGGGATTACACACAGCAGAAAACTTCTTCACCAAAGGGAAAATGTTTTTTAAGATAGGAATATACCTATCAGAATTTGAAGTTTTCGGGGGCCCAATCTCAATATGGGTTTTTGCTTTATTAAATGTACCATCCTCGCCTGGCATATATATGCGTTCTAAGGTTTTACAAATATGAATAGTCTTTTTATCTAAATCTATATCCTTCCATTGTAAGGCACATACTTCCCCTATACGCATACCGGAACATATCGTTAGCAAAATTCCAAGATTACGTGGAGATGGATTCGCTAACACATAATCGACGATTTTCTTATATTCAGCAGGAGAATAACGTTCCAGCTTTTGAGCAGCTATCTTATTTTTACTTGGCCATACCATCTTCCATGTAATGTTATGTACCTCAAGGTCTAACTCTTCGTCAGCAAACCGAATTAGCATTTTTAGAACTATCAGAATATCATTGCAGTACTTCACAGATAACCCCGAATTATCCATAAGATCGTTCATGAATGGCACAATAACCTTTTTGCTCAATTCCCCAACTTCCATACATCCTAACATTGGAGAAAGCTTTTTCACGTATATCTGCTGGTACGATGCCAGTGAACTAGTCTTGACTTGCCTTTTCTTTACAGAAATCCAAGCCTTATACACATCATCCAATTTCATATCTTATAAATTTGTTATTTAAATCAGTTTCAATTCTCGCAAATAAACATCAATCTCCTTATCCAATTCGGCACGTTTGGCTTCCAGCTCTTTTATTTCATCCATAACAGCCTTAATGTCAATAGGTTCTTCTTCCTCAAATACATCTATGTATCTCGGTATGTTAAGATTAAAATCATTAGCCATAACCTCTTGCAATGTGGCACAATGACTGTATTTCTTAATTTCCTTACGCTCTTGGAACGTCTGTACAATCTTGTCTATTTGTTCATCACTCAAAGAGTTCTTGTTTTTAAGCTTTTCAAAATCTTTGCTTGCATCAATAAAAAGGATGTTCTCATCTTCTTTACGACATTTCTTTATTACCAAGATACAAGTAGGAATACTAGTACCATAGAATATATTGGCCGGTAGCCCAATGACAGCATCAATGCAGTTTTTATCTTCAATAAGAAACCTGCGAATAACACCTTCGGCAGCACCACGAAATAAAACTCCATGAGGAAGAACTATAGCCGCAATCCCTGTTACATCCAGTTTATGGACTATATCCAAGACAAAAGCATAATCAGCTTTAGATTTAGGGGCTAATTTCCCAACTTCACTAAATCGTTCATCATCCATAAAAGAGACATCTGCACTCCATTTGGCGGAAAAGGGCGGATTTGCTATTACTGTTTCCATTTTGATTTATTTTTTTGATAATACACTTTCATATACTCACGTATTTCACTTTTGTGAGCTAATTGATATTTTCTATTTTTCTCTAATATCTTTTCCTTATTAACCTTATATCTACGCTTGTAACTAGCCCTCTCCAATTCTCTATAATGTTCAATATTGGCATTTCGCAATTCTTTCCTACGGGCAAGTAATTTGTCTCTGTTACGAATCCGATATGCCTTATTATTCTTCAGTATTTTTTCCCGATTTTCAATATAATAACATGAATTACAAATTTTCGTACTTAAATAGAATTTGCTTTCAGGTACATACTCCCCACATTTATTACATAATAAAATATTTTCAGGAGTATTTCTAATTGCTAAATCAGCTTCCCCAAAACGGTTGTTTCTTTTTATAAAGGAAACCTCATCGTAAATCAGACGATCAACCAAATCCCGCCAATTTTCAATAGAAAAACGTTCGTCAGCTATAACGGAATGAGAGATATCCATGTAATTAATATCAATGCCAGGAAACAAGAAATTGATTCTTTTCCTAGTGTATTGGTACAGATTCTTTATAAAATTATCGTCAATCATAACTAATCTTTTCTATAATGGAAAAATCGAATGGAATATCTTTCACGTTCAGCAAGCGATATTCACTTTTTATTGATTTTACAAGTACATCACCATGATACACAGTTGCATTAATACCACGTATCGATAAATTAAGCAAGAGTAACGGAATAGACCTATCAGACAACTCCCAGCATTCAACGGGGTGTTCAGACGGTTTGAAATCAGTTCCTAAAGTTTTAACTCTATGCCACCAGTTAGAAATAATAAGGGAACCATTCCCGGCAGTAGGTTCGTAAATCACCCCTTTGGAAACCCCTGTCAATCTTGATAGTAGTATTCCTACTACATTAGGAGTAAAATCCTGCTTGTTTTGGTTTCTTTGAGCCAATTCACCCTCATATATATCTTGAAACCAATCTCTTGAAAGATCATGAGTATTGAGTTGTAATAACTCTCGATATATATGATGCAATCTTTCGTCATTATCAAAGATTATTTTAAAAATCGCATTAGGAAGTGATAATATATCCTCTATTTGAAACAACTTCTTTAATTCTACTTCACTCATATTTACTCTGTATTTGAATATTAATCTCTTGCTTCAGCCATTCTTCGGCCTTTAGCCGTTGCCGAATAGATATTCGGCTTACCACCGCTGAAACATTTAGTTTTTATCCATTCATATCTTTCAGCTTCCCGGAGATAGAATAATATTCCGTATTCAGATGTATTTTTCAACCAATCTAATTTCTTGATTTGCTCAAATGTCATAGGACCGCCATATACAAGCAATGATGTTAACATCTGAGCTCTTTCTTTCAATGAATATTCACTCATAATCAATACGGGTTTATGCAATTCTCCATAGCGTTCCGCCACTCATCCTCCGTTATCGGGATCATGTCATCATAAAGGTTGAACCCTATGATGTAGCACCCGCTCTTATAGTTGTTCTCGATACATTCATAATGGAAAGTCCGGGATTTCTTGTCAAACATGCTTTTAGGAGTCAGCCGGAACACCTTCCTTCCATGTCTGTACCACCTGTGGGGTACCTTCTTGCTGAAATGCTTTACAAAAACGCTCATTTCTTTTTATGATTTTAATTAATATTTATCCATTTACATATCATTTACATACTGTAAATCAATCATCTCATTGTTTTATAAATAACTATTGCCTATCTTTGTTGTCTAATTTTAAAAATAAAAATATGTTAGTAATTAAATCTACAAAAGAAGGCTATGAGCTTAATCAAGGGATTTCACTGAGATTGTTTGAGCCATCCGGAAACACTGTTGTAAAAGTAGTATGTGAAACTCCTTATTACGGGGAACCGAACCATTTAGAAAACGCTATTTGTAATCACATAAATAGCTTAATGCCTGATGGCTATACAGTAAAAACCAATCATGTGACTCTTGAATCAAGTACTGGAAGTGATATGAAAGGCAAATATGTCGAATCTCTAATGTTTCAGATTTATATCTAATCTCAGTAAAGTCCTGACTACCTATTCAGGACTTTTTCATTTATCGCTTTACTCATTTCTATCTTCGGTATTGAGAGTTAATACTTCTTCCCGTGCATCTTTTCACGAAGTTCGTTATACTTCATTTTCTGCTCGATGTGCCAAAGCAGGTCTATATCTAAGTGCTTGGCAAGCCCGAAGATTGATAGTATCATATCATTCACGGTTGTAGGAAAATCAAATATTCCGTCATACCTAACAGGAAGTGTAGAGATGGAATAGATTGATTCGGTGAAAGTTTCGTCTTTACAAGCTTCTGCCATATCTTCAATACAGTCATCAATATCTCCGTTGGCAAGTTCAAGGCTTATTCCTCGAAGTCCTGCAAGCTCAAGCAAGCGGATTACAGCATCGACTAACTCTTCCTCAATTGAGCCTTTTATAGTTTCATTGTATGCGACTTCGTAACCACGCTCTTTGGGAATGTCAGAATCCAATCCTTGACAAATGCGGCTGTTAGCAATCTTCTTATTATACCGATCAACATTAGCACGCCTTCCTTTTCTATCTGCTTCCACAGCTTCCATCAATTCAGAAATCACAAGGCAAAGAAAATGATTGTTACTTAGCTCTTGATCGTGAAACCCATGTTCACAAGCTGTTTTATATGCTTTGTCTCTTAATTCATTTAAATTCATTTTACTCATCCTTGTAATGCTTAAATATATCTATCCAATTCCTTTTCTAATAATTCTCCATCTATTTCAGGAAACAGCTTCAGAACTAAATCCAATGATTTGCAATAATTGTTATTGTATTCTTCAGTATCCATTAATCGAAGTACCATAGAACAAAAGATACTTTTTGTGTCTTTTAATTCGCCTTTCATCAACAATTTTGATAGTTCGATAATTTGACCAGTAGGATTATGAAAACTTCCGTTTATATATTGAAAAATTAGTCTTCCTTCAAATTGGCATATTTCACAATCTAGTTCACAATCAATGTACTCTATCTTACCATTTATGAATTCACAATAAACACATTCACTATTAGAAGCAAATAAAACTGCAAAATCATAGATATCATCACTATTACCTACAATTATTGAAGTAGATTCAAGAGTTTCCGAAACACCATTATTCCACTTTGCATCTTCAATAAGTTCCCTCACATATTCTTGAACTCTTGTAATGTTCTGCTCTATTAAATCTTTTTTACTCATAATTTCAATTCAATTAAGTTCGATTATTTTTTTGCAATATTCTCCCAAAAAGCAACGCCTTCAGGAGTACCATTAAAAGGGAATGAGATAGCTAGAAATCGATGAAAACAGCAATCAACATCTAACAAATTGTTCACCCGCTCTTCATTTGTCATTGAGAAGTCAGGACACTCAATATTAAATGTATCATTTGCTCTTTCTGTGTTATATTTCCATTGATTGAAAATACCTAGTCTTTCTAATTTTTCTATTTTTTCATTCCTCTTCATGTTGATTGACTTTTAATGCTTTACGTCTATAAAGGTAATCGTTATTGACAAGTTTAGCAAACAGAAACTTCGCCATTTTAACGCCATTTTAATCAGTTTTTTTCTTCAACAATTCACGTCTAAATCTTTCCTCTAAATCAAAAATGGTTTCTCCACTATTACGACGATAGGGCCTATCGGTATTTAACTGAAGTTCTTTCAGCTTTTTCCAATACCATGGAAGGTACAAATACATATTCTTCAACTCCTTCAAGTTCTTATTTCCACAACACCAGCAACTCACACGATCAAGTAGCTCATATAGCCTTACTCCATCCTCATGCCAAACAAAGCCTTTTGTGTAACAATACTGGAGTGCATCTGCTTCAGTAATGCCCCAATCACGAAGTGGTAAAACCCGATTTGGTCGTTTTTCCTTTTCAAAACGATGGGTCTCATCGGCAGCAATACCGACATAATCAATTCCGTCTTTTGTGTGAGCTTTCAATGCACGAAGTTTTTCACTCGTTCCCCACCGGCATGTTCCCCCACACCAACTATATCCTTTTTTATGGATAATATTGGTCCCTCTTTTCTTAACCGGCCTTTCAAACATTGTCCAAAGAAAAGGTTGCTCCGGATGCAGTTCTGTATATTTAATGCCAAGTTTTTTAAGAATTGGAAGAACAGCATCACGAGTGTTATAGATTGCCTGAAATTCCATACCTGTATCATAGAAAACGACTTCATCCAACTGATATCCTTTATCTATTAGCATGAAAAGCATTGCCAAGGAATCCTTTCCAAAGCTAACTGAAGCATAATATTTCATACAAAAAATTTAATGGACAAGTCACTTTTTCTTCTTTGCCCTCTGATTATTAATCTGTGACATACACATACGGCACCAGGAAGTCAACAAATGATATTCCTTACCTTTTCTCACCACTATACGATTGTAGAACCGGTTCAAGTAGAAGTAATTTCCGCAATGGGTACATCTTTTCATTTCACGTCCTGAATCATCTATAATCCGATTACGCGGCTTACGACGAATTAGAGTACAACTTTTACACTTCTCATCAGTTTCGCGGTGCCGCCGGCAATGTGATAAGGATTTTGCTCCACATTTAGCAAACACCTTACAATCTCTACGAGGTATTGATTGACACACATTCATGGCTTCCTCGCATTCAAGAATTTATTTACTACACGAGAAAGTACATCCTCATTCTCCGGCATCAGCCATTCTTTTGCAACGTTCCAAGCAATACTCATAGCAGGATTGAAGTTATCCTTCCTGACTGTGTGATGAGACAAACGTCCTTCAGTGGGCTTCAAACCCTTATCATGTAAGATACACAGTCCATTCTCGAAAAAAGCACAATACTCCTTACCAGCAACGGGCTGAATCATCGGAATAGCAATATTAATAACCCCTAAGAATATACCAGCAGCCCAGTTCGTCAGCGCTAACCTGTCGGCATAACCTGCATCAATAATTCGTTCAATATCATCAGGAGTACCTAAACATGGCGTATGACATTGTTGTTTACAAACACTGCATGAGCATTGTACAGGTACACGACCTGAAGCCCTCATTACCCTTTGTAATGAGGTTTCTTTTGATAATTCTCTCATAGTAAATTATTTGAGATACTACAGATTATTAAACATCGCCCCACAGCTTTACTGCAAGGTCATAATTTTTTTTAGCCTCTTTTACTGCTTTATTGGCATAAGCCATAGCGTATGTATGCTCGCGTCGGTACTTACCGGACTTCAATCCTTCGTGATATTCTTTTGCTTGTTCCAACTTATGTTCGTAGAAATCTATACTTTCCGGCATGGACAAGTTTATCGTATTAGCCCTTTTTTCCCAATACTTCGCAACTCTTTCATGTTCGGCAGCCTTATCGCTAAACTCAACGCTTTTCCCCATGTTATTCCAGGCATCATCTATCATTTTGCGATGTCCTCGTTCGCTGTGGTGTCCAACTTTGATAGGCTCACCCAAAGAAAGGAAATCACGATGCTTATTTGATTTCTGAAAATACTCATTACTTTTTTGTACTGCCGATGACGCCCATTCATGCCTGCGTTCCGCTCTTTGCTTAGCCCATTCTTGAACATTAAAGCCGTCAGCTCTAACGATGGAATAATAGTAAAACCCATCTTTTTCGAAGATTAGGTTAAATACTATACTTTCGTTCTCCTTACCATACTTGGTGGTAACTTCAATAGTTTCACCTTTTTCGTGCTTCTCATCACACTTTGCCAAAAATACATTTGGCGCAAATTTGTAATACGTGTTCATTTTTTTAATTAAATTGGTTTGACTTATATGAAAAATGAGAAACCACAGCTACTTAGCCGTGGTTTCATCATTAAATAACTTTGGTTGACTGGGTTGAACCAAATCATCGAATAAACCAGGAACACGAGGTTGTAACGCCTTGTATTCTTCCTGAAAGAATTCTTCTTTGGTTCTCCCATGTTTTTTACCCTTTCGTGTATGTACATCGAAAGTGTAATCTGGAATAGGAATAGGGTAACGCCTGACATCATTTATCCACTTTTCTATATCAATATCCTTTCTATCATAGATGAAGTTTTGCAAATGATCCGCATCACGATTCTTTCTACATTCACAAAGGAGAATAACAGCTTTACTGACAAATATCCTCCCTTTGGGTTCAGTAGCAGTCTTGTTTACCAGCTCATGCCCCTGCCACAATGCTTCTATCTCTTTAGTAATGATTCCATAGCAATCTTCAGCACTAATGGTAAACAGACGCTTCCACACATAGTCGCGGTACCCACTCGCCCAAAGTTCCAATGCAAAAAAGCCGGCTACCCCGGTGTCGGCTCGCCTAATGGCTTTCTGCATTGCAGAACTCACCTCAAAGAAATCATATCCGCAAACTGTTCTTATAATCATAATTCTAATTTAATGGTTTGACTTTTAGTTTATTACGTCAGTAAAGTTAGCTAAAAAAGGCGAATATGACAAACAGAATGGACGCCATTTAAACGCCTTTTTTACAGACTATTAGAATTTGAATTTGCATGATATATTATATTGAACGAGCTGCTTTGTTTTGTCTTTCCCATTAGTGGTTGCACTCTTTAGCAAAATACTATCACCAAAATTCTTTTTGATAAAGAGGATAGATTTACGTTCCTCTTCCTGATTCCTTATAGAAGCAAGCCCACCAGCGTTTACAAAAGTGTTCTTTTGCTCAAAATTATACCGCAAATCGGTTAAAACCTTACGTTCTTTGTACTTCATGTAACAAGAAATCCAAAAATCTTCCTTCAAACGTATTTCCTCATTCCACCAAGTGTTTTTGTTATAGATTACTCCATAACTGCAACCGGTTATCATTTTCGAAAGAGAAAGAAAAGCGGATTCATCATACATTACCGGCGATATCCGAGCGGTGAAGCCAAACAGATGTACATCCATCATACTGGCCATCTCAAATAATGACTGAATGATATTAGTTATCTTATCTTTATCCTTTATCCGGCTAGGTTCTCCTTTTTCCACATAAATAGGTTTGCAGGCATGGACATCATCATCAAGCATGAAAAGTTCTCCAAAATGCTTTGCCATCCAATTACGTTTCGGGATGAGGCCCATAACGTCGTCAGGATGAGTTACAATTTCACATTCCGGGTTAAATTGCTGATATAAGTCAGCTTGACTTTCAGCAACGCAAATGATAGGATCGTTCACCAACTTTTTAGCGAACACCCGGTCATGGCGTTTATGACTTGGTATTACTATTTTGCAGGGCATGGCGAACGTCTTTTATATCAATTACATTGGATTTACTTATTTTCCCGGTTTTGTACGACTTCATGTGCTGCATGTCCAGCCTCTCACGAAGCCAGTTGCTATCTACCTCATTACTTGAGGTGATGATAAACAACTCATGTTTTTCGTCATACTTTGGAATGAGAGGATAAATGGCTGTATCATCCGTGATGGCATCGAAGCGCTCTTTAAATTCATCCTCTTTCTTCTCCGGGGCAAATTCGATGCCCCAGTCTTGGAGTTCCGCCTTATTCCACTCGTTTTCCATAACGTCCAAATCATTCTCACCAAAATTGACATTATCTTTAGTGGCATATTCCCTCAACTTCTTAACGGGGGTATCAGGTGCCAGAATTTTACAAGGCAGTTCTTTATAACCTAACTCCTTGCAAGCTCGCAAACGTAAATTACCACAAACAACAATATATCTGCCATCATTGTAGGGAAAAACTATAAGTTCTCGAAGCTCAAGCATCTCTGGCGAATCCTGAATGCTTTTCTTCATCGCTTCAAAGCGGTAATCACGAAAAAAACGTGGATTTTTCGGCAATCCCGTGAGCTGCCCCTTATTAAAATCAAGTAGGCAGACTTGAATAATCTCTGTCATAACTAACTATATTAAAATCAACAACACAAAATCAACAACACAAACAGTCAGTAACAACACCTAATCATTTTTTCTATCATCGAACTCTATCTTATCTTTGATAAGCTGTTCAATGTCCTCACAACCAAATCTTTTTAAATAGGCAACAAGGTAAATTATCATCTCGGCTGCCAATTCTTCATCTTCCGAATATTTAGGAAGATTATCACTCCTATATTTAGAAGCAATATCGAATTTTCTCCAAACGGCTTCAATTCTTATGCTAAACGCTTTTCTTGAGCTATGCTCATTCATCTTAAAGCGCTTCCTCATGATATTCAAGCATCTCTGGGCAAACCTATTCAATGTTATCATATCGATCGGGTTAAATTGTTAGACTATGAATAATCTCACACGATTCTATTAGGTTGGTCTCTGATGCGAAACCAATGAACATATTCTTTATCTATCAGCATACTAATTATTTATTTTGAGGGGTCTGTTGTATCTAAATATTTCCTGTACTCTAATTCTGTCTTAGCAAGATTGATTACGGTATTAACCCCTTGGAAAACTTGTTTTGCTTGGCTCACTTTACTAGGATCTTCTTTCACATCCTTTATTTGTTGAAGAACCAAATTTCTCAAATCTTGTAAAATGGTAGGGTTCACTGTAGACACCTTATTCAACCGTTCATTTGCCAACACGACAACTGTATTTGTTATTGGTCGGAAACGGTTCAACTTGGAAGCCAAATCAAACATACTAAACACTAACACTTTGCCATTATTCAAGTATATCTCAACTTCGGTACCATCATCACCGGTACCGTCACAGTAATTGAGAATTACTACTTCTTCATTCTGATAAAGGAACGGTTTATTAACCATTTCTTTCAATCTATCTATTGCTCCATCAATCATGATTCATTTTTTGTTGCTTTATTAATCTGTCTACTCAAAGCTCCTTTTAGCTTGATGAGATACTGAACATCTTCCGGGTACCGGGCATACATTGAATTTTGGGTTTTCATTTGTTCAGAACGACTAATCATGTATAAGTTATCTATACAAATATTCTGCTTATTTCCATCTTTGAACTGAATATTGTACCCAGGAGGTATTTCACCATTATGCTCAATCCATACAAGCCGGTGTTTAAGCTCAAAGACATTCGGTTCAGCAGTTTTCACTTCAATGTAACCATCACGGGTTATACGTTCATATCCAACTTCTTTATGGTTCTTTGGGATACATCCCTTTTTGAAACGTGTAGCTTTCGTTTTTTCAATTTGAGCATCAGACATGTATTCCGTTTGCTTGCGTCCTTTATTCATTGGTTGGTGCCCTTTGGGGAAGAAACCCTTTGAGGAATGTTCAAATAAGAACTTTGCAGATTTTCTCAATTTTAGTTTGAAAGCCATACCAGCAACCGCACTTTCAGTTGAACCAAGCATCGAAGCTATTTCAAGATTGGTATGATCGGGATAAAGAGCTATTAGCTTTTGTCTTTTAACCGGACTCCAAACCCTCACGTCTGGCGAACGTTTTAATTTACGTATTAAGGCTTTTGCCTTCACAGCCTCAGGTGTTTTGTCCAGGCGACCAGCAAGCTCTTTTAAATTAGCAGTTGGATACTCGCTATCAAGTATAGCGAGTTGCTCATTAGTCCAAGTTCTCATAAGCATATCAAGAAAGAGAGGAAACCGTTAGGCTTCCTCTATATTATCGTTATTTAGCTCTTTCAGTCTTTCTTTGAGCTTCTTTTCTTTCTTATCATATGAATCCGCAAGTTTCTTAGAGAGCGCTTTGAAATCATCCGGATATTGTTCTGCAAAAAGGATTTTCTGACACTTTTGCAAATAGGAGTAGAAATTCACATTATTCGATGATAAGCATTCAGCAATAAAGGCTCTATACCATTGGTGTCGGTCAGCTTGGTTGTTCTTGACATAATTTACAAAATCACTCTCACCATTCCATTTTTTTAAATTCAGTTTTTCAAGATAAGTACTGCTACAACCGCTAAGAACCAGCACATCAAAAACAAGTTGTTCATTTTCAGAGAATTCTTTTGTTCTCTGATAATATGTTTTCTCTTGCGCCCACTTGCGCATTTCTTCAGCAGACTTCTCCTTGACTATATCCTTCGCTCTTTTTAATTGGGCGTTTATTTTTTCCCTTTCTATCTCTTTTAGATCGGCAACGGCGGAAGTAGAGGAAGCCGTTTCTTTTCTAACATAATAGAAACTAACGTTAAATTCGGGAGAATAATGTCCAAAAAATGAAAGACAACGATAAACTTCTCCATCTTCAAGCATTTTCAAAGTGCGTTCATCATCTTCTGAATACCAGCACTTACATCTAAAGATTTCATCAGGATCAACTATTTCAAATCCAAGTTGTTTAACAGCTTCCAAAGTTTTTTCATAGAAAACCTTTCTATCTTCTCCCCAATATGTATCGGGACGTCTAGCGATAATTACTGTTTTTCCAAATGAAAGAGGTTCGCCAACTTTAACAAGATGTTCATATTCTAGTTGAATTTTCCGCGTCACATAAGCAATCTGTTTTTTCTCATAGCAAGCAGCATTGATACATCTAGCATCCTTACTATTCATTTCATAGAACAAACAACCATGATTACACGTATTATTCTCACATTGAGAACATGATTTAATATCGGTATTTTCCCAATTATCGGAATCATCTTTAATCCAAGGTGCGTTACCAAGCTCCATGAAAGAATTACTCACAAATTCTCGAATCATAGCAGTAGTACATTGTTCTTCCTCCTCCTCATGAAACTCTTTTTGAGTATCTTCATCCAATTTAGAAAGAATCATAGCACCGGACAATGGTATATCTCCATTTCTTACCCGCTCTTTTAGTTCAGGAATAAGAGAATTCAATTTAATACGGTCAAAAACAAACCGGGTAGACTTTCCTATTTTAAGAGCGATATCTTCCAAAGTTCGTCCTTTTTCAGCCAACTGCGCAAAGGCAAAAGCTTCTTCGATGGGATCAACATCTTTTCTTTGAAGATTCTCGGTAATCATCGCTTCAAAAGCCTCATCATCTGTCATTTCTCTGACAATGCAGGATATTGTCTGAAATTTTTCCGACTTTTTTCGATGGGCTTTGATTTTTGCAACATTCGCTTCATCTTCCTTTGCTTTCAAAAGTGACACAGCCCGGAAACGACGCTCACCGCAAACAATTTCGTATGTGTAAGGTAGTGGGGTAACATCTCCGGTTTCTAGGTTAGTCATCTCCTCGGATTTAGCAACTCTGACAGTGATAGGTTGCAATAAACCTTGCTTTTCAATGTTGCTTGCAAGCTCTTGAAGAGCTGCTTCATCAAACGTCTTTCTCGGATTCAAAGGAGAAGGACTGATAAGGTCAATTCTAATGTTTTGTACTTCCATAATTTAATTATATTGGTTTGACTTTTAGTTTATTACATCAGTAAAGTTATCATAAAATGACAAGTTTAGCAAACAGAAACTTCGCCATTTTAACGCCATTTTTATTGAGGTTTATTACGTATTTGAATAAATCCTCTTCTTTCAGTTTCCCGAAGAAGTTCCATATCTTCTTCTCGTATTTCAGCAGGAGTTTCACCGTTCACACTTCGATAAGTTCCAATGCCGAAACGCTCTCTGATACGAACAATTTTATCCGGATCTTTAGTAACCCAGTAAATTACAACTTTCATAGTAGCTATATTCTACGGCTCTCACCACATAGAGGGAGAACATTAAACGTTTTAAAGCGATCCACTAATCTTGGCCCGAAACGTTTCTTAAATTCGGCTATGCCAAGATTCGATGTTATATGATACTTCTTGCCGTATTGTTGAAAAATCTCATACCGGGCATAAAGAAATTCATCAATAACCGAATCGAGGCTGGTACCATACGATTTTTGATTTTCCGTTTCCAGACCGATATCATTCAAGCAGATATTAAAGGGATTTGGTTTAAACCCTTTAGATTGATTCTCATTGTAAGTGTACAAGTCAATATGCCCGTGAATTTTATAATAATTCATCATTTGAGTAACAGACAAGTTTTCAAAAGCATTGGGGTTACAAGTGAGTTTCAAATAATCTGCAAAAATCTGCATCAACATTGTTTTCCCGGTACCTGGTTCACCAACGAGCAAAAGATTCTTATGAACTTTGTAATTCTCTTCCGGAAACACATTTTGAGCATACCGGCATCCGTTGAAGTAGTACAGAAGAAACTGAATTAGTTTAGAGTTGTTTTCATCAATATCAAATTTTCTAAACTCCCGTTCTGTATAATCTGTACCAAGGTTAGATATTAAATTCCAATGGCTGTAATACTCTTGCGTGTCAGTTAAGTCATATTCAGAAACGTCCTGAATACTTTCCTTGTGCCTTTGTATCAGATTCTCTATCTGTTGGAGCGTCAGCTTGCGCTTTCCGGCTTCCTTCTCCATCAAATTTTGAAGTTTGCTTGATAAATTCTTTTCCTCTTCCGTCATGGTCTAATTCATTTTTTCGATTTTCACGAATACGATCCAGTATCCAAAGGTTTGCTTTGGAATCCCACCGCTCTATTTTCACTCCATTGGCATTCTTCCACCCTATCGAGTCAAAGTGATTGAAGAATATTTCTGCTTGCTCTTGCCAATCATCTAACCGTTCCGGAGCATTTTGCTTGATGAAGTGTTGAATAACCTCATCAAGCGTAGGAGCAATAAATTCTTTTGCGACTCTTTTAGGTTTCTCCGGTTTAGAGGATGGGAAAAGCTCGCCAGAGCTACTTTCTTTCTTACCCCCTTTAGGGGGTTCTTTCTTTGTCTTTGTCTCTGTCTTATATTCTTCTTTAGGGGGTATGGGGGAACTTTCTTGAAAAGGTGTACCTAAAGGGTACCCTAAAGGTATCCCTAAAGGATGCCGTAAAGGTGGTATATTTTGCATACCTTTTTGTACACCTTTGATAGAATACGTTGATTTATTGCCTCTTCCATTGCCTTGTTTACATTCAATAAGACCTGCTTGAACTAATCTATTTCGGGCGGACTTGAATACTTTTACAGACACTCCCACGTCAGATGACACCTTTGTATCACTACGTGTCCAGTTATCCTCCCAGCCTAAACGATTCGCAATTTTTAGCAAGTAAAAATAAAGCCTCGTTTCACAGCAGGAAAATTGCCAGCTTTCGTCAAGTTCCCAAAACCTATTGATAAGTTCAATATAAGTCATATCAATTTATAATAATTCCGTAAGACATTGTTTATATAAGGCTGAGGATCAGCTTTCAGATAATAGCAAATGCTATTAATGAACTCAATCAACCCATGACAAACGACATATACACTACCATATTTCTCTACCAATGCCTGCCACTCTTTTTGCTCATCAGACTGCGTTCCAGCACGTTTACCTTTTACATGTGGAGTTTTCATCTCTATGCAAAGACTGCTCTTACCACCGCGAGGAAAAAGCAGAATCAAGTCAGCAACACCAGCGATGGCACCTTCATATTTGCGCATAGCACCGCTTTTCTTTGTTCTGACGCCGCCGTTTGGTATAGCAAAGAGTAAAGGGCCTACATTGGGAAACGTTTCTCTGAACCAAGTTACACAAATGTGTTGTATCTTAGTTTCAGAATATTTCACCTCCAATTTACGAATATCTTCTTCAGTCATTTTTCTGCTTGTTTTTTGAAATCGTAGCACATTCATTTAGAAGGTCAACGATTTGTTTACACCTGTTCCTGCAACCGACAAAGGATATTAAGGTTTCCCATTCAGGACCGAACAACATTTCTTTCTTGTATTCCTGAATATGAGTTTTCTGCCCATTTATAACTAATCTAAACAGCTTCATAATTTATCCCTAAACAAGTCCATTGCAAGATTCACCATATTCTCTTCTACTTGATCGTCCGTACCGGTAACACCGTTGGCAATGTTCTTCTTTGTTTGAATCACATCATACATATACTTGTCGATAGTATCCTTACCTAAGAAGTAATAGCAGTTAACGTTGTTCTTCTGACCGTTACGGTGCGCCCGATCTTCTGCCTGTTCGCAATCACTGAACGTCCATGGGAATTCAATAAATGCTACTCGACTGGCAGCCGTCAAAGTAAGCCCGGTACCGCCCGATTTGAAGTTCAGAATAATCAGTTTACAATCCGGATTATTTTGGAAAGAGTCAACGGCATATTGCTTTTGGTTGACATTATCGGAACCTGTTACAGTTACAGCTTTAGGAAATTCCTTTTTCAGTTCTGCTACAACTTCTTTCAAGTAACCGAAAAGTATCAGCTTCTCACCACCGTCGATAACATCATGGACAAATTCACAAACAGCCTTGATTTTACCTCTGGCGGATATCTGTTTTAAAAGCTGCATCTGCACCATGACGGCACCATTCATTGATTTCTGCACTTGTTCGTCCGAAGCATTCTTGTACTTCTTCAAGTATTTTACCATATCAGCCTCGGCAGCCTTATACTCTTTGGTGGTAGTGATATCAACTGTCAAGTATTGACGAGTCTTGTCCGGAAGTTGTGTAAGCACCTTTGACTTCTCACGACGAAAGAAGCAAGTATTCCATAGTCGCCAATTCAGCTCTTTAACGTTGGATGCCTGTTTGGGACCATCACAATATCTTTCAACATACCGGCTATAACCTCCAAAGTCCTCTAATCGACCTAATATTTTTAGCTGTTGTAGCAAGTCTGTATTATTGTTAACAACAGGAGTACCGGTCAATGCGAATATATAACGTTTACCTTTGCAGATACCTTCAACATATTTGCTCTGTTGAGTTTTACTTGATTTGCATTTATGAGATTCGTCAATGATAACAGACCTAAACAGAGAGACACGCTGATCGAAAGCAATACTTTTCATTGTAAGCTTGGATTCCTTATTTACAGCTTTTACAAAAAATTTATTAAGCGATTCATAATTAGTAATGAACACCTCACAAAGTGGGTTGCCATCAGACTTTTTACACTCATAAAATGATTGCCAGGACTGTCGGTTTCTGTCATCAAGGATAATCGAATTCATACCTGCGAACTTCTTAAACTCACGCTGCCAGTTTACTTTCAACGCAGCAGGGCAAATTACAAGTACTGGAAAAGACTCACCATAAATGGGCGCTTCCTTATGTGCTTTAACAACTGCACATATGGCTTGCAATGTTTTACCTAATCCGGGCTGGTCACCGAAAAAACAGCGTTTGTGCTCTATTGCATACTGTACTCCTTCAAGTTGATACTCGTAAGGTTGAAGTAACATATAGTGTTCACCGACAAAAGGTTTCATCGGAGGAATATCATAATTAATATCTTCAGTTACCTCACGTTCCTTGACAGTAGAACAATAACGCATCTGAACAGCCCATTGCGCAAAAGCTCTCACATACCAATTCGCATCACGTCCAATAGGATAACGCGTATCATTGATACTAACAAGCCACGCCCGGTCTGTTCCGTCATAGCGTGGCTTACTTGGTATCATCTTTATGACCTCGACCAACTTTGGGTGATACTCGAACTGAATCCGGTACAGATTGGGCGTCTTAGTCACATAAATTGGTTTCATGAAGCAGGTTCTAATACTAATTCATGATGTTCAACTGTTGAACATATCCCGTTATCTTCACCATCTTCATTCATTGCATCAGCAGCTTCATCAACCTTGTCAAACGGATCCTCACCATCTTTAAATTCAAATTCCCTTTGAATCTCCGAACATTTATTCTCTGTAACATAAAGCTCTGCTTCATACAAGAAATTATAAACCGCATCACGAAACTCCTCACAATGCACATACGATTCATTGTCCGGATCGAAACCGATACCAGGAGAACAAAGATTAAGGACTTTGCTCGTCATAAGGGTTCGCTTACCTGTCAACACACAAACCTCAAAAGAAGAATCACCACCAATGCTAACGCCGGTTACATTGAACTTTTTGAAGAACTCATCTTCAAGACATGACTCTGGACGTTCCCAATTAATGTACTGGGATTCTTTCTGTTCTGTAATATCGACAATGTAGGGTATGAGCTTGTTTAGCGAATCCTTCAAATCCGGATGAACAGGATTAATCCCCTTGAAAACAATATCGTTTCCTTCCTTGTCTGCATAGACCACTTCAAGACATCCCTTTTTGGTCAATTTTGCTTTTGAAATATTCAAATCCATTTTAATTAAACTTTGAGTTAATACTTACCTATGCAGGTATTCATTAATAAAATCTTTATAGTACTGGTCAACAGGCAATGGCAAATTGATTCCTAATTCGGTGGCAGCATCAGCCTGAACCTTATCCATGAAAGTTTTCATTTGGATCGTATTCAATTTAGAAGTACTTCCAACAACCGAAACAATATTTCCATTCATACATATTTGCCGTGGAAGAAACTTCCGGCAATAGTAATCATGTACATCCAACTTATCCGTGCCTGTCTCCCTCTCAATACAGGCAAACCACAGCCACATGAGCGCGTTCTGCGACAGGGTACGTGGTTCTACCTTTCTCTTGATGCTTACAGTGTAAGTTCCATTCTTGAGCGTGGAACAGAGGTAGTCAAACGACTTATCCATTGTGACTACCCCATTTTGTTTTGTTAGAATAGCTTCTGCCATATTTAGAATGGTAAATCATCAGGCGGTGATACCTGTTGATATGGCTGTTGCTGATATGCAGGCTGCTGTACTTGTTGTTGCTGTCTCTGTGTAGGCTGTTGCGTTGGTAACGGTGGTGGTACAGGAGCAGCCTGTTGTTGAACTTTCGGTGTAAGCATCTCGATACTATCAACAAAGACTTCAGTTATGTAACGTTTAACTCCTTTGCTATCGTCATAGTTACGAGTGCGTAACTTACCTTCTATATACAACTTATCTCCTTTATGGACGTACTTCTCAACTATTTCAGCAGTCTTATTCCAAAAAATAAGATTATGCCATTCTGTACGTTCCGGCACCTGGGTTCCATTTTGTAAGGTGTACGCCTTATCTGTTGTGGCAAAAGATAAAGAAGCTACTTTCGCTCCACCGTCCAATGTTCTCACATCCGGGTCTTTACCGGCACGCCCTATAAGAATTACTTTATTAACACTCATTTTCCTTCCTCCCTTATAGTTACACGAATACTATCCGCTTTAGTTGATGTTTTTAAATATTGAGAATATAGTTCCGGGTGATCTTCCTGAAACTTCTTTGCATCAAAACTCTTACCCGTTGAAGAGGGAGTATAGCTAACACGCAACCGACCGGCGTCCCATGATTTAACACCGTTCTCACGCATGGCACTTTTAAGCTGTTCCTTATAACCTTTCTGCACTTCAGCGATATAACTCGCCTGTTCCTCTATATCAATAATAGTATTTACTAATTGCATAGGAATAAGCTGCTTCTCATCGGCTGGAACAGGAGCATTAGGTAAGAACTGTTCACCTTTAATCTCACACTCCAGTAATCTCTTAACCTCTGCATCCGGCTTACGCTCAATCTCGACTAATTCCGACTTATTTCCACGTAACCAAATGCCAAACAGTTTATCAACTTTAATTAGTGGATTTTGAAGTTCAAACAAATAGGCATAGATTGATAGCTGCCAACTCAAATACTCACGGTCAAGGCTTGCAGTAGTCTTGATGTCGCCAAGACTGATTTTTTCGTCCTTTTCCCAAACACAATCAATATTCGATGCAAAATATTCATTGTCTGAAACAGTGTACTCATTGGCAAAAGCCTTATATCCGGCATTTACTCTTTCCCTGATATAATTAATAGCTTCAATACTCTCGGGTGGTAATCCTGTAACATCAGCAAACTGGCATTGTCCATGAATACGACTGCCTTTTTCAGCAGCTTTTTTCAATATGTATTCTGGAATATCCCTATACTTATTGGGAAATAGTTGCCGGCTTATCATTCCGGTAATACCTTTCAGTTGCTTTTCACCAAGAAAATATGTGTGATTCTCTTCTGAGAAAACCACACTCGATTTAACCAACTCTATCATGATGCAGGATAAATTTTGCCCATTTCCATACAAGCATTTACAAACTCTTTATCATTTTGCATAGCCGGATTAGCATACCATACTTTTTCAAGTTCAGCTCTGCTTTTGACAGCAAGCATGTCAGCAATAGCCTTTTTCAGTTGGGCACCAGTATAAACTGGATTCTTCATACTAGCCGGTGTTTTTGCAGGCTGTTGTGCGTCTTCTTTATCGTGAGTGTTAGTTGCATCACTGTCTTTTGTATCATCAATGCAAAATAGACCGTTAAGAGCATACTTTCTTGCATAAGAAGATGAGGCTCCGGTAATTTGGCTGCCATCCATTCCCTTCTTTGTTTCCTCTTCTCTCGCAAAAGCAGTCACTATTTCTTTTTCCCCTTTTTCGTTGGTTAAAGTGGCAGTTGCTTTTACATAAATTCTATTGCCTACTGGCACCATCTCATCACTGAGAGTTAACGAACACTTTGTTTCAGTCAGAATAGGTTTCACTGACTCAAGAATATCCTCACAACTACGGTATTTGTAACTACCGAACTTATTAAATTGCCCTTTCGGGGCTTTCAGCTTTTGCTGAATGGTTACTAATTCTTTCATAATTCTGAATTAATGGTTTGACTTTTAGTTTATTACATCAGTAAAGGTAATCGTTATTGACAAGTTTAGCAAACAGAAACTTCGCCTTTTTAACGCCATTTTCAGGTAGTAAAAACTGCCTGTACAATATCGTACAGGCAAAAAAATAAGAATAATCCAATGTACCTTATGGAACGGCTACGCTTGAAGGGTGTACGGCTCCCTGATTTATACATAATGTAAATGCTAGTGGACGGAACCGGAGTCGAACCGGTCTCACGGAATATTGGTGCACCTCACCGCAGTTTCAACCAACGATATACATATCCGCCCGATTAATTAAAAAGGTGCACTATCTTCACAGACCGTACACCCCAATCACAAACACAAAACAAAACTCATGAACTACTATAATTTAATAGGATCAAAAGGGTGAATGGCGTGGGGCTCGAACCCACATCACGCATATCTGCGTATGCTGCCAATTACACCAGCCATCCGTTTCAAGTGAACTATTCTCACGAACCATTCACCTAGAACACAAACACAAAATAAAACACGACATTAACTATTAATTAAATAGCACTCTCACGAGCTTCTTGCTTCCGGATAGCCGTTCAAAGCACACCGGAATAGTATAGAACAATTAAAACTCAAATAACAGGGGCTTTAACCCTACAGCGTCCTTTTCGCTGGCAACATTAGTTAAACATAAAAAGAAAAATTCTCTGTGAAGGAACCCGGACTCGAACCGGGATGATAGATTACCTATGTATGACTTTCTTCAATCTATCTGCATACTTGCGTTTACCAATTCCGCCATTCCTTCAGGTCGTAGCCAGACGCTTCCGGCTACATTGATTGTATATATAATGCAAATATATTTTCACCCTCACGGGTTACTTAACTCTGATTGAGTTGAGCCGGGAAACGGATTCGAACCGCTGACCTCATGTGGAAACATGCGCTCTAACCAACTGGGCTATCCCGGCAGATGCCCGGAGAACCGGGCTAATTGGCAAATACTAAAATTAAGCAATGTTGACCTTCACAGGCTATTTTTATTTTGTTTCTTATCTTCATAGATAAATCTAGTAACCAATAGTACAACGACTACGAAGAATATGATATATGACCAAGCGATATCACTTCTTGTAGCTTCGATTCCCCCACCTATATACATAGCTACCAATAAGGCAACCACTGTAAAAATGTTATGAACGATTTTCAATGTTTTCATTTCTTCCGTTTTTTACGTTTGACTTTCTTAGCGCATCGGCAATGAAGTAATACCTGAGCAGCATTACAGTGCCATTTACCATTTTGAGCATTTACAGGCTTATCACTTTCAATCTTACCCGCTTCTATAAGATTCATCAATTTCTTTTCCCCACCTACATAATATGCAGACTTATCTTTTCCGAATGTCTCTGTAGAAAACAGACGGAGAATATTATCTAGCAATATTTCAGCCATTTCACCTCTAATCATCTCAACAAACAAGGTAGTTACGCAATTCTAGTTACTATAAACTGCATATTTTTTACGTCTGACTTTGTTTTCCAAACCATTCCTTCAGCTTTTTCTTTATAAAGCCGAGCATTTAAAGTGTAAGTAACAGACGTTTTTTGAATGATAGGAAATACTTCTATTGCACCAACGTCCATGTTTCGCAAAACATTGATTATACTGCGTCTTTCTATTTCTTTTTCCATACTGATTAATTTTAAAATAAAAGCTCCCCCGAACCAATTCGATCGGCAGCATCACGCTTTATTCGGAGGATTTACTTAACTTTGGGGTGTAAAATCAAAAATTAAGTGAAGAAATTCATTCATTATCTCTCTTTTTATCTCGATTAAACCCGACTTTACAATCTGCATAATCCCCAAAAGCTTTCTGTATCATAGCAGGAAGCTTTTCGGCTACTATTTTAGCTGATTTTATCGGCATATTCTCTACATGCAATGAGAATGTGGCATCTTCCAAATTCTCATTCCTATCGTTTTTAATTGTTACTTGAATCATGTGATTATTAATTAGTTAATAATTTTCCCGTTCCAAGATTATTCGCTAATAAAAAAGGAACGGGGGATTTTCTTATTTTTGAAGTGTCAAATCAAAAAACAAGAAAAATATGAATAATGAAGAAAAAGTAGTTTCATACTACAAAGAAACTTTAGAGAAAAAAATCGAATGGACTTTCAGACTCCAAAGCACTCTGTTGACTGTTGCATCTGCTACTTTTGCTGTACTTGTTTCTTTAAGCAATCTTTCAACCAACAACGCTTGCAGTCGAATTTTACTATTGGTGGTAATATGTTCAAACGCACTATCCATCCTTTTTTCGTGTATAACCATATACGAGAATCGAGCAATGAGCAACGTGATGATACGCAACGCTCAAAAACGGGTAGAAGAATATATCCTCTATAGCTTATACAATTCCAAAATGACCGTAACGCCAGCCGTACCACGCAATAAAATCTTCGCAATTTGTGAGTCAATTTCCTACATTTCATTTCTATTCTTTATTATTAGTTTAACAGCCTATGCAATTTATAAGATATACACGCAGTTGTAACGTCAATTAAACACTGAAGTGATGAACGGATTCGAACCGCCGACCTCATGTAGAAACATGCGCTCTAACCAACTAAGCTACATCACCTTTATATACATAAAGCAAATACCTCGATTTGCCGACAAACGTCTAACTGATTTAGTTTTACAACGATACGGCTTGACCATTAACCACAGCATTATATCGTTGAGAAGCCCGCCTACGTCAGTAATCCCTTTCGGCATGTGTCAGCTTCCAAAACACCATTTTACCAATATGTCAAAGAACTCTTCTCTGTTGTTCCCAGTCTCCCTTCAAGGGCAGGCTCAAAGACCGGACTGGGTACCGGATAACCGGCGGTTTGGTTTGACTTTAGTGAGGGTTAGAGAATACTTTGGTTGTTCTTCAAAACTATGTCCATTAAGTTTCGTTGCGATTCAATAAATTTCTTCAAATCATCACATTGGGAAACTTTCTCTCTATAAAATCCACGTTCTGATTCTAAATCTCGTTTGAGTTTTTCATTCTCACCTCTCAAAGAGCTGATCAACGCGTCTCGTTCTTCAATCACAGCTTCATATTTGTCTCGCTGTATTTCTAGTTCGGTTCTTTTATCCATTGTTGTATAATTTGATTAATCTCCAACGTAATGTGCACCGTAATGAGTACTATTTGAGTTGTAGTAAGCAGAAGCGGGAATACTGAGGTTATTGTATCCCTCATGTCTTGTAGCTTTAGCCGCTTTGTTCATTACCTCGTTTCTTTCTGATAAGAATTTATCCGTTCTTGCTTTCATGGCTTCCTGTGAGAAATTTTCTTGAAGTTTAGCAAGTCTCCAAGTAGCTTTCAGAACCTCTCCAAAAGTTTTTCCCTGCTTCTTGCCTGAATACTTATAGGTTCTATGAGCATTTCTCATTATTTCGGATAAATCAAATCGTTTCATGTCTGTCACATTTATAGAGTTTCACATTTGTTTTATCAATCAATTTTTGTATGTTTGTATGATTGATTGATTTATGATGCAAATATATTGCTATTTGACGATATTGCAAATCGAAATAACATTTTTATATCGCCATATGACAATATTTAACTTTTTAAGCAAGCTTATGGATACGTTAATAGACCGAATTAAAATGATTATTGAAGCAAAAGGATATTCCCCAAGAGCCTTTGCGATAGCAATAGGATTCAATTATTCAACTCTGAATAATTATTTAACAGGAAGAAGAAGCACAATAGATTCAGAACTCATCGAGAAAGCACTCACGTCATTTGACGACATTTCCGCAGAGTGGTTATTACGAGGCAAAGGTGACATACTCATTCAAAAAGAAGAAACAGAACCAGGAATGGACAAATTGAAAAGTATTGTATATACCATAGCCAATCTACAAGATGAGATTAACGAAAAAACAGTGCTTACCCAACGGCTTTTGGAAGAAAACCAAAAATTAAAGGGTGAACTGGCTATGTTGAAAAATGAACGAAATGTAGGATAAACTTATATACGTATGAAAAAAAGATTTTTAATACTATCCTTCTTATTTGTGCTTATATTTAATTCATGCTCTGATGACAGTATTAATTTAGCAGGAACAACATGGACTTCTGCAAAAGACTGGTACGGAAAAACTCGATTGTCTTTTGAAGAAGGCACTCCTTATTTAAGATCTTTTTTTGCTATATCTTTTGACTTGAAATCTTTCACAATATATAATGTTGCAGATGATAATGAGGATTTAGAATATGAATGGAAAGAAACGGTATCAGGTAAATACTCTATAAACGACAATATTGTGAATCTAATAGTAGAAAAAGACAATTTAACAATTCCCTGCGAAATAGAAAAAGATATAATGTATTACAGTAATACTAGAATGAAACTATATAAACAATAGAATAAATATTTTTTCAAATATGCGCCCAATTAGAACTGTACCCCCAAAAGATGAAAGAGAATATCCTTTAGTTATAACAGCTGAAGAAAAGGATAAAGTATTAAATTATATTTTGGTTGTAGCAAACGGGAAAAGAACAGCTAAACTAAATTATAAAGATATACCAGACCTTAGGATCAGTAAAGAACAATATGAAATAGTTTTAGAGGAGTTCAAAAATAGGAGATTTATTGACTATAAAGGATATGGTATTGAATATCTTACGTTGAATTTTGAAATATTCAATTTTGCAGAAAAAGGGGGATTCACTGTTGAAAGAGACTTATATATATTAAGTTTTGATACATTTCAAATGCAGCTAGAACGATTAGAAAAGGAGTTAAGCCCTGATACAGCAGCGAAAGTTGATGATGTTGTCGGAAAAGCCAAAAATATAACTGAACTACTGATAGGGCTCTCTGCTCTAGCTGAAAAAATGAATCTCTAAGATTTATTATCAGGATCAGTTAATAGGAACTCCAATATAGAAGCTGCACGAAGCAGTCTTGAAGCATATAGAGTTGCATCTGCATCCGGGTTGTATTGATAACGCCTAGTCTGAAACTTTTTAAAAGTAACAAAGCCACTAGACATATCATTAGCAAGTGTTTTCAAGCTTGATATAGTTTCTTTTACATTTTGGTCATAAGACATTTTTATACGCATACGAGCGGAATCATCCACTTTTGCACAACACTGGGGATAAAAGGCTGTTGCATTATCTTCTTTAGAAGATTGTTTTTTACTTATCCTTCTTAGGACATTTTTTAATAACGATTTCATAAACGCACTATTTTAGTTTGACAATGCGCAAATATAATATTTAAAGTAATATAAAATATGAAATATAGAAATCTTGATAGTACATAAAACATCAAATGGTCGAATTATGGTCGAACCATAAAAAAAAGCAGGACTATATAATTGATATACAGAATATACAACTAGATTTCCAAAAATGTGTCTAGTTTAGTTTTTGTGTTAATAGCTCCCTCGTCGGCGGACGAACTAGGGAGCTATTTTTTTTATTTATTACAGGAATATAATTGCACAAAATATACATATTTTCCATAACTTTGCAGCGACAAAGGATCACACAAATGGAATATAGCGTAGAAGAACTAAAAAGTGCATTAATAGAGAAATGCGAGAGTGAAGGTATCCTGTATGCAACGGTTGCAATGGACCGTCGTACTAAAGAAATGATTCTTCCTGATACTTTACAAGGAGCTCTGAAACATCCGGAATTCTTCGTATGTACCTGCAAGAAAGTAAAAGACCAATATGTAGTGGAGGAGATTACTAAAGTGTAATACTCCCCCAGTCTTTTATTTTTTATTCGCCCAGTTCACCTAGCAAATCGTAGGAAGGAGCAAAGAAAAGTGTTCCCGTAACTGCTGTACTAAAGTCCAGTAAACGGTCGGTATTGCCTACCGGATTGCCAATAAACATACTTTCCAACATCTGCCGGGTAGTAGTGAACGTACTTGCATAGCCGATGAAGTAAGTACCATATTCTCCCTTAGACGTATTGGCGAACGGCATATTGGCACGCACTATTTTCAGGTCATCACCAATATTAGTGACGGCATTATGCGCATTTTGAGGTTTCTCCTCGTCAGACAGTTCGACATCGTTAAACTTACGACGCCCGATCACTTTCTCCTGTTCTTCCACAGGTAAGGAGTTCCACGCAACCATATCGTGAATATACTTCTGCACAAAGACATAGCTGCCTCCTGCAAAATCAGCATCTTCCTCTCCTACAACTGCAAAATGATAGGGATTTTCATCAACCGCCGGATTCTCCGTTCCATCCACAAAGCCGATAATGGCCTTGCCATCCATATATCTGAAACCGTGAGTTTCGTCGACAGGTTCAACCACGCCTTGAAGTTTCTCATCGATGATAGATGCAAACTCAAAACATAATCCCATCTGTTTTGCACGGATATGAAACAATAAGTCGCCCGGAGTAGAAACTGCCGTATGCTTCTCGCCTTTTATCTCTTCGAAAGTTTTCAGTTCTTTGGGTTTTCCCTGTTCCGGGAAAAGACGGTTCCAGGCATCGGCTCCAAATCCCATGGTACAACTGAACATCATATCAGGAAAACGGTTACGCATACTGCGAATCAGGGCCGAGAAATTGGCACACACATCTTTTACTTTGTCAAGAGTTTCAGGCGAATCTTTTAAAGTATAAACAATAAAAATAACATTTTCGCCTTGTTTCCCCGCTACGTCTTGTGGGATATTACCATCAAATGAATGTTGATAAGGATTCATATTTTTCTTTTTTTTCTATTAGTTTCGTCAATGAAATAGTTCTGTTCTAACTCATCTTTTTATTAGGATCTTCAATATATGCGGCAGCCCCTTTATCCATAAACAGTTCTACATTTTGCGCATGATGAGCCACATAGGCTGCGGGACCAGTGTCTCCCGAATTACAGATTTCTTCTACTACATCGGCTTTATTTTTTCCGGTAATCAGGAAAATGACATAGCGGGCATTCTGAATGGGGTATCCCGTCATTGCGATACGCTTCTGCCCGTTACGGGGATGTGCACTGACCACATAAATAGAGTTTGAAGTCAGCAAATCTTCTTGCCCGGGAAAGATCGAAGAAGTGTGTCCGTCATCTCCGGCTCCCAACAGTATAATATCGAATTCGGGCCAACCACGCTTAAACGGCACTTGCTGCCGGACTAACTCCGAATAACGAACCGCCTCTTTCGCAGGCTTTGCCTCTCCACGGATACGGAATACATTCTCATAGAGAATAGGAGTGATACCCAAAAGAAGGTTGCGCATCATTCCGTAATTACTGTCCGAATCATCGGGAGGCACACAACGTTCATCCACCCAATAAATCCGCATACGGTCCCAAGGGGTAATTTCCATATATTCATTCGCCCATAAATCGAACATCAGAGCAGGGGTATTACCACCACTAACTGCGATATTGAACACTCTGTCCGGCTCTTCATTCATGATTTCCACCAGGCGGAGTATCAATGCTCGTGAAGTTTCAATTGATGAGGAAAAAACTGATAGTTTCATAATTCACAATATTGATCTGTATTTGTCAAATTCTTACAAGGATTCGTCCAGTCAGCCCCATGTTCGTGCATCATTGCTTCACTTTCCAAAGGTCCCCACGTACCTGCGGGATAACCGTAAAGAGGCGCATCGGGGTTATCTTTCCAATAGCGGAGCACCGGATCGAAGAATTTCCATGAGGCTTCTACTGCATCACTTCGAGTAAATAAAGTCGGATCGCCCTGGATACAATCATCTATCAGACGGGCATAAGCGTCACCACTAGGCACACCGCCCAACTGTGCATAACTGAAATCCATCGTCACCTGGCGGACTTCGAAACCTGCACCGGGGACTTTCATTCCGATTTTGAGCACAATTCCTTCATTCGGTTGCAAACGAAGGATCAATTTATTAGCCCGTGGACAGTTGCCACTAGCACAATGAAACATCTGGTGAGGTGTTTCCCGGAAATGCACAACGATTTCCGTTACTTTCGTCGGCATTTGTTTACCTGTACGAATGTAGAACGGAACGCCACTCCAGCGCCAGTTACTAATGCCCAGTTTCATGGCAATATAAGTTTCCGTGCGCGAATCGGGAGCCACTCCTTTTTCTTCACGGTATCCTTTTTTACTACCGGAGGCTGTATATTGTCCGCGAACAATATGTTCATTCAAATCGATATCATTCAATGGAGTAAGAGATTCGTAGACCTTCACCACTTCATTACGGAAATTGTCTGCATTGAAAACAGCAGGCGGTTCCATAGCCGTAAGGGCCACGAGCTGTATCAGATGATTCTGCACCATATCCCGTAGCGCACCTGCCGTTTCATAGAACCCGCCTCGTTGCTCGATACCCAGATTTTCTACGGCTGTAATTTCTACGTAGTCAATATAGTTACGATTCCAGAGAGGTTCGAAGATACCGTTGGCAAAACGGAAAGCCAGTACATTCTGGGCCGTTTCCTTACCGAGAAAATGGTCGATACGGTAAATTTGATGCTCATTGAAAACAGAGGCATACGTTTTATTCAGTTCAAGTGCCGACTCGAGATCATAGCCGAAAGGTTTCTCAACGATGATGCGCGAGTGGGGAGTGTTAAGTCCGGCAGCTTTCAAATAGAGGGGCACTACTCCGTAAAGTGATGGCGGAGTGGCAAGATAGAACAGCAGATTGTCCGGATCTACCTCATTAGTCAATTCAACCAGACGTTGGCGGAGTTGCGGGTAACCTTCTTCTTTTGCCGGGTCCATCGGTAAATAGTAGAGATGGGAGACAAATGAAGCCATAAGAGCTGTGTCCTGTTCTTCAGACTTGACAAACTGTTGTAGTTCTTCTAATATATAGGAACGGTAGTTATCGTCAGAATAGACCGTACGCCCGATACCCAATATGGAAAACTCTCCGGTCAACCGTTTTTCACGGTAGAGGGAGTAAAGGGCAGGCATCAGCTTACGCTTGGTCAAATCACCTGACGCACCGAAAATTATCATTGCAAATTTATCCACTTTATTAATTTCTAAATATGAATTATAGGTTTACTCAAACATTATAGGTGCCCGATTTCGTATCTCCTCCGTGGCCTGTCCAGTTCTCGTGAAAGAACTGTCCGCGCAACTCATCCTTACGCTCAAAAGTGTGCGCACCGAAATAATCACGTTGTGCCTGTACAAGGTTGGCGGGCAGATCGGCAGAAGTGAGCGAATAGAAATAGTTGAGGGCAGAGGAGAAAGCAGGAACGGGAAGTTCTTCTTTCATGGATTCCGCCACCAGGCTCTTCCATCCGGGAAGCAATGTCTTCATTTCTTCTTTAAAATAAGGAGCCAACAACAAGTGTTTAGGCTTGTCGGTGGCTTCGAAGGCAGCTGCAATATCGTTCAGGAATATACTGCGGATGATGCATCCCCCACGCCACATACGCGCAATGGAAGCCAGGTCGAGATGCCAGCCGAAAGCGTCGGAAGCACGTTGCAACACGGCGAATCCCTGGGCATAAGAGACGAGTTTGGAAGCATAAAGAGCAGAAAAGATATTCTTTACGAGTTCCGCCTTATTATATATAGGTTGTGTATGTTGACACTGGAATTGCTTGGAAGCCAGGTGACGCAAGTCTTTCTGTGAAGAAAGGCTTCGTTCGAATACCGCTGTGGCAATTAGCCCTAACGGCATACCGAGTTCCATCGCATTGATAACCGACCATTTTCCGGTTCCTTTCTGTCCGGCTGCATCCAGGATTTTATCAATGAGATAACCTCCGGATTTGTCTTTATGCCGCAGAATGTTGGCGGTGATTTCGATCAGATAACTGCGAAGTTTGCCTTCGTTCCAACGGGCAAAGACATCAGCCATTTCCTCATTGGTCAGATCAAGCAGCTTTTTCATCACCCAATAGGCTTCGGCAATCAGCTGCATATCACCATATTCGATACCGTTGTGAATCATCTTCACAAAATGACCGGAGCCGGCAGGACCCACCCATTGACAACAAGGAGTGCCGTCCGGTGCTTTTGCCGCAATACTTTGAAGAATCGGTTTCACTTCCGGCCATGCTTTTTCCGAACCACCGGGCATGATAGAAGCTCCATTCAAGGCTCCCTCTTCACCACCGGACACACCGCTACCGACGAAAAGAAATCCCTTTGATTCCGCCAGTTGGACACGACGGTTCGTATCTTCGTAATTAGAATTACCGCCATCAATAAGGATATCTCCCGGTGAAAGCAACGGGAAAAGCTGATCCATCAGTTCGTCAACCGGACTTCCGGCACGAACCATCATCATAATCTTACGGGGAATAGCTATCGAATCTACAAATGCCTTTATATCTGTGAATCCTTCGATGTTTTTACCTTTTGCACGACCATTCAGGAAGCGTTCTACCACCCCCTCCTCTACTCCGGGAACAGTACGGTTATAAACCGACACGTGCCATCCCTTACTCTCCATGTTTAAAGCAAGATTCTCGCCCATCACAGCCAAGCCGATAAGTCCGATATCTGTTTTATTCTGATTTGCCATAACTTGTATATTTTGAATATTCTTTATCTTAGTAACATTTGAAATGCACATTTGTTCGCAATATTTTAGATTAAAATATTATTTTTGTGGTCTACAAATAAAATCAAGGATGAAGAAGATCAAAATCGGTTTGTTGGCACGCATCGTTATCGCCATCATTTTGGGTATTGCCATCGGCACAGTTTTCCCGGCTCCGCTAGTGCGAATATTTGTTACGTTCAATGGCATTTTCAGTGAATTTCTTAATTTCTCTATCCCATTAATTATCGTCGGACTGGTTACTGTGGCTATTGCCGACATCGGAAAAGGCGCAGGAAAAATGCTACTCGTGACAGCTTTGATCGCCTACTTCGCTACTCTTTTTTCAGGCTTTCTCTCCTACTTCACAGGAGTCACAGTATTTCCTTCGCTCATCGAACCGGGTGCACCACTTGAAGAAGTAAGCGAAGCGCAGGGAATCCTCCCCTACTTCTCCGTCTCCATTCCGCCACTGATGAACGTAATGACAGCTCTGGTTTTAGCTTTCACACTGGGGTTAGGACTGGCGTCACTCAACAGCGACGCATTGAAAAATGTGGCACGTGATTTTCAGGAAATTATCGTACGAATGATAAGTGCCGTCATTCTACCGTTGCTACCGCTTTATATCTTCGGCATATTCCTCAACATGACACATTCGGGACAAGTATATTCTATCCTGATGGTGTTTATTAAAATTATCGGAGTCATCTTCGTTCTTCATATTTTCCTGTTGGTTTTTCAGTATTCCATTGCGGCATTGTTTGTGCATAGAAATCCATTCAAATTGCTTAGCAAAATGCTGCCCGCTTACTTCACGGCATTGGGTACACAATCATCTGCAGCCACCATTCCCGTGACACTGGAACAGACCAAAAAGAACGGAGTATCTGCTGAAGTAGCCGGATTTGTGATTCCGCTATGTGCCACCATCCATCTATCGGGCAGTACACTGAAAATTGTAGCCTGCGCACTGGCATTGATGATGATGCAGGGAATGCCGTTCGACTTCCCCCTGTTTGCCGGGTTTATCTTTATGCTGGGTATCACTATGGTAGCTGCTCCGGGAGTTCCGGGTGGAGCAATCATGGCTTCCCTGGGGATTCTGCAATCCATGCTCGGTTTCGACGAATCGGCACAAGCTTTGATGATTGCGCTTTACATCGCCATGGATAGTTTCGGTACTGCCTGCAATGTAACGGGAGACGGAGCTATCGCTTTGATTATCGACAAAATAATGGGAAAAAACCGTGCTGAATGACTGTGCTGAAAAATAATTGGAAAGTCACTTGGCTGGGTCACAAAAAATGCCGACATTTGCACCCACATTTTCAATTATATAAATAATTAGCGTATGAAAAAAGCCCTAATTTCAGGCATCACCGGGCAAGATGGTTCTTATCTTGCCGAATTTCTATTGCAAAAAGGTTACGAAGTACACGGTATACTCCGTCGTTCTTCTTCGTTCAATACAGGACGTATTGAACATTTGTATTTTGACGAGTGGGTGCGCGACATGAAACAGAAACGTACGATTAATCTGCATTATGGGGATATGACAGATTCTAGTTCGTTAATTCGTATTATTCAACAGGTGCAACCGGATGAAATCTACAATCTCGCAGCTCAAAGCCACGTGAAGGTTTCGTTCGACGTTCCGGAATACACTGCCGAAGCAGATGCTATCGGCACGTTGCGTATGCTCGAAGCTGTACGCATCCTGGGACTGGAAAAGAAAACCCGCATCTATCAGGCTTCTACTTCCGAATTGTTCGGTAAGGTGCAGGAAGTTCCACAAAAAGAGACAACTCCATTCTATCCCCGTTCTCCGTATGGGGTAGCCAAACAATATGGTTTCTGGATTACTAAAAACTACCGCGAAAGCTATGGTATGTTTGCTGTAAACGGTATTTTGTTCAATCACGAGAGCGAACGCCGTGGTGAGACGTTCGTTACACGTAAAATTTCGCTTGCTGCCGCACGTATCGCACAGGGCGAACAGGACAAACTGTACCTGGGTAATCTGGATGCACGTCGCGACTGGGGATATGCCAAGGATTACATCGAATGTATGTGGCTGATCCTGCAACATGACGTTCCCGAAGATTTCGTAATTGCTACTGGAGAAATGCACACGGTGCGCGAATTCGCAACGTTAGCATTCAAGGAAGCAGGTATCGAACTTCGTTGGGAAGGCGAAGGCGTAAATGAAAAAGGTATTGACGTAGCTACCGGAAAATCTCTGGTAGAAGTTGATCCTAAATATTTCCGTCCGTCAGAGGTGGAACAACTGTTGGGCGACCCGACAAAAGCAAAAACACTGTTGGGCTGGGATCCACGTAAAACATCATTCGAAGAACTGGTAAGTATCATGGTTCGCCACGATATGGAAAAGGTGAAGCGAATGATTGCTACCAAACATTAAATGAATTTCATTTCACCACAGAGGACGCAGAGGACACGGAGGATTTTATTTTTTCCTCTGTGCCCTCCGTGTCCTCTGTGGTGAACTAATAAAAGATAGAATGGAAAAGAATGCAAAGATATATATAGCAGGACACCGCGGACTTGTGGGATCTGCTATCTGGAAGAATTTGCAGGATAAAGGATATACCAATCTGATAGGCCGCACGCACAAAGAGCTTGACCTGCTGGATGGCATGGCAGTCCGTAAATTCTTCGATGAAGAACAGCCGGAATATGTATTCCTTGCCGCCGCCTTTGTGGGTGGTATCATGGCGAACAGCATCTACCGTGCCGACTTTATATACAAGAATCTGCAGATTCAACAGAACATTATCGGAGAGAGTTTCCGTCACAACGTGAAAAAGTTGCTCTTCCTCGGCAGTACGTGTATTTATCCACGCGATGCCGAACAGCCGATGAAGGAAGACGTATTGCTTACTTCACCGTTGGAATATACCAACGAGCCGTATGCAATCGCCAAAATTGCCGGACTGAAAATGTGCGAAAGTTTCAACCTGCAATATGGAACGAACTACATCGCCGTGATGCCGACAAACCTTTACGGACCGAATGATAATTTCGATTTGGAACGCAGCCATGTACTGCCTGCCATGATCCGGAAGATTCATCTGGCACACTGTCTGAAAGAAGGGAACTGGGAAGCTGTACGTAAGGATATGAACCTGCGTCCAGTAGAAGGTGTCAACGGCAACAGTCCGAAAGAAGAAATCCTGGCTATTCTGCAAAAATACGGAATCAGCGAAACGGAAGTCACTCTTTGGGGTACAGGTACTCCACTCCGCGAGTTCCTTTGGAGCGAAGAAATGGCGGATGCCAGCGTCTTCGTAATGGAGCACGTAGACTTCAAAGATACCTATAAAGAAGGTAGCAAAGATATCCGCAACTGCCACATCAACATCGGAACCGGTAAGGAAATCACCATCCGTCAGCTGGCCGAGCGTATTGTGGAGACTGTAGGTTATCAAGGAAAACTGACCTTCGACAGCAGCAAACCGGACGGCACTATGCGCAAGCTGACCGATCCTTCGAAACTGCACTCTTTGGGGTGGCACCATAAAATTGAAATCGAGGAAGGCATACAAAGAATGTACGAATGGTACTTGAAATAAGAAATGAAGTTACTGTAAATATGCTATTAGCTGAATTATTTTTGCTAATAGCATATTTTTTTTAGCTATAATGATAATTAAATTAGCTATAAGCGTAATCTGTTTTGCTATAATGATAATCTGTTTTGCTATAATGATAATCTGTTTTGCTATAATGATAATTTGTTTAGCTATAATGATATTCATTTAGCTCATAACTTAATCTGTTTATGCCATGAGCTAATCTATTTTATCACAAGCTAATCCTTTTTGTTATAAGCCTTCATCCAACTAAGCATCATTTATTCAACCATAAGCATCATTTATTCAATTATAAGCATCATCCATTGCACCAATAACGCATCGTCCACAAATTCCTTCCCACTACTCTCCCTCCATTTCCAAAAAATCTTCACTCTTAATTCTTCATTCTTAATATAATTGCTATATTTGCACAATTTAATACCAAATGTGCAAAAAACAATGGAACAAAGTTTTATAGCCTATATTGAGAATAGTATCAAGAATAATTGGGACCTGGATGCCCTGACCGATTATAAAGGTGCAACTTTACAGTATAAAGACGTAGCTCGCAAAATCGAGAAACTCCATATCATCTTCGAAGAAAGCGGAATCCGCAAGGGAGACAAGATTGCCGTTTGTGGAAGAAACAGCTCTCACTGGGGAGTTACTTTCCTTGCCACACTAACGTATGGAGCCGTTATTGTACCTATTCTCCATGAATTTAAAGCAGACAATGTGCATAATATCGTCAACCACTCCGAAGCCAAGTTACTGCTTGTTGGAGATATGGTATGGGAAAACCTGAACGAGTCGGCAATGCCGCTATTGGAAGGTATCCTGATGATGAACGACTTCACCCTGCTAGTGTCACGCAGCGAACGACTGACTTATGCACGCGAACATCTGAACGAAATGTTCGGCAAAAAATATCCGAAGAATTTCCGTAAAGAACATGTCGCATATCATAAAGACGAACCGGAAGAACTGGCAGTTATCAATTATACTTCGGGAACAACGAGTTATTCCAAAGGAGTAATGCTCCCCTACCGCAGCCTGTGGTCAAATACCAAATTTGCTTTTGAAGTGTTGGAACTGGAAGCCGGAGATAAAATCGTTTCCATGCTTCCTATGGCACACATGTACGGATTGGCTTTTGAATTCCTTTATGAGTTCTCCGTAGGTTGTCACATCTACTTCCTCACCCGTATGCCAAGCCCTAAGATTATCTTCCAGGCTTTTGAAGAAGTGAAGCCCAGTCTAATCGTTGCCGTACCGCTTATCATCGAAAAGATAATCAAGAAAAGCGTACTTCCGAAGTTGGAAACTCCGGCGATGAAGATATTACTGAAAGTGCCTATTATCAATGATAAGATTAAGGCAACAGTGCGCGAAGAAATGATTAAAGCATTTGGCGGAAACTTCAAAGCTGTTATTGTAGGAGGTGCTGCTTTCAATCAGGAAGTGGAACAGTTCTTGAAAATGATTGATTTCCCTTATACGGTTGGATATGGAATGACGGAATGTGGTCCGATTATCTGCTACGAAGATTGGAGAAAGTTCAAACCGGGTTCTTGCGGAAAGGCTGTACCACGGATGGATGTACGGGTATTGTCATCTGATCCTGAAAATATCGTTGGTGAAATCGTATGTAAGGGCCCGAATGTGATGTTGGGCTATTACAAAAACGAAGAAGCCACTCAAGAAGTCATTGACAAGGACGGTTGGTTACACACCGGCGACTTGGCTTTGATGGATGAAGAAGGTAATGTTACGATCAAAGGACGCAGCAAGAACCTGTTATTGAGCGCCAGCGGACAGAATATCTATCCGGAAGAAATTGAAGATAAGTTGAACAACCTGCCATACGTGGCTGAAAGTATTATCGTTCAGCAAAACGAGAAACTTGTCGGACTTGTTTATCCTGATTTTGACGACGCTTTCGCTCATGGCCTGAAGAATGAAGACATCGAGCAAGTAATGGAAGAAAACCGTATGACTTTAAATACTATGCTACCGGCTTACAGCCAGATATCCAAGATGAAAATCTATCCGGAAGAATTCGAAAAGACACCGAAGAAGAGCATCAAACGTTACTTATATCAGGAAGCAAAAGGCTAATATAAAGTTAGCTGCATAAGATATTACTTAAACCGAAAAAGAGAAAGGAATGAAGATAAAGAAAACAATACTTACGGCAGCTATACTAATGGCTGCCGTTTCTTTACCGGCACAGAACAAGAGTGCAGGTATCAATATATCCATCTGGAAAGATATATGTACACAACCTCATGACAGTACACAGACGACATACATAAACATCGGCCTCCTGTCTACAATGAACCGTCTGAACGGTGTGGGTATCAATGCGTTGGGAAGTGTGGTTCATGGCGACATGAACGGAATACAAATCACCGGATTAGCCAACTTAGCAGGGGGTACTATGCGGGGCGTTCAGCTGGCCGGTATCAGTAATATCAGTGGCGATAACACCGTAGGACTTTCTGCTGCCGGATTGGTAAATATCACCGGCGACAGAGCACAGGGAGTAGTCATATCCGGGTTAACGAGCATCGGAGGAGACAACAACTCGGGGTTAATGATTAGTGGTTTCATGAATGTGACAGGCAACATGGCTTCGGGGCTACACTTTTCCGGAGCGGCAAATATTACAGGGCAGAGCTTCGGCGGTTTGATGGCTTCCGGACTTTTGAATGTGGTAGGCGAACACATGAACGGCTTGCAGATAGCAGGAATTGCCAATATAACCGCATCGAAACTGAATGGGATGCAAATAGCATTATGTAATTATGCAACGCAGGCCCGCGGACTTCAAATTGGCCTTGTCAATTATTACAAGGAAGACATGAAGGGATTCCAACTCGGATTGGTTAATGCGAATCCTGATACAAGAGTACAAATGATGGTGTATGGTGGAAATGCTACGCCTGCCAATATAGGTGTACGATTCAAGAACCAATTGTTTTATACCATTCTGGGAGTCGGTTCCATGTATCAAGGATTGAATGATAAGTTTTCGGCAAGTGCATCCTATCGTGCCGGTTTATCCTTCCCTCTTTACAAAGGCTTATCCATCAGCGGAGACCTTGGCTACCAGCATATCGAGGCTTTCGATAACAAAGACGAGGTGATTCCGAAACGTTTATATGCATTGCAGGCACGTGCCAATCTGGAATATCAATTTACCAGGAAGTTCGGTATCTTTGCAACAGGCGGTTATGGGCTAACCAGATTCTATAATAAATCGAGTAATTACGATAAGGGAGCTATTATCGAAGCAGGCATTGTTCTTTTCTAAACAGGAGTCGGGCAAGATACACTGCTGAAAAGATTAAAACACTAATATCAAGGCATTGCTTTACTAATTATAATTCGTTCCACCTGGATGTTTGTTTCGTTCTACCAAGGTTTTCCTTTCGTCCCACCCAGGTCGCTGTTTAGTCCCACCTAGGTGGAACGAATCACTCGATGCACTAAAAGTTATTGAATTTTATATTGCAAAGAAATAGCATTCATATCACACTTTTTCTTTTATCAGACCAGTACGATAAGCAACAAGCAGTTTCTTCAAATCCTGTATTTGAGTCACTAGTTCTTTTCCCTTATCGGTATCTTTCACCATCATTCGTTGCGAATTAAATTCGAGAACGAAGTTGGTCGATTTGATATCAAGCCCCTCTTCAATGGCTTTCTGACGAGACTGGAATGGTTCGTGCTGTACGAGTTGCATACCATGAGAATGATAAACAAGCGTATACCCCGCAATTCCCGTTTCCGGCTGATAAGCTTTTGAAAAACCGCCATCAATAACGAAAAGCTTGCCATTGGCTTTCATAGGTTGTTCCCCCTGAATCGTTTTCACAGGCACATGACCGTTGATAATATGCGAATGAGGCCCTGAAGCTCCAAACTCTGTCAAAATCTGGTCACAAATATCTTCCCGGTTACGCAATGTGTAATAATAGCCTTTCTTTTCTTTATGCAACTCTTTATCTTCTACAAAATAACGCTCAAAAGTCGCCATCTTATCTTTATCAAACAAAGGAGCTTCCGGGCCACACCACATATACCAGATATAATCCATAGCAAATTCCTTATCCTCCTCTCCTTCTTCATCGAAATAAGCGGTACGGATCAATTGATCGGCTTTATCCAGCAATTTATGTCCCCAGTATTCCTTACCACGTATTTTGACATGTTTAAAGCTGCCATCCTCATTCAGAGGAACAGAAGCATGATAAAGAAGATTCGAGTTTGAAACCAGATACATGCCGCCATAGGTAAACAGACAACGCATGTGCTTCTTCAATTTCTCACTATTCATAAATGAATAATGAATCTTTTCTACCAATTCGCGTTCTTCTTCAGTCAGTCGGTAAGGATCTGCCGGATCTACAGTCGGGAAATTGGTATCACGCAAAGCATATTCTTTTCCTTCATATACAAAGACGCCGCGTTCAAAATCAATCTTCTCCAGAAGTTTACGATTAGCCATTCCGAATTCCGGACGGCGGTCGATGATTTCAGCTTCCAGCTTAAACTGGATAATGGTAATGGCTTTATGCATTTGAGTAATCAGACGCAAAGTCTTCTCATTATAATGAGCATCGGCAAAGTTCATTTTCGGCATGAAAATCGTGCAAGGATCATCGGCATACGTATCCATTGCAAAAGTAGCCAATGGAAGCAGATTGATTCCGTATCCGTCTTCAAGTGTACCCAGATTACCATAGCGCATGGACATACGTATCACATTGGCAATACAACTATCATTACCGGAAGCTGCTCCCATCCAGAGAATATCATGATTTCCCCACTGAATATCGAAATTGTGGTAATTACACAATGTATCCATAATGATATGCGCACCGGGACCACGGTCGTAAATATCACCTACGATATGAAGAGAATCAATAGTCAAGCGCTGAATCAGATTACACATAGCGATAATGAAATCGTCGGCACGCTTCGTAGTGATTATTGTGCTGATAATTACATTAATATAAGCATGCTTATTCGGTTCGATAGACGATTCGTGCAATAACTCCTGAATGATATAAGAGAATTCGGCAGGCAGTGATTTACGAACCTTCGAACGAGTATATTTGGAAGACACGTTCTGACAGACTTTCACCAGTTGGTTCAGCGTAATCAGATACCAATCATCCAGATCCTTTTCACGGGCCTTCACCAATTGCAGTTTCTCTTCGGGATAGTAAATCAAAGTACAGATTTCTTTCTTTTCAGCTTCACGAAGAGTGTTGCCGAATATTTCATTTACTTTACGTTTTACCGCACCGGAAGCATTTTTCAGTACATGCTGAAAAGCTTCATATTCTCCATGAATATCAGTCAGGAAATGTTCCGTCCCTTTAGGTAGATTTAAGATAGCCTCTAAGTTGATTATTTCCGTACTGGCATCGGCAATGGTAGGAAAACTTCGGGAAAGCAGTTGCAGGTAACGGAGATCACTCACAATGCTTTCAGGAGTTATGTTACTTTGAGCAGTCATTTTATTTACTATTTTACTATTTACAATTTATTAATTGGCAACTTATTATTAGTTGACAACTTACCATTTAGTAACTCAAAAAAGGAATTTATTAATTCCTCTCCTTTTTCTTGTTACAAATTTATCTATTTTATACGATTCCTGATTAAGAAATGACTACTTTTTATTTACAAATCCATCATTTCTCAATTTTCAATTCTCAATTTAACAAGAACATTAACAGCACTTGAGCGATAATCACCCGCAGGAACATACACAGCGGATAAACAGTCGCGTAGGCTACGGATGGGTTGTCGCCGGGAATTGTATCGTTTACATAGTTCAGTGCCATCGGATTTGCCATACTTCCGCACAACATACCGGATACAGAACCGAAATCGATCTTCATCATCTTGAAAGCCACAAACCCCACTAGTACGGTTGGAACAATAGTCAATCCGGCTCCCAAACCAATCCACAACAAACCTTCCGGACGGAATACGGTGTCGAAAAAGTGAGCTCCGGCATCCAGTCCCAGGCAAGCAAGGTACATGGAAAGCCCCAAAGCACGCAACATCAGGTTCGCACTGCGGGTGGTATAGGTAATCATGTGTATCCGCGGTCCAAAAGTTCCCAGAAGAATACCAACGATAATCGGTCCACCCGCTAATCCCAGCTTCACAGGAGTACTGACACCCGGAAAAGAGAAAGGAATAGCTCCCAACGCCAAACCGAGTACGATGCCGATAAACACAACAACCAGATTGGGTTCTTTCAAACTTTTTACAGCATTTCCAAGTACTTTCTCCACATTCTGAATAGCAGCAGCCTCTCCCACTACCGTCAGGCGGTCTCCTAATTGAAGTACCAATCCCGGAGTAGCAAGCAACTGCACACCCGACCGGTAAACACGGCTGATGTTAATCCCATAATGGTTTCTCAACCGGAGTGAGCCGAGTTTCTTACCATTCAATTCGGGACGGGTAACGACAATACGCTGCGAAATCAATTCACTATCAATCGCATTCCAGTCAATGTCCTCTTTATTCCAATCCGTATTTTCCTGTTCACCAAAAAGCACGGTCAAGGCCAAAGCATCTTTCTCCGCAGTTACCACCAGCAAACGGTCACCTTCCTTCAATATCTTGTCAGAAGTCGGAATACTTACATGTCCGTCACGCCATAAGCGGGAGATGACAAACTTCGGGTAACTCATGCGAGCTATATCCTTGATGCTTTTATTGAAAATAGCAGGATTGTGTACTTGAAACGCTGCAATGTAGGTTTTGTTCGCATCGTCTTTCTCTTTTATCTCCAAATCTTCTTTGCGAACCAGCACTTTGCGAATTAATAAAACGGCAAGGATTACACCAACCACCCCCATCGGATAGGCTACCGCACATCCTAAAGCAGGAGTACTGCTGTCCATTCCCATCTGTTTCAATGTTTGTTGTGCGGCTCCCAACGCCGGAGTATTCGTAGTTGCTCCACAAAGGATACCGACCATATCAGGAAGAGAGACACCTGTCGCATAACTGGCCACCACCGTCAACAACGTTCCCAACAGCACAACTCCCAATGCCAGCATATTCAATGTCACCCCTCCTTTGCGGAAAGAGCTAAAGAAACCGGGACCGACTTGCAAACCGAGAGAATAAACGAAAATGACCAGTCCGAAACTTTCTGCGTAGTTCAACATCTGCGGATCGACCGAAAGCCCGAGATGGCCGGCGAGGATGCCTGCAAAAAAAACAAAAGTGACTCCCAGGGAAACTCCCCAGAAATGCACTCTTCCCAAGCCCAGACCAATGGCAGAAATCAATGAAAGTACCACAACAGCCTGTAAGGCAGAATGTTCGAGAAATAGACTATATAACCACTCCATGTATATAAAAACTAATAGGGCGCAAAGATAAAAACTATTTAGTCCGGTTCAAAACTTTTAAGCTTTCATTTCGCGCCCTATTTATACCCTGAATCATATATCCTGAAATCTTATTGATTACCCTTTCACTTCGTTACCTATTATTTTGTTCCTAATACCTGCTATATTTCTATCTTTACAATCTTATCCTTTCTCTTTTTACCCACATCTTGTTATCCTTCCAACGATGCTTTTTTACCTGTTTCTTCCTTTACGCTTACCTATTTCTTTATCTTTTCCTAATTTCTTAACCTTTTCTTATTTCTTCCTGTTTCACGTTTCTTCTTGTTTCACGTCTCATCTTTTCCCTTGAAACTCTACAAAATTATTTCGTCCGTCCAAATAACCGCTTAGCCTGTTTCCACCGATGTACACATCATCCAGGTATGAAACATCATTCGGTCCGTATGACATACGAATGGAAGTCTGCGCATAATTCTCCCAGCTCCAACGGAAATTATATTCATACTGTTCTACTGCTCCGTTAGGATATTCCACCCGTATATAGTCAATTCCTGTACGATCTAAAAAGAAATCCAGTTCCTGACGGCAATAGTTACCGTCCATGTCCCGGTAGAAACTAACCCAGGTACGGCTACATAAATCAGCCGAACGATTATAGTACCCTGCACCATTATTATCATCATCATAGAAACTGTCTATTTCCACTTCGCAAGAGGTAAAACTTACCATCAATATAGCCATCAAAGCCAAACCGAAGTATTTAAATGTGTTCGTTTTCATATTCCTTTATTTTTAACGGTTCTCTAATTATTATCTATCATTTATCTTTCGATAGAACAAAAGTAGGGAATGAATTTTCCTCATGAAACTGAAAACTCCTACTTATCGGGAGGAAATTGCCTAAATCTAGGGGTAAATCCTCCCAATGAAGTCTATTTCAAAGAATTCTTGTATCTTTGCCTCCTGCTAACAACACATGAAAATCATCTGTCGCATGAAGTCAATCAAATCCCATATCACCCAACTGCTGAAATCCCTCAATGAGGGAGTATTCGAAAAAGAACATACCATCGCACTCTCCCTATTATCTGCCATGGCAGGTGAAAGTATCTTTCTATTGGGCCCTCCGGGAGTAGCCAAGAGCTTAGTGGCGCGCAGGCTTAAGCTGGCTTTTAAAGATGCGGATGCTTTTGAATATCTGATGTCCCGTTTCAGTACACCGGATGAAATATTCGGCCCCGTCTCCATCTCAAAATTGAAAGATGAAGATACATACGAACGTATTACAAAAGGATACTTGCCGACAGCATCGATTGTCTTCCTGGATGAAATTTGGAAAGCCGGTCCTGCTATCCAAAATTCTCTTTTGACGGTAATCAATGAAAAGATATATCGCAACGGGCAGTTTACGGTGCGTGTTCCTCTGAAAGCGCTGATTGCCGCGTCCAACGAACTACCCGCAAAAGGTGAAGGACTGGAAGCCCTATACGACCGTTTCCTGATCCGCCAGTTTGTCGGATGCATTGAACAGGAATATGCTTTCGACCAGATGATTTCTTCTACACGGGAAGTAGAACCTGAAATCCCGGCAAAACTCCAGGTAGACGATGAATTATACAATCAAATACAAGCTGAAAGTGAGAAAGTAGGTATCCACTATACCATCTTCGAGCTGATTCACAATATCAAACGAGAAATCGAACAATATAATACAGGGCGGGATGAAAACACCCCTCCGATCTATATATCCGACCGCCGTTGGAAAAAAATAGTAGGTCTGCTCCGCACCTCGGCCTATCTGAACGAATCTCCGGGAATTCACTTCTCCGACTGCTTGCTGATGAGTGCCTGTCTGTGGGATGAAGTTTCGCAGCTCCCCATCATCGAAAACATAGTGGAACAGTCGATTGCACGGGGAATCAATACATATTTATTGGGAGAAAAACGACTGGAACAGAAACTGGATACGCTGAAAGAAAACATGAAGTCCGAACACAGCCTACGGGAACTTAGCGATCCGGGAATCCAGGTAGTAGATACCTTCTATCATCGCATAGAAGGTTACCACATTGCCGGAAATTTACTCATCTTTGCTTCGGACTACCAGTCTTTGAGGAAAGACAGTAACCGATTGTTTTATATTCAGCAGGATAAATTCCGTCCGGTCAACAAAATCCTGAAAGCTTATGATTTTGTAAAGAACAGAAATATCGCACAAAAGAATATTTATTCCCTCCGAAAAGGGAAACGATCCGTTTTCGTCAACAATCAAGAGTATCCACTACTATGTTATGATAATTGCGAACCTTTGCCAACACAGCAGGGCGACAGCACTCCGTTCGAATTTACATTGCAGGAAGTGATAGATTTACTTCACCAAATGGAGGTAGAATATAAAACAATCTCCGAGCGGGAAACAGCATATACAAAGGAACATCTTTTCTTAAGCTCATCGCAAAAAAGCAAGATTAAGCGAATCTTAGGGGAGACTGCACATATCATAGAGAATTACCGGAACGAACTTCGTATCATCGCTCATGCCCATGAACAAGAGAACAGAGAGTATTAGGCTCAAACACCTGCAAGACATTTATTACGAAAAATTGCAGGGAATAGCCTATGATGTGTATGACGAACAACTACACAATCTGATTATCCGCCCCGAAGAACTGGATGCGGACATTCACCTGTATTTTCGTCACACACAACCCTCCCTGCAAGATTTCTACTCCCGTTATGCATCGCAATGGGAATACTTTCATGAAATGAATGAAGCATCGGACGCAAAGTTTCTTCAATTCCTGAAAAACAGCGCATACCCCTTCTCCATGAAATATCACCTGGTAGACCTCAACGTAAAATACTACCTCCAACGTTTTGATGCAATCAGCCCGCGTTCCAAAGAATGGAAAGCGCTACGGACTCTCTTTTTCGACAAGTGGCATACGCTGCTCTCGAACAATGAGTTCAACTATCAGATGAAACATATCGAGCAACTCTGTGAGGATTTCTACCGTATTCAACTGGCATTAGCCAAAAATCTTCCGGTACGCGGTAGCTCACGCCTCGTCTGGCTACTTCGCAATCATAAACAGATAGCGGAACAGATTTTAGAATACGAAGAAACGATCAAACGAAATCCCGTTATCCGCGAACTGGTAGAAATCTTAGGCAAGAAACATCAAAGTAGCCGGAAACGTTTCAAAATGACCGCAGGTATTCACCGGGAACAAATTATATCTCATGCCACCCGAAGCGATATTGCAGGCATTTGTGAAGGAAACGATTTGAATAGTCTTCTCCCTCTGGAATATTGTTATCTGGCGGAAAAGAGCCTGCAACCCATATTTTTCGAGCGTTTCATAGAGAAGAGACTACAAGTCATCGATTATCAATCGCACGAGAAGCAAACCATCAATGATAAGAAAACAGTAGGAAATGAAGTTTCCGAAGAAGCTGAAGGCCCTTTCATCGTTTGCCTGGACACTTCCGGTTCTATGGCAGGCGAACGGGAAAGAATCGCGAAATCTACTCTACTTGCCATTGCCGAATTGACAGAAGTACAACATCGGAAATGTTACGTCATCCTTTTTTCCGATGATATCGAGTGTATTGAAATAACCGATTTAGGGAGTAGTTTCGATCGCCTTGTCGATTTTCTAAGCCAATCTTTTCATGGTGGCACAGATATGGAACCAGTCATCACACATGCTTTGCGAAAGATCAGCGAAGAAGGATATATGGAAGCAGACATCATCACCGTATCGGATTTTGAGATGCGTCCAGTCGATAAACCGCTATCCCAGTCCATAGAACATGCAAAAGCAAAACAGACAAAGATGTATGCCATTTCTTTAGGAGGCAAAAGTGCCGAGACCAGTTATCTGAAATTATGTGATAAATATTGGGAATATAGTGTTCAAAATGCTGAAAGTCTTAATAAAAATAGAATTGAAGAATCAAATATTTAATCAATGTTATAAAACATCTCTTTTTTCTTGTTTTATTTGCAAATTCGACAGAAGTCCGTATATTTGTACTGTGTTTTTCATAGTATTAGATTTAAGGTTAACAAAAGATTGGCTGTCTGGGATAGATAGCCTTTTTTTATGTCCTTTTCCAAGGTTAAATATACCGTCACTATCCCATCCGGATGTTTACCCTATCCCATGAAGATACCGTCACTATAATGAACAGATAGCGTCAATATGTTTCAAGTCGTCCGCCCATCGATAAAAATTAAAAGCTTTCGAAAAAAAAATCTTCCGTTTAACATTTGAAACATAGCAGGTTATCTCATTTCACAAAAAACAGGTAAAAAAAATCTTGCTAAAAGATTTGCGTAGTCCAAAAGTTCCCCCTATATTTGCACCGCATTTGAGAGAGAATGCGGGTTCAAGGAAGTTTGGGTGAGTGGCTGAAACCACCAGTTTGCTAAACTGACGTACTCGTAAGGGTACCGGGGGTTCGAATCCCCCAGCTTCCGCAAAATCTCAAAATAAAAAGAGCTAAGTTTTATAGACTTGGCTCTTTTTAAATCTATCAAACTCCGGTGGGTTCGTCTAACGGTTAGGACACATGCCTCTCACGCATGTAATACGAGTTCGATTCTCGTACCCACTACTATCTGATTATCAGCCTCTTACTAACAAGTAAGGGGCTTTTTCATTGCCCTATATCTATATCAAAGTATCGTTTTTAGGCGTTATTAACGGGTATTTTCAAAAGAAAAAATGCAAATTTAATGCAAATTTTCATCTTGCATTATTATCGCGCTATCCCGTTTATACGCTGTTTGCGTATATATACTAAAAATGATAATAATATGGCAACAGTTAGTTTTTACTTAGACACCCGCAGAGAAAAGAAAGACGGTACATTTCCGGTTAAGCTACAAGTCAGACACAAAGGACAGATAATGTTATGCACTGATTTTTGCGCTACGCCGGAAACATGGACGGGCACAGAGTATAATAAGAACGCAAAGAATCATAAAACTAAGAACGTAGCGATTCGGAATCTCATTAATCGTGTTGAAATGTTACTTGTTATACTTGACGATAATCAGAAGTTAAGAGGAATGAGCGATAAAGCGTTAAAAGACTACATTATAAAATCTATCAAAAACGAATCGACCTGTAAAACTTTCGTAAGCTACATAGACGAGTTTGTAGCAACAAAATCAAAGGAAAATACAATCGTTTTATATAAAGCGACAAAAAATAAGATTCTCACCTATGATCCAACCTGTACATTTGAAACAATGACAAAGAAATGGCTAGAATCGTTCAATAAATGGCTAAAAGATACCGGAATAAAAACAAACTCGATTTCAATCCATTTAAGGAATATTAGGGCGATTTTCAATCACGCGATAGATAATGATGAAACGGAACTATATCCATTTAGAAAGTTCACAATAGAAAGGGAGGAAACTAGAAAACGATCGTTAAAACCGGATCAACTTATTACCCTAAAAGATTTCAACGGAGAAGAATATCAAAAAGAGTATCAAGACATATTCATGCTTATGTTTTATCTAATCGGAATAAACGCAATAGACTTATTTAACCTCAAACAAATAGTTGACGGACGCATAGAATATAAACGAGAAAAAACCGGAAAGCTATACTCTATCAAAGTAGAACCGGAAGCAATGGAGATAATAAACAGGTATAAAGGAAATAAATTTCTACTAAACACGCTCGAAACCAACGATTACAATTATAGAAAGTATATGGCAGCAATGAATAGAGGTTTGCAAAAACTGGGAAATTTCAAACGAAAAGGATTAGGCGGGAAAAAGATTAGAGATATTTTATTTCCCGGCATCACCTCGTATTGGGCGCGCCATACATGGGCTACAATAGCGCATAAAATAGGAATATCGAAAGATGTAATATCTTTAGCTTTGGGGCACGAGTTCGGATGCAAAACAACCGGAATTTATATAGATTACGATTTAGAGCAAATAGATAAAGCGAATAGAAAAGTAATAGACTATATTAATTCGTTATCGCTTTAACCAGGTTAAACACTTATAGCCCCACAATCAGCACTGTTGCGGGGCTTTCTCGTATTACTTCTTTAAGAAGTTTTTATAAATACAAAGAATATCCTCTATTTCTGAATTGGATAAATCATCCCTCTGAAAAGGAGCGGGTAACATATTTTTCAAAACTCGAATACCTTTAATTTTCCCTAATACTTCATTTGCTCCTTTCTTGGTTCCACTATGTAAATAGATCGCATCTGGAAATATCCCTAAAAATGCACCTATCCGATGCGAGGTATCATATATGCAAAGCTCTCCTATATTGTCTACCTTACAATCTTGTATGATTTTAAATAGCTCATAAAAACTACGAACTTCTTTAATTTCATCTTTCATTAAAAGAATTCTATCGCAAAACTTCGATAAATGATCGGTATTAATACGTCGCTGATGGCTATGTTTATGCCCTCTCGTATCTCTAGCGTTAGCTGCCAATCTTATCGCATCATCTATCGTTGTAGATTTTTCCGTATCATTCAAAACAGAATCACAAGAGACGTGTTTTTTATAATGATTAATAATAACGATATATTTATCATCCCTACTCATGGAGTCGGTTATAAATAAATCATCGAAATAATCAGAATACTTACAGCATCTTCCTTTAGGTTTTCTTACAGTAATACATGCCATATTCATAAATTTAAAATCTATGCAAAAATACCCACTCCTTGCAAATAAATTAGTTAAACAGGATATGCTTAATAACATACATCCAAAAGCCCCAACGACACTTAGTCTAGGCTCATTCCTTTTGGAGTAAATAACGTATTGTCTCTCACTTTCGGAAATTAACAACTTTTCCCGTAGAGAGATGATATAACAGACATTCACGTCTGCATACAAATTATTTTTCAATTTGAATATTATTCTACCAATTATAAGAGAACATAAAGATTAATGACTCTAGCATTTTACTAGAGCATGAGAATTGCTATTAGGAAATCTATTGTATACTAAATTTAATTTGAAACTAATTATAATGGTTTATCCTCTTTTATTCTATTCTTCGTAATCCAAACCAAATATTCAACACCTAAATTAGTTATATATATATTATTATCTTGCTTAATAATTAACATACTACTATACAAAAAAGACAAATAGTCCCCTAGTTCCCAACTGTTTAATATTTCAGAAAATTGCAGTCTAACTTTACTATAATATTGAGATACATCTTCTTCTGAAATTCCATCAGAAGAATTTAACAACCTCAATAAACGTATCTGGCTGCCGAAAATAGCTATATTAATTTTCTCGAAAGTTAAAAGCAATTGGCTTCCTGCTAAATGCCTTAACAATACTTTAGTAGTTTCCCCTGTTATATCAAATCCTTTTTCTACAAGTTCTTTTTTAATGTTATTTTCTATGTCTGCGATAACTACAGAGTTGCCTATTCTGTCAATTAATTCTTGAACAGTATCATTGTTTACAGGTTGTAAAACATTTGGCTTATCAGAATAATAATCTCCAAAAATATTTGTGCTTTGTTGTTTTTGAGTCTGCGTATTTGTTATTGATATTATATGAGAAATTAATTCAGTATTCCTCTGCTCCAATTTTTTATTCTCCTTTTCTTTATTTTTTATTTCTCTTTTAATTGATACAATTTTACCGATTGAGAAATTGTCAAATGATTCTGCAAGAACAAGAATTAGTAATATAGATAATAGAAAAAATATCCCATTCTTAAATTCTCCATATGGTTCAACACAAAAAAAATTAAAAAAAATCATACTAGCAATACCTAAACAAAAAAGTATGATTAAAATTCGTACAAACCAGTTTTTGGGATTGTTTTCCATATTTTCCATTGTATTATATTAGCTATAGATTTTATATAAAATAAGTAACTAGAATTGAACACAGGTTACAATTTCACCACAAAAGTAATTATTTATTCAAAAAAAACAATAGCTGTTAAAAAAAAGATGAATTTAAACTTAGAACTCACAACTAAATAATATGCCTCATATCAAAAAATTAAAGACCTTTTACCTGTTCGTTAACAAGTAATCTTCTACTTCTTTTTCAAACAATAAGTCAACCATCCAATCACACAAGTAATAACCAGCACGAACGCCCATCCGCCTAGCTCCATCTTTAAACTTTGCCATCTGTTCAACTTCTTTTCGACCGGATAAGGCACACGAATAGAATCGTTTTTAAGAATCGTATCGGTACGATTCGTTGTTAAGTAGCGATACAGATACTTATATCTATACAGATAAACTGTATCGCCCTTTATGAGCGTATAAATACTATCTCGTTGATAGATGCTATCATAACGGGTACTATCACGTGTTTTGTATTCAGTGCGAACGGATTCAACCGGGATATATTGAGTCCGGCATGACACGAAACATATTGCTAACATCAGCAATATGATAATATAAACTAGCCGCCTCATGGTCGAACTACTGTATTACGCAAGAAATTAGGGAACTCGGAGCGTACATCAAAACAGGGGCACGCCTTTATATATTCTTTCGGCTCTACCTCTCCGCTTCCATCCAGATCGGGCGAAGTGTCACGATGTCCGAGAACCTCGATTATCTCATATTCTTTGCAGAGTTTAGCAACCAACTCGCGCAAAGCTGCTTTTTGAGCGATCGTTCTTGTGTCTGTGGGCTTTCCGTTTGCATCCAAGCCGCCGATGTAGCAAATACCAATACTATGTTTATTATATGAAGATTCGCTAAAACCCTTCGTATTACAATGCGCCCCGTCAACTGCTAAAGATCGCCCTTTTTCTACCGTTCCATCAATCCGGATAACATAATTATATCCGATCTGGTTAAATCCGCGCGCCCGGTGCATACGATCAATATCTTTTGCGGTTAAATCCTGCCCGGCACGCGTAGCCGAACAATGGATGATAATCGAGTCTATTTTATTCATTGCTTTCTTCTTTATTTTGATTGTTAATAGTTATTGGTCTACGCGGCGGAGTTCTCCGGCTGCACTCGCTGTCTGGTCTATCACATCGGTTGTGTTCCGCATCCTTAAAAGCTAATTCAAGCTCGTAGTATTTACGCATCCAATTTTGCGCCTCTGCCTGTGCGGTTCTCCATTCTCGATAAATCGTATCTACTTTCTCGTCTCGTTGTTTTAATCGTTCGTCGTACCGTTCAATCTGCTTGTTTAGATTGTCAATGATAGAAAGTAAATTTTGAAGTTCCATAGAATCCGCCGTAGCCTTTTCTTTTCTAGCGTTCGTTTTTCGATTCGCTAGAAAAGTAACAGTAAATCGGATCGCCTCTAATCCTCCTAACGCTCCTATGATTTTTAACCATTCGTCCATATTTTTATTTTATGTATTTCATATCGCTTTGGGTAGCTCTTATTCTACCGATAAAGCCTCATTAACCGCTACCTGAACAAAAGCGACGAACCCCGTACTCACATATTTTTTAATACTTTCCGCCTGTTCGGGAGATACTTCTACTTCACCGTTCTTGTAGATGTTTTGAGCTAATTCCAACTCACCCAAATCGGCGGTTTTCTGATAAATCGCATTGCCTAACATTTTTGCAATATCGACGGTACTGTTATTCCCTTCGATGTCTTTTACTTGAATTTCTCTAAAGTCTATTTTCATAATTATGTAATTTAAATATTATTACCAAGTTGCACTAAATAAAATTCCATTTTTAAATTGCAATACTTTAGTTCGTGTACTCCCATTATGCCATACTTGGGCGATTTCAATATATTCATCAATCCCTCTTCTGCCATCAACTACAATACCACCATCAATAGCAAGTGCTATATTATCTCGTCCTCCGGTTACGCTAATAGATACGCCCCTGTTTATATCATAAGGTCTTGATCGGTGATCGTAGAATCTTCCTAAATAATCGACTCCTAATGTACTAAATGAACCGACAATCACTTGTCTATTGGGACTATTAAAACCAATCATATTGTCGTAAAGAAACATTTCGTTACCAGAATTTGTGCCACTAACAGAACCCGTTCCGATATGGGTATTAGATATTTGGAACCCTGCGATTGTTCCTTCTACAGCTTCTATTCGTTTTACAACGAGTTTGTTTGCATCAATAAAGTCAGTTACGATCTTACCGTTTTTTATGAAAATCTCTCCGCCTACGGTCACCGCCCCCGTTGCGGGGAGTGACAATTTACCATCTGCTGTTAATTCAAGCCCGGTTACATTATGCTTAATTGAGCCGCCTTTTATTAACCAACCCTGCGTTTTTGATAGATTACCGACGAATAAACCCGATGTTCCTAATATATCAATCGTCGCATTTTGAGCTACTAACAACTGCGTAGCGACATTTATAAATTCGTTAAACAAAGTCCATTTCGTTACATCGAAAGAAGAACCGGAATTATGATCCGCACGACACGAATAAGTATTACCGTTGTAGATGATAGTATCTCGATACTGCGTGTTGTTAACATAGTTAGTATTTGCTTTCCACTCGCCGCGCGGACGGATTAGAGCACCGGGAAGCCCGGTTGCTCCAGTTGCACCCGTATCTCCCTTATCACCCTTGTCACCTTTGTCACCCTTAACCTTCGTCCATGTATAAGCGAAAAACGTATTACTGTCTGCCGCCGTAAAGTCAGTATATTGTCCGATATATGCGCCCGGCGTCTCACCGTTGTTAGCGGTAAACGTCGTACCGTTGTCCGAGTACTTGATGTGTAAGTAGGAAGTTTGTCCATTGGCTCCGGTTGGTCCGGCAATACCTTGTTCCCCTTTAGGACCTTGCGAACCTTTCAACTGTACCCACTTATATGAAGTGTATCCGGTTGGAGCAGTCGCGCTTGTTGTTACCGCTGTACCGATATAAGTATTCGGAGTGTCAGACATCGGATTACCGTTCGCATTAGCGGAGTACTTTACGTGAAAATACTGTGATGTGCCGGGAATACCTTGCGATCCGGTCGGTCCTGTATCACCTTTGTCGCCTTTT
>NZ_JAPQKZ010000001.1:0-39969 GCF_027257075.1 Bacteroides sp. LFL-34 | reverse complement strand
ACCGATATAAGTGTTCGGAGTGTCAGACATCGGATTACCGTTCGCATTAGCGGAGTACTTTACGTGAAAATACTGGGATGTGCCGGGAATACCTTGCGATCCGGTCGGTCCTGTATCACCCTTATCGCCTTTGTCTCCTTTGTCGCCCTTGACACCCGTTTCTCCCTTAGAGACATATTTAAGCCAATCAGTAGAATTGTCTGTTGGTTCTTGGATTGTTTTGTCTACAATACATATCCATGTACTGCCATTGCATACAACTTCATCATAGTACCAATATGTGCCCGGCGTCCATACTCCTTTGAAAGCAGGTACGGGAACTTCGGTTATACCGTCGTTAGATAATTGCTTGATAGTCCCGGTCATATACACATTGCGGAGATACGCACTATGTCCGGTCATTTCGATACCAAACAATTTCAAGTTAGACAAGTCGCCCAACTGCATAGCGATCATTTCCTTTGAAATCTCCCAACCGTTTACACCTGTCAGGTAACGGATATAACTTTGTGTCGAGTAGCTCGATTTTTGCCGCTCTTTGTTTGTGAAATTACCATACGAAACGAAGTGCATAGCCTTGCAAGGGTGTGCGGTTGTACCAGAACGAAGCGCATATTTAAACGTAGAATCACCGATCTTTTCAGTAATACGAAAATAAGCGGTTTGAAATCCGGTTGAGTCGTTGAATATACCTTTGCAAATATCATCTACCTCTATTTCTGCTATTTCGCCCGGTTCGAGTTTAAGGTAGATAATCCGATTTGATTCGTCTATACGTTCGATGATCCCGCCGCCCGGAGCGTTCCACTCTTCACCCGAAACGATTGATACGCGGTTGTAGCGTAATTCAGGAACTTCAAGGAAATCACGTAGACGAAGAGATTTTGCATCTATATGACCGTCTTTGCCGATTAACCAACCGATTAAGCCTTCTGTGTAGTCATTTGAGGATATATCACCGGAAAAAGTCGCTGATTTGGCAATCAGTTTATCAAGAACGTTGAGTATTTGCGTTGTTACCGTCGTTGCGGTTAACGTATCCGTAGAAATACCCTTCGTTACGTCTAGCCCGTTATCAACGATTAAACCGCCTAGCAATTTGATAAGGAATTGCGTTTCGTCTGGTGCGGTTTTGGATAGATACAAGTCTTTTAAAGCATCGATAGCCGCATCTAGCTCCTGCCTTATGCGCAAAGAAGAAAACGTATTATCGTCGGTCAGTGCCGTATTATTATCGGTCAGAGCAATAATACGAGACTTTATTTCAAATAGGGAACGAAGAGACGAAAATACATTGTTATCGGATGATGTACGCCCATCGTCCATCTTTAATACATCAAGATCAACGCCACCGCCATTTATAGGCGTTGGCGTTGTTGTACTAATACTTACCGAACCGGAATTGCGTAAATACTTATTCCGAAACGAATGAGGCACTTTCTTATTTTCTACTTCTATCATGTTTCTATTAATGATACGTTACAACTTTCATTTGCGTAATCAATACTCATTTGATCTACTATCATTTCTCTTTTGAGGGAATTTTCGTAAATCCTAGACAGTATCGAAAAGCCACGATTCAAATTATTGCTGTATCTAAATTTAGGAGCTTTATAATGTGTATAAAACTTGTCTATTAGTATTTGTTCCGGCAATACATTTTTATCGTGCAACGGACTATATACCGTTTTTAAATAATCAAATTTATCCCCTGATTTGGTAGCGCAATTTGAGTAAGAAGAAATGTTTTTTGCGTTTGAGTTGATTAATAGTTCGATGTCGTCCATTTCTGTTACATTATTGTCGTTTATCACGTTGCTGTAAACTACGTCGGAGTCGTCAACTGCATTATTAAATATATCGTATGTAACTTTATTGTTAGTATACTTAAATGTGAAATCGGATATATGAAATGCAGTACAAGGGTGACAGCCCCCATCCGTTCGATACATAGGATATTTTCCTAAATGATTCGGAGTGCTTAATTCAAAGCGTATCTTTCCGCATAGTATTTTATCATCTGGAAGTTTAATCGCGACTCCGTCCGTTGAGTCGTACAGATTAAATCTATAACTAACAGTATTCGTTAATCTCTTTTCATCATCGAAAACTTTATCACCTTCTTTGTTTATATGAACCAAATAGAAACCATCTTTAAGCGTACATTCGTCGTGATACCATTTTTCGACAAAAATATCTTCGCCGTTTTCCCTATACGCATAAACCTTATTGCTATCGGCGAACCCGCCGGAAGCCTTTTCGCCGCTAGCTGAATCATATTCGCCCTTGCTTACAAATCTCCAATCTCCAAATGCATCCTTATATCTATACCATGTAGCCCCTCGATAAGTTAAGTTGTGCGTGATTTTATAATAGCCTCGATTTACTCGATCCGTATAATACTTTTGATTTCTCCATACTTCACCATCATAATAGTAATCATCTATATATAATTTGCAAGGAACCATCGTATTATCAAATCCGGCGCCATATTTTGTATTAGAGTATACTTCATCGGACGTTTTTATTATATCGTTCGGAAGAAAAGAGCCGGACATTCTATAAGCGATATTTATTATGAAATATCCTCCTTTGAATAAAGAATACTCTCCGTTTTTCAATGTTAAAAGAGTCTTTCGAGAAGCACTAATTATATTATACGCTTGCAGGAATGAAACGCAGGTTTTCCAACTTAAAGAAGACGGTTCCCCATCCTCTGTTGTGTAGTCGCTGTACTTCTGCCATACCACACCGGAATATATATCATTAACGTTGTCGATAGTCACTTCAACACCTTCTGCCGGAATATCAAGAAATGAAAAGCTCGGCATCAAATACCCCCAATTACTATTAGATTTAAAAAACGAATTAAGAAGGGTGTAATTCTTTCCGTCTATATCCCTACCAGATATATAATATTTATTGGGATCGGAGTTTTGATTTACTATATCCTTTTCGTCGTCGAGCAACTCCGGGCATAAGTTGGTTATCTGATTCATATTAGCAACAACAGATACTTTATTATACACATCACCAAGCGATATACTTCCCGCGCTTTCAGATACGCCAATATTACGCACATTCAATAGTGCGGAAGGGATTGTTATACTTTCACATGTATCGCTTATTCTATCATAAACGAAAAAATGAAGCTCGTCGTTTTTGATAAAATCATAGTCGATCATATAATAAGCATCCTGATACTGAATGAACGTCATACCGATATATTTAGAGATTTCTTCTAAAACATCTCTACTATTCATCGGCTCGTTAGCTTCATCAAAGAAGTTTCGTTCATGTATATAAATATCTTCTATCAAAGAAGTAGAAACATCTTTCGAGATTCTATTAGTTTTTTGAAAGTACAATTTGTTTAGAATCTTTCCGGGATCGGCAATATCAAGAATGTGCATTATTACATCTTTGAAACTTTTAAAATAGACCTCGGAAGAATTAATATAAGAGTACTTCTTATTTTCCAAAACGGAAATAGTATCGATTGCCTGTATCTCCACTATATTAAGCGGAGTTATATAATCGCTCGAATATAAATTTGGACTCATATATCCAAACCACTCTAAAACATCATCGGTTTTATTATACAAACGAACTTCTATATTTTGCCCTTCGGCTGTATATAGGTCTGATAAAATCTTATCTGTCAATATGCTTGTTACCGAATTAGACATTTTCAACGGCTTGTATAGAGTGTCCGATTCATACTCAACAGTAAACGGGCTATCTGTTAGGGTGAGTTCTTCGGAATACGTTGCAAAGACCGTATGAATTTCAATTCTATACGTCTTGTCTTTCCTGCTTTTAAACTCTGAATAATATCTTAGTTTCATCTTACTTTGCTTTTCTGATTATAATGATTACTCAAAACTCCTTCTAAATCTCTTCCATGTATGCGAAACGTTACGCTTGCGGGCTGATTTCCATTTTCTGCAGACGGTGCAATCTTTTGCGATAAGGAGCCATATAAACCGCTATTTAGCATTTGAAACAAATTACTTTGCTGTGATCCATTTAGAATCATCTCGCCTGAATTGAGTAAAGCCGGAACTTTATCGCCTGTGAATGATGTGCCAGGCACAATACCACCCGTTGCGAATTTAGGAATACTAGCCATTGCAGCGACGACGGCAGCAACGGCGGCTCCCGCCAATAACCAACCGACAACGGGCGTTTCTGCTGCGGAAGCTACGCCGCTAACTACTGCTTCGGTCTGTTTCGCAGTTATTAACGATTGAATAGCTGGAATAGCTTGCGCAATACTGGATATAACATTTGCGCCCCATTGAAGATACGCCGCCGCACTTTCATTGGTTATTCCAGATAAAGACCCCATAATACTACCAACTGCAGATAGAGATTCGGCATACCTTTCATTCATGTCTATATCTTCTTTTTTAAAAAGTGGATCATATTTCGGCAACTTTAAGTTTTTACCTTCTTTCCCATGAGTAGGAACTTTATCTTTATACGTTGGTTTTACCGGAAGAGACAAAGCACCGTCTTTCATTTCACCATGAGCACTTTTGAACGTTTCTTGCTCTACAACAAACTTTAAACTTATCCTCTTTGATTCGAGTTCATTAATTGTTGCTTGAATGGCGGAACGCGCTTGCATGTCGGTTTCAGCAATCAGTTTTTTATTTTGCTCTGCGATTTGCGTGTCATACCAAGCGATAGAGCCCTCTTTCGGTTCTTCCTTTGGCGTTTTACCGCCTATTCCTGACTGTAAAGCACGGTTCGCCGCTTTCGTCATACTAGATAAATTCCGTCCCGCCGCCTCTGCCGCCGTTGCAACGTTTATTAAATTCTGCAACCATTCATCACTCTTCTTTACTAAAATCGCGTTATATTGTATTGCATCCTGATACTTCGATAACATCGGGCTTATTGCCTTACTCAATGCATTTGTATCTGTTGTTGTAACCGTGTGCACATTCATTCCAGAACCCACCGTTTCGTAAGTTGTGAATTTGGATTTTAAACGATCGTATTCATCTACGAAGTCTTTATACTGTTTCGCTAATTGTGCCTTTTGTTTATCGCCTACCGAAGATACATCTAATCTCAACACTTTATCTATATCTATTGCCGAAACATCTACGCCGTCAAGTCCTATTGCCGCCTTTACCATTGCTTGTAATGCGTTTTGACTTCTTTGTTTATATTGTCCTACGATTTCCTCTTGGTCTTTCAGCGTCTTGTATAATAGTTCCCTAGCTGCTTTCTTTTGCTCTTCCGTTGAATCCTTATCTTTTAAGATAGTTATTTGTTCTTGTATGGTTGCTTGATTCTTTGCATCAAAATAAGAGAATGACATCTTTGTATTTCCTAATTGATCCATCGCGTTGTATGCTTCGCGTGCTAGACGTATAGTTTCGGTTAACCCGTTCATGAACGGCGTCCAGTCTCCACTACCGATAGAGTAGAAAAATTGGTCTACGCCACCTTTTAAGCCGTCCATAGTACGGGCATATTCATCTCCTAGCGTCTGACTGCTATTCATTACTTTATTGAAACCCTCCGAGGCAGTTACAGCAATACCAAGAACCCCGGCGAACTTCATAACTCCCGATACTGCAACACCGGACATTTTAGAAATGTCGCTTTGAAAAGCGTTTACATTCTTCTTCGACTTATTTAGATTCGCGTCAAAGTCATTCGTTTTAAGCAATAATCGTGTTATTATATCAGACATCTTTATTCGTATTTAATTGTGATTCTACTTCTTTTGCCTTAGCTCGTAATCGTTGCATTTCTTCGTCCGTTACGCTCGTATCTTTCTTTTCTTCTTCATCCCACGGGAACCGGAGTATATCGGTTTGCTTTAGCGTCTTTGTGCTATTAGATTGCGCTATAATGAAACCTAACAATCTAGTTTGTTCCCACGCTTCCCGATTGCGTCGATTCAATCCGTCTATAAACGATTCAACCTCGATAAAGTCCATTTTATCGAGGAAGTAATCGGGAGCGATCCCGCCCTCACCAACAACGCGCGAATAAAGTTCGCGTATACTTACGGCTTTCGTTTCCGCGTTGTCACCTTCTTTTTTTTTACGTCATTTCCTGCCGATTGCGAACGTAGTTTGATTTCATCCAAAATAAACTCTTTGAATTGTTCGAATAGAGTCAAGTCATTTTCACATAATTCGATAAATTCCTCAAATTCCATTTTGAACAATTCCTGATTAGAGGCAAGCAGGAACGAATAAAACAAAAGAAACTCGTCTAACATCTTTCCAAACTGGAACGGATAGCCGGATATAGATTCGAACACAAAGAACGCACGAAGCGTATATTTCAAAGAGAAATCTTTTCCGTTAAGTGATATTGTTTTCATTGAATAAGTCGTTTAGAGGGCGGCAAAACACCGCCCGTAAGTTATTTACTAGCTGCTTCCTTTGCAAGCGGTCCGGTTCCTTCGAAACTGATTGATAGTGTTGCTTTGTCTCCATCCGGCGCATTTGCTTCTAGTGAAGTGATAACCGCACTACCTGTATATGCACCTTCCGCTAGCGTCCATCCGGCGGCGGGCATTTCGTTTACGTCAGGATTGCCAACAACGCCAAATTTCAGAACAACAGGTTTATGCGCCAAGAACAAAGCGAATAGTTTATCGTAGCTATTCGCATCTGCATCCGCGCTAAATACGTTTTCACTGGAAGCGTTCCAAGAAAGTTTCTTGATGTCCTTCTCCGTCCAGATACCCGAATCTTTACTTTGCGTGTCGATTGTTTCAGCCGAAAGCCCCAATTTGCAAGATGTGGCAAGTGCGATGGCTTTACCGTCGATGAATAACATTAGGTCTTTTCCTAACACTGATTTTGCTTTACTCATAATTTTATCGTGTTTTAGTTAATTATTCAGTTTTAAATGAGAATACGAGGCTTTGAATAAAAGTATCTTCTATAAAATCCTCATTCGCGCTAATTAGTTTAGAATCGATCACATCGAAGTTATCATAACTTCCTCGTTTGTTTTCGAGTGATTTACGTACCTCTTCCGCGATTGTAACAGAGTTCAAATAGTTATCACTGGCGACAACGATCTCAACCGAAACAGTGTCACCCGTGCCGTACCTATCTTTCGTATATTCCGGCGTTAAGGAGTTGCGTTTGTAGATCACAAACGGAAAAGATGTTTCCGTTTTGGTCGAAATCGCATATATTTTATCAGAAACCAATTTTGCCAACTCTGTAGAGTCGCTTAATTTCTTATATACGTGTGCGCCTATTGATAAACTCATTTCTTTTTATTTGCTACTTTCATTATAGAATCAATTATATTTTTCTCTAGTGAGCTCTCTGCTTCTTTCTGCTTCGATTTGACCGCATTAGAGAAGAAGTGGGAAGCATTTATAATACCCCTATTCGCTCCTTTTTTGGTAGCTCGTTCTTTTGTTCCTGATTCGAACCATTTCAGCATATAGGCGCGTGATCCCTTTTTGCGGCGGTCGATCAAGTCAACCCGTGCACCGGAAGCATTGCGATAAACTGCTACGTTTATTTCGTTCTTTAACGGTTTGAACGATACGCCATTCTTAGAACTGCTAAATTCTGCATCAGTAACAGCGGAAACTAGATTTTCCTGTGCCTGTTTACGAATGATAAGAATCGACTTTCTAAGAGCGGAGGAAATTGCCTTCTTTGCTTCTTTATCGTTCAACCGTTTAAGTAGTTCGTTTACTCGCGTTGCATCCACTTCGACGCGATACAAGTTGCGCCCGGTGTAATTGTCGTTACTCATTGATTACCTCCGCTTCTATAACCGTTGCTTGTTGCTTCCGGTCGTGATTGATAGATAGAATCTTGTATTTCTGCCCGTCGTATTCGATCCTCATTTTAGCGTTGATCTCTTTACAGATGCGAATCATTATCGTATTAACGGTCGTATTATATATCTCGCCGTTCGCTTCTTTACGTGCACCCGACTTAAAGCGAATGTATGCGCGTTTATCGAATACTTTCACCCAACTTTCAGACGTACCGCCCAGATTATCGCGCTTTGACTCGCTACGGTAAAAAGCGATCATTTCGTTTAATAATCCTGCTTGCATTACGTATATCGTTTTAAAGGTTGCAGTAATAGTTCTATGTGCCCCGGAATAACTTGCGGAGTGGCAAATATTACCGATTCACGGTTTGCGTAGTAATTCGCTATAAGGATGCGGATCGCGTGCCAGATACGCCGATCTATTTTTGCGTCCTTAACGTAGGTATCTAGCGGATTATTTAGATACGATTCGATAAGAAGTTGAACGGGTTCGATAAGCCCGGTTATATACGCGTCGTCCGTGTCGAAATCAATATTTAAATGCTGTTTGAGTTCTTCGAGTGTTACGTATTGTGCCATATTGTATAAATTAGAAAGGGCTAGAGCCGAAGCCCCAGCCCTTTAATGAATGATAGGTTATAGGATTAGGCAGAAGCTTTTTTCTTTGCGATGGCAAAGGCTTCCGGGCGAGCTACAACAATATCATAATCAGTATTCAACACAAAGTTTACGACATTACTTTTCGCTCCGGTATACGGGTCTATAACTAAATCCATATCGCCGAACTGACCGATAGCAGCGTTGGAGAATACACCGAATCCGATAGAATCGGCGTCCATGTAGTTAGTAACAAGAACCGGATAACCGTTCACCATACCATTTTGGCAGATCATTTCAGCAGCCCCCGCCGCTTTGGGAGTGGATTTCAAAGCACCATACACCTTTGGAGTGCAAACATAGGCAGCTGTACCGTCGGTTACATCTACGCCCGCATCCATTACGGTAGATTCAAGCGAAACAATATCCGCAAATGTCAACGCGTTTGTATATTCAACATCTGGTTTTGCCTTTACAAACACGCCGTTACTTGCACCAGACAACGCAGCCCCCGAAAACATCCATTTGTTCAAAGTACGGGCAACACCAAGCGAAATTTGTTTTAAAACTACGTCCTGCAAAGAGTAGTTCGTTTGGTTGATCGCACGCTTAGACACCGGGATAGAAATAGATACACGTTTGGGTGAAGCCTTGATTTTGTCGATATTCAATTCGGTATCGGTAACCGCAACGTTTTCACCCTGAATTGTTGCTTCAACAGCCGCCAATGTTGGGAAAACAAGGTCACCTACAAGCCCGCTTTGCATCTTGATACCTAGTTTATCAATAATCAAGCCTTTTTCTAACGGTTCAATGATTTCACCGATTGTAACAGGAACCATGCTAGCCGCATCGGTTGTATCTGTAACAGTCACCGCACGTTCTACAACTTTAATACCGCCTTCCGATACTACTCCGTTGTATTCTTCCAAAGAGCGATGATTAACGACGTCAAAAACAGCCTGTGAAAACAACACGCGACGGTCTGACACCAGTCCCGCGTTAATATCTTCAAGCGCACGGCGTTCGACTTTCATTTCCAAAAGTTCTTTCTTTGTTTTTAACTGCTCGAACTGCTCTTTCTCGCTTGCGTCGAGTGCTCTTTTTTCCGCTTCTGCTTTATCCAACATAGCGCGCATCTGCTCTTTGTATTGAGCAATAGTTTCAAATTCTTTTCTCATGTTTTAAATTGATTTGCGTAAATTATTAATTTCATTTAGATAGTCTTTATTCTCGCCGGACAACTCCGCTATCGTATCGTCCATACTCCGCACCGTTACATCTGTACCATAAAAAGCAGGATCAACAACGGGAGATATATCGGAAATCCGATCAATCATGTGTACAGTACGAAGCAACAACCCGTCTTTCATTGAATAGGAAACTTTTGTTTTATCCTTTTCATTTAAAGCATACGCAAAAGACGAACCGAAAATATCACCGCGTTTAATCATTTCTACGGCGAAATCTCCATCGGGAGTACTAGGAGCCTCAAACCTGTATTTTAATCCGTAGTCGTCAAGTTCAAGCGACAAAGTTCCCGCACCACGATTAGAACGAGCTAACAATCTCTGTTTATTATGATCTAACAGAGCTTTAACATCACAACTACGCAATAACTCTTCCGTTATAGCTCCCTTTTCGATCACCTCAACAAAAGCGCGTTGTTTTTCCCTGTCGTACAATACACGGCTTTCTTGTCCGAATACAACCGCATAACCTTCGATTATTCTTCCATCTCCAACTTTAGGAGCACCTAACTCTGTATAACTTCGTATTTCCATATTTTGCAAATATCATTTTACTATATGTTTGTTTCTTCGTTTTTGGGTAGCTCTACTTTTTGACTAGCCGCCTCGATTGGTTGAACGTTGCAGGAGATAAACACTTTGTCGCCTCCTTCAACGGGCGGTTTTCCTAAAGCCCTACGAGTATCATTCGGGGAATGAGCTCCCATTTCTTCCAAAGCTTTATAATAGCTTGCTTGTGTCGTTAAATCGGTTTGATATAAGCATGACAAATCAAATGAAATACTATATAAGTGAGCGACTGAATTAGGAATCAGCTTGTAATTAAATTCAGCCTCGATTTGTTTCAATATTGGTTGCAGTGTATCAGTTAAAAAAGAAACATTGCTCATTTCAGAAGCTTTGTAATTAGTAGATTGTCCGGCAAATACTTTATCTGGGTGAACTCCGTAAAATCTACATATATCAAGAATACTGAATTTCTTTGTTTCCAATAACTGCGCATCAACCGGATTTATAGAAAGTTGATGAAATCCAACATCGCCGGGAACTGAAATAATGTCTCTTCCTGTATTTAGTTGTTCCTCTATGCGATCTCCAACCGTAGAAAGTTGAATATCCGTCATACCTGCACCGGGCAACCCTTTATTTATCTCTTTTGCACCGGAAACAAGCCCCTTTATTTTACTTCCATTCTGAAAAGTTCGTAAATTCTGATTATCTGCACTAGCGGCTATGGAAAAGATACGGCTAGCATACATTATTGTACTTACTCCTGTATATCCCCCGTCCAAACTATTATTTTTAAGATGGATTATTTCGTAGGATTCAAAACGCCCATATATCCGGTTATATGGATCAGAAATAATATAAACATCATTCAACTTGTCATAGGTTACTGTATTATTTGCGCATAATACAAGTTCGCTAACACTGCCGAACTTTCGACGGATAACGATGTAGGCGTTTCCTTGATTTACGATTTGAACAACCATATTCCTAACCATTTCAAAACTATTCATTCGTCGGTTAGGCATACGGGTTAATATCGTATATAAATCGTTTTCCTCGTCTGGTGAGAAATATCCATCTTTTTTCCGTTTAATTATAAGCGGTAAAGACGCGATAGTCCCCGAAAGAATAGAAGTACATCTATATGCGGCTGAAAGTTTCATTGCTTGATTACTGTTATGCACATCTATTGGCTGACCGGGTAACGATGGTAATCGGGAGTTTATCGCCGCATCTTTATCCGTTGTGCTCATCTCTGCATTTAAGGCGCGTTTTTGCGTCTTTGAACGTCCCAATTCAAAATTAAAAGATAGTTTCATTATACCTCCATGTTATTAAATAAGTAGAATGTCATTAGGTTTGTTATAGTCGAATCAATCTTCGCGTTATGCGTTTTCTTGACTGGCTTCTTATTCATGTTCCGATCTTCGTCTAATACCGCATTACTAAAACAGTATGGCGTAATCGGATTAGGGCTAAAGGTGAGCTTACTCCGATACAAAGCAAGTTCAAAGGATTCGATAGGGCTTGTAAACGTTCCGTATGTCTGTTTAACAGGCTTAATATATTCACTCGCACCGCCTACGGAATAAGTAAGAAGATTCACAAATTCAGCCGATTTATAAGGATCATAGCCAACTCCCATAATTTGTAGATACTTTGCACGCGCAAGTATATCGTTTACTATTTGCTGATAGTCGATAATATCACCGTCACAAAGAATTAAATAGCCCGCTTTCGCCCAACCTTCGTAAAGTTCCCGATTCGGATGATCTTTCAAAGCCCCTTCCGGGAAATAGTAGTCCGTATGCGAATGAAAAGAGCCGCTTTCTTTCGAATAGATATTATAAGTAACCGAAGAGAAGTCGTCTCGAACGGACAAATCAACCGCCACCATCGTAAGCGGATAAGTACCAATATTTTCTATTCTAATATCTTTGAATCGTTCTTCGATCTGCTTTGCCTCAATCCATTTTGTTGTTTGGTCGGTAGTAAATACGTTTAGTAACTTTGTTCGAAATTCCAGTGCATCCGGCGCGCTATATAGTGCTTTTTGATACGCGTCTATATAGAAATCTTCATAAACGGTTATACCCATGTGTGGTTGTACCTTGCGCCACGTTGCCGGATCGCCTTCCTCGTCGTCTACGTCTGGCTCAAAGATGTGCGCAAATATGGAATCATTTTCAATCTCACCTCGTAGGATCGATTTATACATTTTGAGCATTTCGACGAATGGAGCCGTTTCTTTATCGGATGCGGTCGTAATTACTACGGTTAAAGGGTTGAGCCGTGCGCCCATTGAGGACGTTAAAACGTTCTTCAATGCGGCGCTATCGGCTTGTGAATACTCGTCTACTATTACCATGCTTGCGTTAAGTCCGTCTAATTTATCCGGGTTAGAGGCAAGGCAACGGGCAAAAGAGGTTTTTCCCTTTATGCGGTTATATATGATTTCTCGATTAATTTTGAAGTGTCTAAACTTCGGATCGAGGGACTTTAAAATATTACGTATTTCATCAAAACAAACTTTCGCCTGATTATATGAGTTTGCAGCAACGTATGTTTGTGCGTTCGCATCACCGAACAACAAATCGTTAATCGAAAGACTCGCTACACTTGTTGTCTTACTGAATTTACGCGGGACGAATAAAAGAGCTTCACGAATCAAACGTTTGTTTGTGCCGGGCTTGTAAAACGCTAGAATGTTAGAGAACTGAAACACTTGTATCGGAGTCAGTTTGTATCTAGTTTTTCCCTTCGTGCCGGAAAACTTCAAACGCTCATAGAACGTGACGAACTTCTTTACTTCCTTGATCCGAAACTCGTATTTATCGAGGAAAACAAAGAAGCGGCGAACGGCTAGCAACTCGTAAAGGTTGTGCGCGTTCGGATTGTTAATACAACCTTTGATATACACATTTAGTCTTTCGTCTGCCTTGTCTAGCTTATACGAATCAACGTCGATGTTATGCAGATCGGAGACAACCGACTGCTTTAACGCTATCAGTTTATCTCTATTCTCCTTGTTCATCGCGATCTATTTTGTTTACTTCGTTAATCAAGTCGTTTACTTCGTCGTCATCAGATGCAGAAAGCGTTTGAAAGGTCAAACCAAGTTCGCGTAATTGTTTGCGCGTTGCTTCGAGTGCATCGAATAAAACTTTGAAAGCAGGATGCGCCGTAAGTTTATCATTATTTTCGCGGGACACTTCTTTCACGTATGACTTCATACGCTTCTTTGAAATATCGTTTAGTGCAATTTGAAACGCCATATATGAACCTGCGCAAAGAGTTATACAGAGGTCTAAATCTTCCGTATATGTTCCCTGCGACTCCATCGCGGCGCGAATCTTTTCTTTTATGTCGTCCAAATCACACATTTTTATAGGCTTTTTGCATATAGGAAAAGATCGCAAGTATTTGGTAGCTCGGAAGATGCGCGCAAAAAGTTTACCCCCAACGCGCACCCCCTCGTTTCAAAAATTACTCGCGCGTGTAAATATGAGGTGAGGTGGGTTTAGCGTATCGCGTTAAAAAATAAAAAAAACGCCCCCCCCCTTCGTCGAGGTTGAGCGGTTGTAAGGAAATCAGAAAAATATTATTTCTCGCCTTGCAAAAACCGATCCGCAAAACGTTCCGTCATTCGTTTATTATTCGCCTGTACCGCCTCTTTCGAATGACTAAAAGCACGTCGATGCGTATCAGAGTGGCACGAATGGCAAAGACTTTGCAGATTGTTATAATCAAACATTAGTTGTCTCATTCCGAGTTCGTGTGATACGGACTCAACCGGGACAGTGTGATGTACTTCCGTTGCAAGCGTACTGCGATTGTTCGCCTCGCACATCTCACAAACCGGATTGCTTTGTAGCTTCTTAGCTCGAAGTAACTTCCATTTGTTGGAGTTAATCATCTTAATGTAATGCGGGTTTCTACTCATTGTTCGTCATAATTAAAAAGAATCTTATCACATTGATAACAATCGTGCAACTCCTTTCGTGTCGCCTCGATGTCGTCCGTTTCTATCTCAACTAAATGCGTCTCGGACACATCGCCCGATTTGCATTGAATACGCCTGATTATATACATAACGTTTCGATCCGGTCTAATCCGTTAATAAGTAATCTAATCCGTGCACAATTCCCGTCGCATCGAGTCGACTGCGTTTCCTGTTTGTGTATCCGGCTTGCACAACCTTTGCAGTTCTTAGACGGACACATTTGTTTATACACTTCGATAGCTTGCCGCCTCGTTTCGTCTCTCTGTATCCGAGCCGCTTCAATAGCGACTTTTCGGATTAAGCCACGCGAGCGGATGCGCTCGTTTGTGGCTTGTTCGATGTACTGTTTTACTTTACTCATTTTACCGTGTTATTTTTAGGTTTGTAATTCCATCCGTTTAACTCGTAGACTTTCCGTTTCGCCTCTTCTTGCGTTGCCGCATCATCTACCTTTGTGTCTCCGTCTGGATCGCGACGATAGATATTGAAGTGTCGAAAACGAGGGGAATAATAATACTTTGATTGATTTTGCGTTTGATTCATTCTTTATAGAATATACAAAGCCCGAAAAGCTCTATTTATTGTTATTTCTTTTATTTCTTAGATAAATTAATTACATTTGAATCGTCATATAACCTATTTTTATTTTATACTTATGGAACAGTATTTATTTGGTTTTATTCTTTATCAATGTGATCCTAGAACTTTCACAACGATTATGACTGACTCTGTTTACTTTTTACTGACCGAAGATGAAGCTTTTAGAAAATACAAAGAATTAACATCGAAATTGGAAAAAGGTCAGTTTATAGTAATTAAACGAGTCTAAGTATATACAATTCTTAAAATTTTAGCTATACACGAAATGCTCAATCGTCGTATAGTTAATCTAATATTGCCATAATTCTATCGTTTATTAGTTCTACACAAACATTCTAGGCTGCATCCGCGACAAAATGATTTTATTCGCATCTGCATAGAACTTCTTCTTTATCTCAAATCCGTATGCTTTTCGCCCGCATTGAGCGGCTGCAAGTAATGTTGTACCACTTCCGGCGCATGGGTCTATTACAACATCACCCGCATCGGTGAAAAGTTCGATCAACCACTCAAGCAACGGAACTGATTTTTGTGTCGGATGAATCCGCGGTGTATCTATGTCTCTAGGATAATCGAAACAATTAAATACCATCCGACCGCCATTATTGAATTTTGGCAGTTTATCCCGATACAAGAGTACACCATATTCACAATTACCAACGACCTTCATATTAGCCTTTAAAACTTGTGCCGAAAAGTTCTTTTTAAATACCAGATTGATATATTTGTTCAGCCCGTATTCCTTCGCTTTCTGTATAAGTTCGAATTGTTGCTGAAATTCACAAAAGACAATCATACAGGGGGATTTTCCTTTTTCTTTTGGCTCTTTAACGAGCATCTTGCTACAAAAATGAAGAAATTCAGTAATTCGAAAATCCTTATCGGTATCGAAAAATTCTTTTCCAGCTAATTCGCTTTCTCCATTAGAATTGTCTCCGTCGATATACCAAGATGGATTAGAACCGTATGCGTTCTTCCCAATGTTGTAGGGAATATCCGCAATGATTAGTTGTGCTTTCGGAATACCGTATGTTTTATAGTTCTGGAAATGATCGTTAAATAGTTCTACGTCTTTCATTGAAGCAATAATATTAGTCGTTAATAAATTCGTCCTCGTTCTCTACTACTTCACTCTTGACAGGCTTCTTCACCGGAACGCGAATTGCCTTTTCTGTAAACTTGTTCGATAGATATTGTTTCGCCTGTTCCCAATCTGTAAAGTGTAAATTTGGATCAGTATAGAGCGAGATAATCGTAGAGTTTAATTTATCGAGTGCTCCGAAAGCACTTGAATTTATTGTGCCGTCTAGAGGTGAAAACTTGGCAACTAAGCCGTTATAATTCTCTGAAACAAATCGGTCGATATACTTCCGATTCCGTTCGTTTGCTTCGGCGTGTTCTACAGGAACGTCGTGCAAATAATTTGTGTTTGATAGTTTTTTAACCATATTAAAATCCTTCTAATCGTTTCTGTCCGTTCATTTCGTCTACCTTGTGTTGTGGTAGTTTTCGTTTTGGTTTTACATACTCGAAATGTCGTTCCGCCTGTGATAGATCGTAGAACATTTCTTTGATTTCGTCCGGTAGTACTTCTTCATCATCATCGCCTGGCATCGGATCGGCAACCCGGAGAAAGCAGCCTAAAATGTACTGCATAATCTCGTATGTGCTTTTGAAATGGTAGTCAGCGCGAATCTTATCGAGCCTTTGCCATTGTTCCAGATCGACGCGAACCGGAATCTTTTTAAAATACACAAGTTTCTTTTTTCTGCTTCGCATGGTTTCGTTGTATTAATTATCTTCTACTAGCTCCGTTCAAGTCCAAGACGTTAAACATTTCATTTATTCGATCCGCGATATACGCGCCGTAAATACGCTGTATTTCCTTAATCGTTAAGTTCGTTGTAACATGAGTTATTGTCTCATGTCTCAACTCGTACCGACATTGGAAAATATACTGCATCACGTTTAGTTCAGTACCGAAATACTTTGCCGGGATTGGCTCGCGTCCTAGTTCATCAAAACAGATCATTCGCGGCGTACCGTTGTTGTAAGTATACAATTCTAGTGCATCCTTTCCGCGCATCGAAAAGCCGTTTGCAATACAGGAAGCCGAATCAATCCTAAAACCACCGATCGGATAGCCGCCCTTTGCTTTGCCGCGTGTGAAACAACTATATCGGTTTAGAATCTGCATGATAGTACTTTTTCCTGTACCGATGTCACCTCGTAACAATAGCCCTTTATTTGAATCTAGCTTCTCGGATCGTCCTTCAGTATACAAAAACAGTTGGTTCATTATGTTTCTATTCGAATCGTCAATCTTAAAACCGGGGCAAACGTATTTGCAACACGCTTTAAACCACTCCGGGCGCTTCTCTACTTCTATCGGCTCGTCATAGTACGGTAGTCCGTATGATAGAATCGCCGCTATCGGTAGAGTCTGTTTGCTTCTTGTTTCCATATTCGTTTTTATTATTCTTTAGTTCAAAAAATCCCGCCCAATTATTCGCAATCGATTCATCTACGATTTGAGATGCGACCGCCGGATTACCTTTGCTCAATTTCACTAATTTGTTGTAACACGCTTTGAGTGACTTTTCCGATTTGTAATTTTCCCGCCTGTCTTTCTTGTATTCAAGCCAAAGAGTAAACGTCTCTAAAAACTCATTAGATATAAAATCAAAATCTCCATGAGAGACTTTAGAGAGTATATTTCTGTTTGGTTTCTGTTTTAGTTTATTATAGTCTGTACTATCCCCTGTATCATTGACTCCCTTATCTACTGTATCATTGGCTGTCTGATTGGCTCCCTTATTGGCTGTTTGATTGGCTGTAAAATTTACAGTAGTAGTTACAGTGGTTTTAAATTCCTTCACGAAAGAATAAGAGCTTATAATACGTTTGTTCTTACCAGATTTATAATAAATCAATCCTGCATTTATTAAAGACTCACGGGCTTTTATTAGTGTTTTCTCATTCACGTTAAGCGCAAAACAAAGTTCAATGTTCGAGCAATCGAAAACGTCCCTCCAATCTTCGCCGTTACAAATAGCCACTAATTCGTAAAAAAGGGCTTGTTCGGTGGCGGTAAATCTGAAACGTCGTCGCGCTTTTCGCATCTTTTCAGTTAGCGTATATCCGTCTATATTCATCACACTTATAAAGTCTATCGAGCGATATAATAACTACAAATCCTTATCCCGATCGCCCGTCCCACTTTCAGGACGGAACAATAGCAAATAAAATTATTCTCTTCTCCGCCATTCCGACACGTCCGGCAATCGCTTTTTTGTACCTGTGTTGTTTTCTTCGCCATTTTATACCTCCTTTATTTCAAATTCAATTCTCGGATTAGTCTTATCTATATATTTCTCCGCCACTATTTTCACACAATTACGATCATTTCGTATCGCTCTACATGACTGCAAGCAGTCTAACACAATTTTAAGACAATTATCCAAGTCTGGTCGTTGCGTATCATAGTGCACGCTTAAATAGAGTTCAAATAAGCCTTTTATTTGTTTATTTCTGTATTGGCTACATTGAAGATAGAAAGACTTTTCATACATCACCAAAGCATCTTTTTTTGCAAGTGATCCGTGATATTTTCCGTCTTTACCTCTTTGTTGAATTATCTTGTAGCAATTACTCTTGCTAGGGCATTTCCCTATTATTATCTGCATCATATTTTATTTTGGTTTGTAAATAGTGGATAAGCCCGGATTCGAACCGGGAATGATACTTCAAGAGCCGCACCGCATTAACGGAATGTCTGGCGATCAACCTTACATAATTAGGCGTTTCCAATTCCGCCACTTATCCGATTTGCCGGGGCTTTCACCCGGCGCGTTGTTATTTAGTTATTTTCAAGAAGTCGGGAACAATCCCATATAACGCCGTTTTCCCGTCCCAACGATCAATAAACTGTTTGTACAAAATTTCTTTAGTCAATCCTCTTGACCGGATGATAGCCTGTTCTGTTTTTAGTTGTTCTAACTCGTTTAACTTCTTTTGTTCTTCAATCTGCTGATCTAATACCGAAATATTCGTATTTACTTCATTACGACTGTCTATTTTCTCACGTACCTTTTCCGAAAATTCTAATTGTGCAGAAAATGTTAGTAATTGCAATCCGCGTTTTTCAAACTCCGTTTCGATTATTTGTTCTAACCGTCTTTCAAAAATCAATGAGCCTCCGTCTGCCATCAAACTATCCGTTTTATGTTTACGACTTTCTTCTTTTATTAAATCATATATACGCGGCTCCAATATATTATCTTCAAGAGAACTCATAAAATCGCCTCCGTCGCTAATATGTTTATTATCGAATACCACATCGACCGCCCTTTCTTTAATCACTTTATATGAATAAGTCGGACGAGCTTTAAACTCTGTATTGTCTGCTGCTTTTAGTGTAACAGGTTCGGCAAAGTCACCTCTTTGGTCAAATAATGGAACTTGAAAAAGTTCTGTGCCCCATTCCCACGTAGAAACGCGTCCCGTTTTAATGGAAAAATCGTTCTTTCCGTCTTTCCCGTAATTCTCCATGAAAACACCTGCATAATTGGGAGCGACACGTTCACATGAAGCGAACAAAACAACGGCAACAAATGCCAATAGTAAAAACTTAAAATCTTTCATTTTTAAAAATTTAATTAGTTTGTAAATTAAGAAAATTACAGCCGATAAAATAACCATAACGCCCAACCACGCGCTAACATGGTTGAATAGGCGGTTTCCTATTGGGATAGCTATCACGGCTATTAATAGCATCCAATGTCGTTTAATCATGTTTCTGTTGTTCTTTATTTTTCGCTTCATACGGATAAACATCTACAATCGCCGTTTCTTTGAGAAGAATCGAAGAATAATCCGCCATCGTTCCTTTCATTCCTTCGTCGAGTTTCTTCATTGCGTCGTGAATGTCTGCGGCTTGTATAAGTACATTCGTATACGTTCGCTTCTCCTTGCCGCTTTTCTCGTCAAGTGTAGTAAAAGCGAGTCGCCCGGCAAACCATTTATCGGCGGAATCCTCTTCGCTTGTAAATATCTCGCTATAATGTGCGCGGGAAATGTCGGACACTGTAAACTCACCGGAGATAAACGGCGTTACTTCTTCGATTATTCGCGCTTCTGCTTCGGTAAAACTTAGTGCATCGACTAAGTACGGTTCAGTTACCTTCTTTTGCATCCCGTTTTCCATTACTTTCTCGTAGCGAATTTTCGTTAAAAACCAAGTGTTCATAATTTCGTGTTTATTAAAGTGTTTATAAAAGTGTGATTAATCGTGTTGTGTTAGCGTTGTGACGGTACAGCGTGAACGGAATAATTATCTAAGATGCATTTTACAGACACAGAATCATACGGAAATGTTTTATACATAAATGATTCGGTTACTTTAAATCTAAGAGATGTCGAGTTGTCTATTTCGAGACACAAATAACTCGTCCCGTCGCTTTTCAGGTCGGATCGTAATTCTTCATCATTAATAACTAACTCCTTGCCTAATGCGCACTCAATATCCCGATAAGAATCAATAGGAATATTTGTACAGTATTGTTTCAAGTAAGAAAGAATATTCTCTGTTTTAATTAATTTATTCATGCTGCTTTTTTTATTTTATTGGTGATTAACTTCTTTAACTCCTTCCGTATCTTATAAATCTGATTCTTTACCGGAACACTATTTTTCGCTTCCGGCTTTAACGCCTCGATCTGCATCTTTAATTCTAATACCGCTTTTGCCTTATCGACACAATCAAGCAAATCCAGACCGGAACGGATAGATTCGTCTATCATCTCGCTAGCCAACCGGATTCGATCATAGAGTTTCTTTATATTCTCCACGTGATCGGCTCGATTCATTTCGAGTATTCGACCGTCGTTTACATAGCCGTCATAAATGACATAATACAACTTGTCTACGTCTGGGCGACCTAGAAAATGTCCGAGGAATTGCCAATAATATTCGTCTTTTTCGTCGATGGTATTTCCGAACTGCAGCGATTCGATCTTTCCTTGCGACATCGGGCACTTGATCTCACCCAGAGCGATAACTTTCCCGTCAAATCCGTACACATAGAAATCCGGTGAATCTCCGAATCCTTCAAACGGTTCATTGAAAACAATGTCCTTAAAATCGGTTGTACACGACTTGATCTCGTTCATTAACTGGCTCCGTACCCATTCGACCGCTAGCGGTTCGTTTTCATGTCCCCAATCAAACGCCTTGTTACTTCCGTTTTCTCGCATCGTCCCGGTTCTACGCTCGTAGCGAACCGCATACATTGCATCTAGGGAAGTTTTACCGAACGGGCAACCCTTTCCCGCTTTCATTAAATCGGGAAGCGTAGAGGCAGTTATTTTGCCTTGTCTCTTTTCCTTCCATTCGATTTCTTTTTGTTCACTTGATTTCATGTGCTACTAGTTCTTTGATTTGTTCTTTAGTTAGTTTATATTTCGTCTGGACTTGTGCGACCGTAAAGCCACCCGCCAGACCGTCGAGGATATTTTTCCAGATTGCCGATCCTGTCTCAACAGTAGGCAATGAGTTTTCTACTTTCGGAAGAAAAGGACGAATACGAAGCGAATCAACCTTTTCGCCGAAAGCGTCAACTAATACCGCTCCGATTTGGATTTGCTTGTTTATCCATGACTCAAAATTCGGATTTTTGAAAATTTTCGTCAATGTTTTGCAGTTCGTCCGGTTGAGGATCATCGGTTTCACATTCTCGAAGAAATAAGCGACGAAACATTCTTCTTTCTTTCCAGACGCGCCGACTACTTGTTCTTTTTTCGTTTCGCGGATGGTGAGAATTATATCTTTTCCATCCGGTAGGCTGTAAGCGCCTAGATAGTCGTAATTAAATTGAGTTTTCCAATGTGTCATTATCGTGTTGTTTAAAAGTTATCGTTTCCACCCTGATAAAGCGACTCATAACAGCGAGCGCAAACCGTTATTATCTTTGTGCCATGTCTGCCACGTTCGTACGTTTCGACCTCTAATTCTATCTCTTCGCCCGGTTCGATCTCTTCGCCGCAATCTTCGCAAACTAGAGTATCAGCAGGGCACGCGCCAAGAACCGTACAAATTCGGCAATTACCGATACATTGAGGATTCGCCGCCATGTCGTTTCACGTTTAGATAGTTACAGACTAGCACGTAGATAACCGTTATAAATACGATCAATAGTGCGATAATTAATTTGCCCGGCTCCGGCTCGCCTTCTGCAAGGCTGCACGCTGAAAGCATTAAGATAATAGCGGCGGGACTTTGTTTTAGTGTTAACATGGTGTTTGTTTTATACTACCTTATTACTTTGTATGAATCTATCTATACTCGATAAATCGTACCAGATCATTTTTCCAAATTGAGAAAAAGAAATGAGAGCTTTTTCCCGTAACGTTCTCAAAAAATCATCCGAGCATCCTATATAGGATTTTGCTTCGTCTTTACTAAGCCACTTCTTCACTATTGGCTCAACTTTTCCGGTTACTCTAGTTCGTCCCATTGTTCATTATTCAATCGTGTAACAATTAGATTATCTTTATCGGTTTCCGTCGTAAACAGTAGACCTTCGTCATATTTTAGATTTGTACAGGTCGGTCTAACTGAATTTCTTTTAGAACGAGGGAAGGTCATTGTTTCCCCGGGCTGCATCCCCCTTAAAAGGGCAGTTAATTCGTTTCTTTTTCGTCTCATTGTCGTGTATCGTGTTATGTAGCCCCGAAGGGCTACGGATTAATATTAAATAGCTGCTTTCAATCGCTCTATATCTCTTATTAATTTTTCTTGCCTTGCTACTTCATTATCTGCCATTCCGTCAAGCCCGAGACTTGCATACCATTCTGCATTATTAACAGCCTCTTCTAATGCTATTTCTTTTTTCGAAATTAATGCATTAATGGCGTTCTTATCACGGCTTTCGATTAATATCTCTAAGGCTGTCTTTCTGGTTAAAGTGCTAGTTGCTTTCATAATCGTATTTATTATGTAACCCCGAAGGGCACGGATTAATATTAAATCTTCTGATAACCGAATGAGTTCATAAATTTCTCTGCGCCCTTGAACGTTTTGAAAGTCTTACTACTAGCGAGTGTACACGCTAAGAATCTTTGTCCGGCTGTTGTATTAATCAAGCTAACACAACATACCGTTTCGCTTCCTGCTTTTTTAAATTCTACGTCTCCGATCATTCCTATTTCCATTATTATCTATATTGTGCAGGGCTCTCGCCCCGCCAGTTATTTTTTTTGTTATCTTATTTAATGCCGCAAAGTTTTGAAATTCTCAATAACTCTTCATCGCTCATAAATGCGAGGTCGAAAAATATACCTTCATCGAAAGGTTTGTTTTCAGCTAAAGCGGCTTGTTTCATGCTAACCATTATTTGAGTTATCGTATTGCCTTTTTCTTTATCGCTCATTCCTGCTTTCATAATTCTATACTTTTATTTGTTAGTTCTTGATTGATTGATTAACTTTGATGCGACAAAGATAGGATATTATTATTACCCATAAAAGAAAATAGGAAATAATTATTTCCTATAAAACATTTATTAACTATTGGTGCTTATGGAATTTAAAGATAGATTAAAGATTGCTATTGAGAATAAAGGAGTTACACCTTATGCTATTGGAAGAGACACAAAGGTATCGAAGGTGTCAGTTATGAACTATCTAAACGGAACAAAGCCTAATATAGGTAATATTAATATCCTAGCTGATTATCTAGGTGTTAATGTGGGATGGCTTATTAGTGGGGTAGACGATTCTTTAGAGAGCTCTAAAGTATCGAACGATAGTGATGAAAAATATATCATGCACTATGAAGATTTAAAGGGTAAAGCCATTCCACATATAGACGTAGTTACCGCCTCTTGTGGTCTACCGAATGGCTTTAACTCTGCAATAACGAAAGGGGATTGCGAACGCTTCATCATCCCCGATATGCCCGGTTGTGATTTTACGATCCGCGCCGGAGGTCGTAGCATGATTAATAGAAACGTTCCAGAACGAAGCATTAACGATCGGGATATTGTCGGTTGTCGAATTGTAACAAGTCGCTCTCATGTGCGTTGGGGTGAAGTATATGCATTGGCAACCTATGATGGAATAATGATAAAAAAAATCGAAGAGTCTGATAAAGAGGGTTATATTAAATGCGTTCCTTTTAATAACGAAGAAGGATTCAAACCGTATGATGTTCCGGTTAATGAAATATACGACTGGGCGTTAGTCGTCGGTGTAGTGAGTGTAAAAACATGGATTTAACTAATTATAAAAGACAAAACAATATGAAGAAGCTGCTATTAGGGATAATATTAATATTTTTTCCACTTATCGCATCTGCGCAAGATGAAGTATTAACAAATCAGTCTATAACCGACATGTTAGAACTTGGATTCTCGAACGACGTTATAGTAACTAAAATAAATACGTCAAAAAATAACTTTGATACATCTATACAAGCTCTAAAAGAATTAAAAGAAAAAGGAGTAAGTAATGATATTATTGTAGCGATGATGCAACGGAATAAAAGAAGCGAAGATAAAGAAGCAAGAGAGCAAAGCATTAAAACGGGAATATATTTCAAAGAAAACGACGGTTTTAAAAAGATATTTCCTGCGGCTATTTCTAACGCCAAAACTAATACATTAGGTTCAAAAGTAACGCCTCATATAACTAATACTAAAATAAAATCAGTGTTATCAAATGAACATTCTACTAATATCATAGAAACAAATATACCAGATTTTCGTTTCTTTTTCAATAACACAAAACAAATGGAGAATACTTCTAAGGCGTCTAATTGGCGGTTTACCGTTGCTTCTTCTCCACATGAATTTGTATTAGTAAAGTTGATAAGCAAAAAGGGGAAAAGAGAGTTAAAGACTGGGGAAATTGATTTATATTCAGGTAATTTTGCCGGAGTGGAAAGCAAAGATATTGTAATTTGCAACATTGAGGCAATAAATGAAACAGAATTTAGAGTAACACCACAAACGCCGATTTTACCCGGTGAATATTGTTTCCTCTATCAAGGAACTACGCCCCATAGCTACAATAATAGTCAAGCCGTTTTTGATTTTTCTATTTCAGAAAATTGCAAAATAGAAAATAAATACAAGATTGATGATAGTGTATGGGTTCTAAAAGACGGTAAACCGAAAAAGTTAGAAGTTATGTCCGTTAATGTCAAAAACGATGGTATATATTACTCTTTAAGAGCACGAAGCAGTTGGAAAGATGAAGAGTATAAAGAATCCGACTGCTACTCATCCAAAGAAGAAGCAACCAACAAATAAACAAGTGTCATCGACCACTAAATCGAACTAAACATGAAAAACCGAATCAAATCATATTGGAGCAACTGTTTGTCGATCGCTGCGATTATATGCAGTGTTGTCGCTATTTGCGTTTCGTTACCATCCGCGCCGGAGCTAGGTATAGACTATATCGGGGTGATAGTAGGGATTTTATCGCTTTTGGTGACTATGTTAATCGGATGGCAGATTTGGAATGTGATTGCAATAGATAAGAAGGTTAAAGATGAAGTGAAGCAAGTCAGCAAATCTTTTGCAAAGGATATAAAAAAAATAAAAGATGAAAGTGAAATTTCTACGAAAAAAATACTATATAAGGCAGAGTATATCGAATTGAAATTTCAGTTATCAAAATGTGATCTGCGAGGAATAACAATCTGTTTAAAAGCAATGGTTGAACATGCAATATCTATTAACGAACCATACTTTTTTAGCGATGTTGCCGCAAAGATATTATTATCAAAAGAACAAGCGAGTGTAGTAACAATCTCTAATGGAGTTAGACAGATAGAAGTAAATAATGACTTCTTAGAGATTTCTCAAAGTCTTTTAAATCATTTAGCTGCCTCCGATAGATTCACCCCTGCATTATTGGAAATGGTAGATAACTTAAAAAGAGATAATGAGAAGATACGAAAAAATATAGAGAATAAATAGAGTATTCAAAAACAAAAGACATGATTACAATAGATAAAAAAGATATTATAGTAGCAATACTAATCGCCTCTAATAAATCGCTGACAGACTTAGACGTTTACGATTTAAAAGAGCACAATATAACAATAGATGAATGCGACATAATTTTACGCCAACTCGAAAAAATGGGACTAATAGATATAAAGAGTAGATATTCGCGGCCTAGTGGTTTTGTCGTTGCTATAAATTCCGGCTTACATGAATTTTCGTCGCGTGGAGCTTTTAAAGCACAAGAGCTAATACTTTCGACGCAACTTGAAAGATTGGATATAGAGATACAACTTATGAAGTCTCAACTTACGCCGGACAAACTCGATCAATTTAGCAAGGTATTTTCTATCTTTAGTTCTGTGTGTAGTATGCTTCCCTATATCAAGATCACCCATGGCGAATAACTCCACCAACCGGAATATGTCGGGATTATCTAAAGTATTACGCCATACGCTAGGCGAAATATTATCACTATAAATACGTTCTCCGTTAACCTCGAATATTCGAGATACGTCGATAATATTTTTATTTTGCTTTGTGATTACTCGCTTCAAAGTGAAAACGGCTTCTACGGCACGTTTATTATCAGAATCGTTGCTTTGAGTCATAATAGTACTTTTACTACTAGCCGGATAAACTAGAAACAGATAGCTTAAATTCAAACAAATAATATTTGCTATTTCTGATTGATTGATTAACTTTGTATTGAAAACGTTCTTTGATAAAGATGAAATATAAGAGGTGATATTTATAAGAAAGGGAATGAGTACCGTTTTTTAATGCAAATTCGGTGCAAATAGATTTTATAAATATTATAAGATATTAGTTATAAGCGTTTTAGGTGGTGTAGAAAAACGCCTCTCACGCATGTAATACGAGTTCGATTCTCGTACCCACTACTATCTGATTATCAGCCTCTTACAAACAAGTAAGAGGCTTTTTTATTGCCTTATATCTATATCAAAGTATCGTTTTTAGGCGTTATAAACGGGTATTATTAAAGAAAATGATGCAAATTTTGCGCAAATTTTCATCTTGCTTTATTATCGTGCTATCCCGTTAACACACTATTTGCGTATATATACTAAAAATGATAATAATATGAATAAGAAAGTAATAGATTACATTAATTCATTGAAAATAATTCTCCAAAAACTTGTACAATAAGCAAACACATATTAATTTTATAAAGTCAAATAAGAGTTCTTAATTTTAATGTTTAACCAATGAAAGATGAAGAAAGAAAGAAAGGAATTAGAACAAGAATATGAGAATTTAAAACTTCTCGCTTCATTTCACGAAGCCTATGGGATTTCCCGAAAATAAAAAAGAAAGAGAAGCATTAATAAATGACATACTCGACCGAATGAATGAATGAAATTCGGTAAAAATTAAAAGAGTAATTAATCTCCCTCCCTTCGGCGAGGGATTAACTTTAAAAATATGATAGATATAAACGCCTGCTTACCTACACCCGAAATGAAAGCGGATTTTGAACGATTCAAAACCTTTTCTACCAAAGAAGAAAGAGATGCTTTCAAAAAAGAAATGCAAGCCAAATATAACGCGCTGCCAGAAGCCCAGAAAGAAGCCTATAAAAAAGCGTCTGAATCTGGACTAAAAGCAACCGTAGATGCTTGTAATGATTTTATAGAAAGAACAGAAGAAGCTATATTACGGGATAGACTCGGAGAATTGCCGGAAGCTATTTCGTTTAGCTATATCGCAAAGAAATATTTCGGTAAGTCAAGAAATTGACTATATCAAAGAATTAACGGCAATATCGTAAACGGAAAAAAAGGCTCGCTTTACAGATAATGAACTTCAAACGTTTTTAAACGTTTTGAAGGACGTAAGCGAAATGATTCATCAAACATCGCTTAAACTCGGTTAAGATTCTTATTGACACCAGTCCCGCAAATTGAGTCATTGCGGAACTTTTTTTAGGAATGAAACAACAAAAGGTCTGGATTACTTAGCTTTTTCTAAAAGCTACTATCACGATAATACATTTAATATTAAAATTCTAGCGCAATCCCACCTAAAATAGAATATTTTGTAAAAGCCAAATTTATATTTACTTTTTTTATATTTATGACCGCTATCCCGCCAAAATCTAGCCCCGAAACACTTTTTTTCTCTGAAAACTTATTATGTACTATGCCGGAATCAGATATAGTATAATCACTTCCATCTGTAGTGCCATATGCTATTTTCGCATACCCTATAACTGGAATAAATCTTAAATTCTTCACAATAGGAATTTGATAGCCTATATGAACTACAGTAGTCATCTTATCAGACCACTTATCTACTCCCATATCATTTTCATGAGAAGAAGGCCATCCCATAACATCAGCATAAAAACCTTTTATAGCCAAACTTACTCCTACCGCACCATTTGATATACCTCTTCCATATCCCACATATCCTCCTATTATACCAATGCTCCATTCCTTGTTAACTTCTTTAAAAAGGAAAAAAACTTTTGCTAATAAATCATTCACTGAAAGAATTACGACTAGCAACAATAGAACTTTCTTCATAACTATGTATTTTGATTTGTGAATACTTCTACAAAGAAAGACACTTCTTTACACCAAATCAAACGTTTTACTGTTTTTTTTCAAGTTGAATAACGATCATCCGCAAATTACCAGCAATCAATTCGAGAATTCCTTATACTTGAATGAGTATAACATTCTCATTACTATTATCTATTATCTTATCTACAAATTCTTTTGCTAGTTTTGATATTTCAATTACCTTTAGCACAAAATATAAAAAAACAAGTAAACATGAAAAAGCAAACAAACTCTATTACCGCTTAATTCTTTTGGGGCAAATAGTAGCCAAAATCTAAAAAAGACTCTCCCATATCACATCTATTTAATAGTTTATTGATAGCCTTAAAAAGAAGTTCAGACAATAGTTAGAAATTAAACAATCACTAAAAACTAAATATCATGGAAACATTTATTATTTTAATCATTCTCATATTCGGAATCCTACAACTAATCCTATTTTTCAAAATCTGGGGCATGACAAACGACATTAGAGAAATCAAAGAAAGATACTTTTCTTCAACCACCTCCCCCAAAAAGAAAATGCCCACTCAACCAACAGAATTTAATATTGGCGAGCTTGTTGTAGAAATAAAAACAAATAAGCAAATGCGAATCAAAGAGATTACAGAGGATGGGAAATATAGTTGCTATACAGGTGGAGGTGCTTCACATGAAGGAGATTTTACCGCATCGGAAATAAAACGTTTTAATTCGTAATTCCATATTCAAATAATTTATTTGGATGGTGTATGAAAAGACCTTCCATGCACGTACGTATAATCTCGTACCCACTACCAAAGAAAAAGAGGAAATGTAGTTAAACTACATTTCCTCTTTTTCTTTATAGATCTCGAAGTAAGATTCCTTATCAATCCTCAACCGTACTCTATCCTCTCTTTTCTGCCCTGCCAGATTCACAAACAGATTGAAATACAGTTGGCTGAAAGAAAGGTTGGAACGATCATAAGTAATATCAAACGTCCAGGTTCTACGAAAAGAATCGAACGTAGCATACGATTGCTCACCCCCTTTACACATAAACACTTCCGGGAAAGACGTAGGAGGATAAGGCTGGAATAAACCCGCTAATTGAGCATAAATATAGTCAATCATCCATTCGTCTCCTGTTAAAGTCAATTCTCCCTTTAAACGGAGTTTGATGGCATAACTGGCAGTCACGTCGGACGAAGTATAAACAGGAACCTGGCTTTCTGCCGGATAGTTGCCGTCTTTATATCCAAGACTCATTGTTAGTTTGGATAGACCGACGCCATTAAAGCCACTCACCTCCTGATCTGCCAACCGGTTTTTCAGACTGACCATGAATGTCAGTTTACCGAGCGTCGGATCACCCGGATATTGTGCAAGCGTGTCCAGTACATAATCTTCGGTATTGTAACTACGGGCTATTAAATCACCCTTCCCAGCCTCCAAAGCCGGACCACCTCTTTCCACATCCACGTTGCCAACCGGATAATAAATAGCATCATTATCCCTTACGCAACCACTCAAACAGAACAGCAACACTGCCAAGCCTATTATCTTATTCATTATCATCTTACCTCTTGGTTTTGCGGACAAAGATACATCTTTTTTATACCACACTTGATTTATGTCAACCGTTTTTAGTATTTTTGCACACATCAAGACAGAAAAGACATGGATACATTATTAAGAGAGACTGTAAATGCTGTTGTAAATTCCCGCTTTCCGGAAATGAGTATAGAAGGAAGACGACAGATAGAAAGCATACTGATTCGTGAAGAATTTCCCAAAGGAGCAATAGCGCTGAATGAAGGAGAAGTAGCTCATGAAATCGTATTTGTCGGCAAAGGGATGCTTAGGCAGTACTATTACAAGAATGGGAAAGACGTGACCGAACATTTCTCATACGAAGGATGTATCGTGATGTGCATTGAGAGTTTTCTGAAACAAGTACCCACCCGGCTAATCGTGGAAACCCTCGAACCTTCCATTATCTACCTGTTCCCTCGCGACATGATACAAAAATTGGCAAAAGAGAACTGGGAAATCAATATGTTCTACCAAAAGATACTGGAATACTCCTTGATTGTATCACAGATTAAAGCAGACTCCTGGCGCTTTGAATCCGCCCGCGAACGCTATAACCTCCTGCTCGAAACACATCCGGAAATTATCAAACGTGCACCTCTGGCACACATCGCCTCTTATCTTTTGATGACACCGGAAACACTAAGCCGTGTGCGCTCCGGTGTTCTATGATTTTAGCCGCTTTTCCGGTATTCTTTAGGAGACATACCGGTGTAATGCTTGAAATATTTCCCGAAGAAAGACTGGTTGGCAAAATTCAGCCGATCGGCAATTTCCTGAATATTCATGCTTGAAGAATTCAGAAGTGCTTTTGCTTCCAGAATCACCAGTTCGTCTATCCACTCTCCCACCGTTTTTCCGCTGACCTCTTTTACTACTCCCGAAAGATGTTTAGGCGTCAGACACAACTGGTCAGCATAGAATTTCACGCTCCGTTCAGACTGGTAAGACTCCACTAAAGACTCATAAAAACGTTCGAAAATATATTCTTTCCGGCTTTTATTTTTCATGGTAGTAGCATTGGCTGGCGCATGATTGGTAAAGATATTACAAAGTTCAAAAAAGAACCCTTGCATCAAGCCCATTACCACTTCTTTACGATATAAAGCCTCCTTATTCTTCAACCGTTTTCTGATAAATGCATGATATTCCTTCACAGTCTCCTGCTCCTGCGGTGTAAGATTGAAACACGGGTAATCTTTCAGATAAAAGAATAAGGAAAGCACATTACTGATCTTAGGCAATGTCTCTAACAAGTTCTTCGACACAGCAAAGAATATTGCTTTAAAGTCGGAACTGAAACACCGCTGTTCGACAATCTGATTAGGCAGCGCGATCACCATTAATCCGGGGAACAGTTGAAACTCACGTAAACTAATATTAAAAGTACCAGTACCTTCCAGGCAAAGACCTACCGTCAACACCTCCAGTTTAGTCGGTCCATTATACAACGATATAACGCTCTCCGTATCGAAGAGCGCTATATCGTTATCAACAACATCAATGTTGTCAGAATCTATATGTTTAGAATGAACTACCGAAGAAATACCTACTTTGGGAACATTTTGAATATACATACTCTCTCTTTTTGCGACAAATATACCAGCATTTAATCAGATATACAAGTCGTTCAAGAGTATTATCAGACATAATGAACACTTTTAGTTACTTATTGAACAGACCGGAATAAATATTCAGAATCACGTTGGGCAGCCGGCACTGTCCATTTCTCCGGAACAAACTTCCACTGATTCAGGGCTTTGGGATCCATCGTACCTTTCTTTTCGATATAATTCATCAAATAGAAACGAAGATCTTTATCCGTAGAGAAAATTATACGGCCCTTCAAATCCTCCTGCGGAATACCCGATCCTTTCGTCAACAGTTCTCCACCACCATTACCACGATAAGAATTTAAGGCCACTTTATATATCTTATCCATACGGAAAGGAGAACCGTCCGCCATGCTCGTAATCGTAATCTTTTCTCCCTTCGGTTTTGTCACGTCCACCGTATAAATAATGCCGGAAGCCGAGTCGAAATTAAAACTGAAGTTCTGGAAAGAAGCCCTGTCTTCCGCACCTTCCCGAGGTTTCTTCTTGAACCAGAGCAGATGATCTTCCGGTGACTTCATCCGGTTCGTCCACATATAATAAGACATCTCCAGAAAATCCTTAATCTCCTTTCCGGACAGAGTCATCACATACAGCATATTCTCATACTTATACAAGTTGAACATATCACTGACAAACACATCCCCCTTCTTTATCTCCGCATCAAACGAAAGCGGAGCGGCAAAAGAGATGTCAGCTCCGGTTATATCGAGCTGTAAAGTATGTATCAAATCAATAAAAGCAGAAGGACCGAAGAAAGCAGGATGAGTAGAGATACTCTCGGTAAAAGTGCCGATCTTCTTGGATACAAACTTCTGCACCGTCTCATATTGCGGAGCAAAACGCTTCATGAAATCCTCGCTGATTCCGTAAGCTTCCGTTTCTGTCAACTCCCCTTTGATGTCCTTACTCTGCACCTTTCCATCTTTCAGTTTCAAGGTCACATCGACATTAGACAATACAATTCCATTGCTGGCCGGATCAATAATCAACACCGAATCTCCGGCTACATTCATCACCTTCTTACATTCGCGGGCATGATCGTGTCCCATCAATACGATATCGAATCCCGGCACATTCTTCGCTACGTTGAGAGAAGCGTTCTCGTTGTACTTGCCCGACATTTTGAAAGCCTCCTGTCCGGCATGGAACAAGCCGATCACCAAATCCGGATTCTCTTTTTCACGGATAATCTTCATCCATTTGCGTGCCGTCTCTTCCATATCATCGAAACGCAAGCCTTTCCACAGATTTTCAGAAAGCCATGCAGGGATGGCAGGAGTAATCATACCCAATACCACAATCTTCACGCCATCACGTTCCAACACCTTATAAGAAGCCAGATGGGGCTTTCCCGTAGACATATCAATGATGTTGGCACCCAACACAGGGAAGTCACAAGTGGCTATCCAACGGTCGAACACAGCACGCCCCGTTTCCACATCATGGTTCCCCATATTACCGGCATCATATTTCATGAAATTCATCATTTCCGAACAAAGATGAGGAGACACCGTATCTATATAATTATAGTAATAGGCAGTAGGCTGTCCCTGCAAAATATCACCATTATCCAGCAATATCAAATTCTCTTTATACTGTTCACGCTCTTTCTGCACGAAAGAATAAATACGCGCCAGACTACCCTTCCACTCGTGGCGGGTTATAAAATTGTAAGGATAATAATTACCATGTACGTCACTCGTTTCCACAATCTTCAGCTTCACCACCTTTTCCTGCGCCGCAACAGACAGTATGAGACAGAAAAGCAAGCCATAAATAAATCCTATTCGTTTCATTCTTTTTCTATATTTAGCGGATGCGAAAATACGAACCGTGCCCCACCGGTATAGTCAGGATCGATCCATATACTTCCTTTCCATTTATGCACAATCAATTTACAGATAGACAATCCCAATCCGGTTCCCTGGGCGTACTCATTCAGCTTTTCAAAACGCTCGAACACAAGTCCCTGTTTTTCTTTCGGGATACCGCATCCGGTATCCGTTACCGAGAAAATAGCCATTTGCTTTTCCTCATTCACAGAAAAGTCCAAGGTAATCTTCCCGCGTTTCGTAAATTTGTCGGCGTTGGACAGCAGATTAATGATTACCTGTTGCATACGCTGCACATCCGTCACCATCCGGAAAGTCTCAAAAGAAGTGGAAAACAAGAACTGATTGTCCGACGACTGTCGTGAAAAACTAACAGAAGCAACCACCTGACTACACAACTGCACCACATCACATTCCTCCCACGTCAAAGTCACCCGGTTCGCCTCCAGACGTGAAAGGTCGAGAATATCATTAATCAGACGAAGCAACAAATCCGAATTGGTTTTGATAATCTTATAATAAGACTGCTGTTCATCCTCCGTGCTACCGCCCATTGCCAGTACATCCGAAAAGCCGACAATCGAGTTCAACGGCGTCCGTATCTCATGACTCATATTGGCAAGGAAAGCACTCTTCAGACGATTAGACTCTTCCGCCCTGTCTTTCGCTACACGCAAATCCTTCTCCGATTTCAAAAGCTCATCTTTCAAACGTTTCGTACGGAAATAATAGAAAAGAGAGATACATAAGCCAAGTACCAGAATCACGAACAAAGCACAAGCAGACCATATCTGATAAGTATATTGCTGATAGAACGAAACCGGTTGGTTGACAAGCTGCACTTTAAAAGGCAACACGCTTGGGTGCAGCCCCCACTCTTTCACCTTCCGGCTATCCAATACCGCTTTAGAGCCAATGATCGAAAGATGCTTCCCCGTATCCTCCGGGTGCTGATCCATCCGTATGGACTCCATAGCCATTTCTCCTCCCACTTTCCGATAATCGGGCAGCGCTCCTCCTATCGCCCAATATCCAAGGCTCACCGATGAAGGAGTAAAAGCCGGGATGGTAGGAGTAGCCTCCATCATGGCATACGTCGCATTCCGCATGAAATACCCCTCGTTCATATCCACACGCCACGTTCCCACCAGAATAACCGTATTTTCGGGCAGCTGTCTCAATTCCTCAACGATGGTATAAATAGAATGTCTCCGGCCGTCCATCAAAATCAAATCCAGATCGGGGAACTTCTTCATTTCTTTTCGTACCAACGCTTGCATAGTCACTCCGCCATAAGTATTGTCCGAGATAAAGGCAATGTGTTTCGTTTTCGGATAGAAAGCTTGAATCATGGAGATATTACCTTCTATATTATATTGATTGATAAATCCCGATTCCAGTTCGGGAATATCCAGATGATCTTCAAAGATATCGACAGATTCGGGCATCCAGCAATCAAGATTTTCCACCGTATCTTTTGGCAATATCACCACATTACTACTGGCCAGACTGCACATCACCGGCACTTTCACCTGCATTTCATCCCTCTGCGACAAATAGGCAGCCCACGCTTCCTGTCCTAATAAAATAATTTGTGCCGGATGCTTTTCTCCCTGATATTTAGCCAGAATCTGCGTCATCATCGCGCTCCATAACGGAGCCTCCGAGAAACTTTTACAGTTCATGTTTTCGATGACAATGTCGCGCTGTCCTCCCAACTTACTATATTCATCCATATAATCGGAAATAGTGACCGAAGTTTGGTGTGCTGCCGGATTATAAGAGCAAATAATCAGAATAGGTTTCTTATCTTTAGAGACAGCCAATACTTCCGTTGACTGCAGAAGCCAAAGGAAACAGATAAAAAGATATCCAAGACGTCCCAGCATAATTATGCAGTTTTGATGTGTTAATTCATTAATTGAGTTGCAAATATAGTAAAACTTGTCGGGTTTAGCAGATTTATATGTATTTTTGTCGCTCATTTACTCTCAAAAAATACAAATTATGGAATTATTTCACAAGATGATTTCCGGTTTTCTGGGTATACCGGAAAGACAAATAAGTAGTACGCTCCATCTTTTGGGTGAAGGTGCTACGATTCCCTTCATCAGTCGTTACCGTAAAGAAGCCACCGGCGGACTGGATGAAGTGCAGATAGAGCAAATAAAAGAGCAACACGATAAGTTGTGCGACATAGCCAAACGGAAAGAAACGATTCTCGGCACCATCAACGAGCAGGGAAAACTGACTGCCGAACTGGAGAAACGTATCAACGACACCTGGAATCCGACGGAACTGGAAGACATTTATCTTCCTTATAAACCCAAGCGGAAGACACGTGCTGAAGTAGCCCGCCAGAAAGGGTTGGAACCGCTTGCCACCATCCTGATGTTGCAAAGGGAAAACAATCTTAGTACCAAGGCTGCCTCCTTCGTGAAAGGAGACGTGAAAGATGTGGGAGATGCCCTGAAAGGCGCCCGTGACATCATTGCAGAGCAAGTGAACGAGGACGAACGTGCCCGCAACGCGGTACGTAATCAGTTCAGCCGCCAGGCAGAGATTAGTGCCAAAGTAGTGAAAGGAAAAGAGGAAGAAGCGGCAAAATACCGGGATTATTTCGATTTCTCCGAAGCACTGAAACGTTGCACGTCCCACCGCCTGTTGGCCATCCGCCGGGCAGAGTCGGAAGGCCTGCTAAAAGTATCCATCAATCCCGACGACGAGGCCTGCATCGAACGTTTGGAACGCCAATTCGTACGTGGCAACAACGAATGTAGCCGGCAAGTGGGCGAAGCCACAACGGATGCTTACAAACGGCTGCTCAAGCCTTCCATCGAAACAGAATTTGCCGCCCAATCCAAAGAGAAAGCCGACGATGAAGCAATTCGCGTATTCACCGAAAACCTCCGCCAACTTCTTCTCGCTCCGCCATTGGGACAAAAACGGGTGCTCGCCATCGACCCCGGATTCCGTACCGGATGTAAGGTTGTTTGTCTCGACGCACAAGGCAATCTGTTGCATAATGAGAATATCTATCCGCATCCTCCGATCAACAAGACCGGCGAGGCTGCTTCGAAACTTCGCAAGATGATTGAGGCCTATCAGATAGAAGTCATTTCCATCGGCAACGGAACGGCAAGCCGTGAGACAGAAGATTTCATCAACAGCCAAAGCTTCGACCGTCAGATACCCGTGTTTGTAGTCAGTGAGCAGGGAGCTTCCATTTATTCGGCTTCGAAGATTGCCCGCGACGAGTTTCCCGATTATGACGTAACGGTGCGTGGAGCAGTCTCCATCGGCCGCCGCCTGATGGACCCGTTGGCAGAATTGGTGAAGATAGATCCTAAATCCATCGGTGTAGGTCAATACCAGCACGATGTAGACCAGACAAAGCTGAAAAAAGCGCTCGATCAGACAGTAGAGAATTGCGTGAACCTGGTCGGTGTAAACCTGAATACGGCAAGCAGCCATCTATTGACATCTATCTCCGGACTGGGACCGCAACTGGCTCAAAACATTGTCAACTACCGGGCGGAAAATGGAGCTTTCAGTTCGCGGAAAGAGTTGATGAAAGTTCCTCGCATGGGTGCCAAGGCTTTCGAACAGTGTGCCGGATTCCTCCGCATCCCCGGAGCCAAGAATCCGCTGGACAACACCGCCGTGCATCCGGAAAGCTACCACATCGTAGAGCAAATAGCCAAAGACCTGAAATGTACCATCGACGAACTGATAGCCGACAAGGAACTCCGCCGGAAGATTAACATCTCCGCCTACATCACCCCTACCGTCGGTCTGCCCACCTTACAGGACATTCTGCAGGAACTCGACAAGCCGGGACGTGACCCGCGTAAGGCTATCAAAGTCTTCGAATTCGACAAGAACGTGCGCACCATAGCCGATTTGCGCGAAGGAATGATTCTTCCGGGCATCGTAGGCAACATCACCAATTTCGGGGCGTTTGTCGATATAGGTATTAAGGAGAACGGACTGGTGCACCTCTCACAATTAGCGGAACGGTTCATTTCCGATCCAACGGAAGTGGTATCCATCCATCAACACGTCATGGTCAGAGTGATGAATGTAGATTATGACCGGAAACGGATTCAGCTTAGTATGATCGGGGTACAGCAAGACTGATTGCTTCCCTTTTTTCTCCCCACCACACGATCAGAATCGTAAAAACAATCATAAGTACTGTGCAAATGAGCGAGCCTTCAAAACCGAAGGCTCCGCCATTCAGTACGTTTTCTTCGGGCATACGCAAAGTCAGCATGCTCGTCGTGAAATTATTTCCGCTCACCTGATAACCTAGAATCGGACCTTGAATCCAATTCCAGAAAAGATGAAGAGAGATAGGGAAACACAGATTCCGGGTATAAAGATAGGAAGCACCCAGTAACATACCGGCAAGTAAGAGATTAAGCATCGGTAGGAAAGCTATTTCCGGATTAAAGATATGCATAAACGCGAATAATGCCGATGAGATGAAGAGCGCCAGGAATTTATTCATATTGGTATGAAGCAGACGTCCGAGGATATAGCCGCGCATCAGAATTTCTTCAAACAACGCCACTAACAGGAAAAACACCCACGACCCCAATAAATCCAACGGCTTAAACTGAAAACCGGTGACTTCTATTTCTCCCAAAACAACAGAGATTCCGAAACCCAGCAAATAGAGCAAGATTGCCATCAGAAGCCCATACCACAGTCCACTGGCATGTCCTTTTAAAGAAAGTCCCAAATCAGAAAACGGACGACGTTCGAGACGAAGCAAAATTACGGCAGCAGTAAGAACAGCCAAAAGCATACTGGCCTCCACGAAAATATACCCTACTACTCCCGGATGACGAGCCTCCACTCCAAGAACCAACGACAAGCCTCCGCTGACCAGTGTCCCATACAATCCAATAAATATGAAAAGTACCACAATAAACAGCGGGATACATGCCCACACAGGAAGTCTTTTGGGTTCTTTCTTCCCATCTATGTTGTCTGCCTCCATTTTTACAATTTGTTAATCCGGCTACAAAATTAGATATAAAACATAAAAAAACATCATGTATTCTCTATTTTTCCTATATTTGTCAGAACAAATCTACAAAATTATGAAAATTAAACTACTATTAATAAGTTTCTTACTGGCCGCTAATGCATTAGGAGCCGCCGCCCAAGTGAGTAAGACGTATTATGTGAGTAAGCCCGGTACGCTGATTTCCATGATGACTGAAGAGGAAGCCAACAGTGTCACCCACCTCACACTGACCGGAAAACTGAACGCAGAGGACTTCCGGCATCTCCGTGACGAATTTGCCAATCTGAAAGTATTGGATATTTCGAACGCAGAAATCAAGATGTACAGCGGAAAAGCCGGTACTTATCCCAATGGAAAATTCTACATTTATATGCCGAACTTCATCCCTGCCTATGCTTTCTCGAATGTGGTAGGCGGAGTGACCAAAGGTAAAGCCACACTGGAAAAAGTGATCCTCTCCGAGAAAACGAAGAATATCGAAGATGCTGCTTTCAAAGGCTGTGAGAATCTGAAAATCTGTCAGATCCGGAAAAAGACAGCTCCCAACCTGCTGCCGGAAGCATTGGCAGACAGCGTTACCGCCATCTTCGTCCCTCTGGGCAGCAGCGACGCTTACCGCTACAAAGACAGATGGCAGAATTTTGCTTTCATCGAAGGTGAACCGGTAGAGACTACCCTGCAAGTGGGTGCAATGGGTAAACTGGAAGAAGAGATCCTGAAAGCCGGACTGCAACCCAGAGACATCAACTTCCTGACCGTTGAAGGGAAACTGGATAACGCAGACTTCAAACTTATCCGCGATTATATGCCGAATCTCGTATCGGTTGATATTTCCAAGACAAATGCAACGGCTATCCCCGACTTCACTTTCTCGCAGAAGAAGTATCTGCTGAATATGAAATTACCTCATAACCTGAAGTCAATCGGACAGCGTGTATTTAGTAATTGCGGTCGTCTGTGCGGCACGCTGGAATTACCGGCCAGTGTAACGGCTATCGAATTCGGTGCTTTTATGGGATGCGATAATCTTCGCTATGTATTGGCTACGGGAGATAAGATTACAACGCTGGGAGATAACTTGTTCGGAGAGGGAGTTCCGAGTAAGTTGGTTTATAAGAAATAAAAGAATTGAGGGCTGTCTAAAACTTCAACTTACTAAAAACAGCCCTTTTCTTATTTAAAAGAAACATGCTTTTGGCCAATTTTAAGCAGAATGAATATATTCATGATTATTTCACATATAGATTGTTTCCTCTTCCTAAAGCATAGCTTTTGCCCACCTAAAGCTAAGCTTTCCGTTCTCTAAAGCTATACTTTTTACTTATACTAAAAGAAGTTTCACACTTCTCCTACAAAAAACTCATTTCTCTATTCTCCTTCACCTTTCTTCTGAACTCCTGATAAATAAGCTCTCTACGGGTGAAGGTAGAGTTTTTCATCATTACATTCATCGTATTGCATATGTAAGCGTCTCCGCGATTCTATATAGTGTATTAAAATAAAAAGGCTAATGATCCCTTTTTAGTCATTAGCCTTTTCCCATCTGTCAGGAAGCAGTTCCCTGTATTTTTCAATTGGTGTG